>JBIKOK010000018.1:0-55263 GCA_044358025.1 Opitutaceae bacterium
TGGTAACCCGAGGCGGCCAGGATTTCCCGCAGCAGCTCGCGGATCTGCGACTCATCGTCGACAGTCAAAATGTGCTTGTTCATAGATTCGGGGGTTGAGGGGGCGTGGTGCGCAAGGTGACGACGCCGCCGACGACGCGGTTGTCGTCCCGCAGCGGGACCAGCGTGAGCCGCACGGCGGATTCGACCCCGTGCTTGTCGACGAGGAAGGCCGGCTGATCGAGCAAACGGCGCCCATCCTTCAACGCGGCGGCGAGGATCTCCGCCGTGGCGGCGGTCTTCTCGCCAGCCACGGGGCGGAGGTGCACCAACCGGCCGAGGGGCGAACGGATGAGCTCCACCTCGGTGTAGCCGGTGGATTGGAGAACGGCCGGATTGATCCGCGAAATATTCAGCGCCTTGGTGAGCACGAAGACGAGTTCGCTGACGGAATCGATGATGAGCTGGTTGTAGCGCAGCTGGTGGTCGATCGATTGGCTGGCCCAGCGGCGCTCGAGGTGTTGGGCTTTCAGCGCGTCGCGCATGCTGCGGAACGACTGCGTGAGCCGGCCGACCTCGTCGTCCCGGCGCGGCGGCGCGATCGTACAATCGAGATTACGGCGGGCGATTTCGTCCGCGGCCAAGGCGAGCTGGCCGAGGGGCCGGAGCGCGAAGCGCGTAACCAAAATCACGATTCCGGCCAACAGGGCCAGCACCGCGCCGAGAAACGCCGCGGTGATGCCGCGGAATGCGCGCTGCGTCTTGAGAAATTCCTCCTCGTCGTAGCCCACGATCACGCCCCAGCCGGCAAATTTTGTCGGCTTATAGTTCACGTGCACGCGGCGTGCGGGCAGCGTCTCGGTGTAGCGCAGCGCGCCCTGGCGTTTCGCGAGGATATTTTGCCGGATCTTCGCCAGCTCCGGCGTATTGGCCTTCTCCGCGAGCGTTTCGATGGTCTCGGCGATGACGTAGTTCGGTTTCGGATGGATGATCAACCGGCCGCTGCGCGAGAAAATGATCGTGTAACTCGTTTCGGAAAACTCATTCACATTGGCGAGGCGCCGGAGCCAGTCCAACTCGATCACCGCGGCGACGACGCCGATCGCCTCGCGCTCGTTGTTCACCATGCGGAAGAACGGCAGCGCGACGCGCACGACATTCCGTTCGCTGCCGCCGCGGTCGAAAAAGGGTTCGCTCCAGACGGGCATGCCCTTGTCGAGGACTTCCCGATACCAGTCCTGCGTCCAATAGGTCTGCCCGGGCGTGGCGAGGTCGCGCGTGACATAGCGGCTCACGGTGTTCGAGCGGTGGACGTAGACGCCGAACCGCTCGGTGGTCGGGTTGAGCGCCCGCGGTTCAAAGGTGAGGCTGCAGCCGTGGACGTTCGGGCTATCGATGAGGACGTTCCGGGCGATTTTCTCCACCTCATCGGGCGTGAGCGGGCGGCCTTCGAGGTCCCGGGCGACGAAGCGGGCCAGCCGCTCGACGGAACCGATGACGGCGTCGAGCCCGTCCACGATAGCGGCGGCCGAGGTGGCCGCCTGCACTTCCGCCTGCTCGAGCAGGATCCGCTCCACGGCGCGACGGTTGAGTTCGGTCAAGACCAGCAGGGTGAGACCGCTCAGAATCAAAATCAGCCCAGCCAGCCTGACGGGCAGGCTGCGGAGAAAAGGGACGCGCATGGAGTGAGAACGGTTAGATCCGTCGAAAATCGTGGCAATGAAGGGACAAGTCGAGTCTTTCACCTCCGCCCGCACCCCGAAAGAAAGGTGGTGTCTGGCTTCGCCATCGCGCCGTTGAGAGACATAGCCTCCTTCCTTCTGTGACGACATTCGCCCAGCGCCCCGTCTGCGACCGAGCCGCCTGGCTCAGGGCGGCGCCTTGGGTGGGCGCGGCGGTCCTGCTGCTGCTGGGCGGCGCCCCCTCGGTCCGTGCCCAATCCGGTGCCCCGGAGGGGCGGATCATACCGGATTTTGCCGCGCTGGCCCGCGAGACGTTGGTCACGTTGCCGCCGCCGCCGCCGTGGGACGCGACGCAAACCGCTACGGTGTGGACGATCGACGACGTCAAAGCGGAATTGGCGAAAGTCACCGACACGCCGCCGCGCGTGAATGTGCTGCGCACGAAACTGTTGCGGCCCGAGCACGGGCAACTGGTCGATTTCAAGGGCTGGTTTCGCAAGCTGGAGAAGCCGCTCAAGATCCGCTTCGTCGACCAGCTGTGGGACTGCGACAACTACGCGAATTGTTTCGTGGCCTTCGCCGATCTGCTCGCGCTCAAGGCCGGGGAGACGCGGGGCTCGATCGCCATCGGCTGGGCCACGGTCTTTTACCGGTTTGGCTTTGCCGGCATCCGGGCGGGCGGAGCCCATGCGGTGGTCATTGTCGGGACCAGCAAGGGGCTGTTTGTCATCGAACCGCAAGATGGGACGATGGTCGCGCTCCGGGACTTTCCCAACCGGCACACCATGGAGGAGGTTTATTTCTAGGCGATGAAACGGTTCGTTGTCGCCCTCCTCGGTCTGGCCGCCGGGCTCGGCGCGGCCGTCGCCCGGGGCAGCCTCCAGTTGCCGGGGTTTCCGCTGCCCGTGCTGGTGCGCGAAGGCGGGGCGCCGAAGGAGTTCGGCGCGACGCGGCTGCTGCGCGAACTGCACCGCGGCGGCCTCCATGGTTTCGACAATTTCGAGACCATGGATGCTGACTACGCGCTGCTGCGCAGCGATTCACTGGGCAACCTCGCGGCTTGGCTGGAGTCGGCCTGCGGGGCGGTGGACTACGACCTGCCCAAGGCGCGTGCGAAGGGCTACGACGGCGCGGTGTTCGCCCGGCTTCTCGGGGTGGCGACGTCGCTCGCGGCGTTGCGCCAAAGTGACATCACGCTGGCGATGCCGATCGGAGTGATGACCTGCCGGCGCGACACGGCGTGGGGCGATTTGCCGGGCGACGGCGCGGAAGATGCCTATGTGATTTTCGCCACGGACACCGGCATTTTGGTCTATGATCCGCCCACGCGCCAACTCGTGCCGCTCGCCGACTTTCCGAACAAGACGAATATTTCGCGCATCCGGTTCTGAGCCGGGGTTGGGCGGTCACGCGACCACGGGGTCGCGCGGATCGGTCGCGTGTTTGAGTGTGGGGGTTGCCCCTGCCGGCGGGGAGCGTCGTCCAGAGGGGCGGACCGGGTGCGCCCCTCTGGGGGTGGAGGTCGGGCGGACTTCAGTCCGCCCTCCTCTCTGACCTCACGCCGTGCGGATCCGGCGCTTCGCAGCGTCGTAGAAGGTCTTCTTGCCCGTGTCGTAGGAGATCACGGCCATGAGGACGGCGACGGCGTGTTGGTAACCGGCATCGATCGACGCGTTCGGCGTCTTGCCGTCGCGCATACACTGGAGCCAGTTCAGGAAGTGGTCGGGATGCGGGATCGGCTCGACGTTCACCTTGCCGCGGATCTTGCCGTCGCGCTTCGGGCCGCCGTCGGCGCTGTAGGTCGGGGCGTTCCAGTTGTCGACGGCGAGGGTGCCCTTGTCGCCGTAGAACTTGCGCGAGTTGCCGGCGAAGTTGCCGAAATTGTTCGAGCTCGTGACGATGAAACCCTCGGGGTAACTCCACGTGGCGATCACGTTGTCGGGCACGGTGAATTTGTTCTCGTCGTTCCAATAGGTGGAGCCGCCCATGCACATGCAGGACTCGGGCAGGCCGCAGCCGGTGACGTAGTGCATGAGGTCGAGGAAGTGCGCGCCCCACTGCGGCACGGGGCCCTGACAGAATTCGTAGTAGCCATACCACGCGGAGTATTGGACGGCGTTGAACGGCCGGGCCGGGCGGTTGCCGAGGAATTCCTTCCAGTTGACGTCTTCCTTCTTCACGTCGCGGTTGAGGTAGGAATACCAGTAGGGCCTCTCGCTGTTGCGGGTCTCGTCGATGCGCGTGATTTTGCCGATGCCGCCGTCTTTCACGAGCTGGCGGGCGCCGACGATGCCCGGGAGGCTGCGGAGCTGCGTCCCCACCTGGATGATGCTGCCGGCGGCCTGAGCCGCCTTGGCGGCGTCGTAGGCGCGGACGAGGTTGTCCATTTCGGTCGCCAGCGGTTTCTCGACGTAGATGTGCTTGCGGGCCTTGGCGACGGCCTCGAGGTGGGTCGTGTGGTGGAAATCCGGCGACGCGATCATGACGGCGTCGATGCCCTCCAGCGCGAGGAGGTCCTGATAGGATTCGAACTCCTTCGCCTCGCGGCCCCACGTGGCCTTGATGAGGGCATTGGTGTCGCTGCGGGCTTTTTTCCACGGATCCGCAATGGCGACGACCTCGAAGTTGGTCGCGGCGAGGTGGGGGATGATACCTTTTTCGAGGTGGGCGCCGCGGCCGCGGGAGCCGACGCCGATCTGGGCGATGCGGATGCGGTCGTTGGCGCCGATCGAGCGGGTGCGCTCGGCGGCGGTGAGGAAGCGCGGGGCGAGCGTCGCGCCGGCGGCGAGCGCGGCCGAGGTTTTCAGGAAGTCGCGGCGGGGGAGCGGGGCGGGGGTGTGCATAAAGGGGGGCGAGGGTGGGGGCGAGAGAGAGGGAGAAACCGGCAGGAAGAGTAGCGCGTCAGACGGCGAGGATGGCGTCGAGTTTCGCGGAGATTTTTTCGAGGTATTCGCGGTCGCTGAGGCCCTCGGCGCGCCATTGCTCGGTGATGAGCCAGCCCTGATAGCCGACCGCGTCGAGCGCGGCCATGACGGCCGGCCAGTCGCTGTCGCCGTCGAAGAGGTCGACCTTGAAACCTTCGCGGAGGCCTTTCGTATCGCGGAGTTTTCGGCTGAATTCCTTCACGTGGATTTTCGCGATGCGCGGGCCGAGGGTGCGGATCCAATGCTCGGGGAAGCCGGAGTTGACGACGTTGCCGACGTCGAAATGCCATTTTACGAACGGGCTCTTGAACGAGTCGGCGAACTCGACGGCCTCGCGCGGGCTGAGGAGGAATTGGTTCCAGACGTTTTCGATTGCGATCACGACGCCGAGTTCTTCGGCGAGGGGCACGGCCTTTTTGATTTCAGCGGTCGAGCGCGCGAAGGCGTCGGTGTAGCTCACCTGTTTGGTGACCGCGCCGGGCACGAGCAGGACCGAGCCGGCGCCGTAGGCCTTGGCGTCGCGCAGGCCCTGGAGCAGGCCGTCGAGGCCGATTTGGCGCGTGGCGGGGTTGGGATCGGTGAGGGGCTTGGCCCAGTGCGTGGCGATGACGACGCTGGGAATCTGGATGCCGGTGGCGTCGCGCGCGGCGAGGACCTCGGCCTGGTTCATCGCGCTCGACGGTTCGACGCCGGCGAAACCGGCCTCACGGAGCAACTGGAACTGCTCGCGCACGCTGAGTTTTTTCAGGGCCGCGCTGCCGAGCGTCGCGAGCATAAAGCCCTTGGGGTTCGAGCGTCGGGGTTTGGGATTCGCCGGGGCGGCGGCGGGCGCCTGCGCGCAGACGGAGGAGGCGAGGGGCGTGAGCGCGGTCAGCGCAGCGGTGGAGCGGAGAAACGAGCGGCGATTCATGGGGGGGGCAGCGGGGACGAACGCAAACAGCAGGACAGGAAAGCGGGTGCGGCCCGCGGAAGGAACAGAAATCTTTATTCATGTTGTCCGAGCTCGATCACGAACATCTGCCGCGTGCTGTCGGGCGCGATGCCGGGTACGACGAGGGCATCGCCGGTGCGGTTCCAGCACGGTGCGGGGTCGAGGCGCAGGTCGCCGGATTTCCATTGGCCCATGAAGACAGGCGGGGCGCGCAGCGTGCGCCCGGTGTGGCGGTCGAGGAACGTGTAGTGGTTGTACTCGCCGGCGCGGTGACTGTTGACGAACCAGCGGCCGTCCGGCGCGAGCGCGATGTCGCCGCCCGGATTCGGAAACACCTCTTTGCCGCCGAGGCGCTCGACGATTTTTCTCGTGGCGGTGTCGTAGATCACTTGCTGGTCTTCGGCGGAGCCGATGATGCGGCTGCCCCATTCCCACTCGGGGTGGCCGCCGATAAACGTCGTGTGTGCGGTGAGACCGGTACCGTCCGGGCGGATGGTGAAGGGCACATTGACGCGGTCGGTGGGCGTCGTTTCGAAATCGGCGCGGCAGTAGAAATAAATCAGGTCGTTGTTCCGGTTGTTGAGCGTGTGGTTGATGAAGAGGTGGCGCTCGTCGAGGCGCGGGGGCGGGGTGGGCAGCTGGGCGAGCGCGGCCTTGAGCTGTGTGAATGACACGAGGAGGCGTTTCGCACCGGACTCGACGTCGATACGGTAGATGCCGTCGTCGGCGGGCGCGGCGACGCCGGCGGTCCAGTCGCGGGCGTCTTTGTAGCCGGTCACGGGGCGGAGGCGCGCCATGCGGGCGTAGTTGATCGCGAGAAAGTAGCCGCCGTTCTGCGCGACGCCGCCATTGGCGACGGGCGTATCGTCGTAGCGATACTCGCGCAAGCGACCGCCGGGGGCGGTCGTCCCGGCGTTTGTGGGCGAGCCGCCGAGAGTGATGTCGAATAACACGGTGAAAACTTTGCCGCTCTTCGGATCGCGGTCGTTGAAGAAAAACTGGGTCTCGGGGTGCGCGGGATTCCAGTAGAACATCGTTCCCTGTTGGGGATTCCACGCGAAGGTGCGATCGACGACGCGGAGGCGGTTGCCGTCCTGCGTGTCGATTAGGCAGACGCCTGCGGCATCGCCGGCGCCAGGCAGACGGTCCTGAAACGCAGTCTCGAGCGCGAGCAGGTAGCGACGGCTGGCGTTCCACGGAATCGTGCGCGACTGGCCGATGTATCCAAAAAAGTGATGGTTCGGCCCGCTGGTGAGCTGGCGCACGCGTGCCGTGGGTGCGGCATCAGCGGCATGAAGCGAACCGGCGAGCGCGGTGAGCGAAAGCAACACACGGAAAGGGAAGGGGAGCAGGGGCATGGCGCGAGGTGGGGTTGACGGTGACTACGCGGGTGGAACGGCGCCCGGCAAACCTTTTGGTCGCTGGGCCGATGCGCGCGGGCACGCCGGCACTCCGGGCCCGTCGGGGCATGGGACCAAAGTCGCAAAGTCTCTTGGGCCTCCGGCAAACGATGGACGCTGGGAAGATTTCCCACCTGATGAGCCTCAGCATTTTCGCGCCCCGCGGTTGTAGCCGTTCACCGAAAACGGCTCCCCCATCCCTCTATGAACCCCGCGCACCTTCACCCTCTCGCCGCCGCGTTTGCCGCTGTCGCACTCACGTTCACGCTCTCTGCCGCCGACGAACAATCGGTGCGCTTCGAGAAAATAGTCCTCACCGACCAGTATCTCTGCGACGGCATCAGCGCCGGCGATTTCAACCGCGACGGGAAAAAGGACGTCGTCGCCGGTCCGTATTGGTATGAGGGCCCGTCGTTCAAAACGAAGCATGAGTTCTATCCGATGGTGCCGCAGGCCGTGGAGGAGAAGCCCACGGACTCGATGTTTTCCTTTGTCGCCGATTTCAACGGCGATGGCTGGTCGGACATCCTCGTCGTCGGCCGCGTGATGCATCACGAGGGGTTCTGGTATGAGAATCCCGGCCGAGCCGACACCGGCGCCGTCTGGAAAAAACATTTCGTGGCGCCGCGCATTCAGGGTGAGTCGCCCCAGTTCCTCGATATCGACGGCGACGGCAAACCCGAGCTGCTCTCCACGTGGCAAAAACAATTCGGCTGGTGGACGCCGAATTGGGCTGAGCCGACGAAGCCGTGGACGTTCGTTCCGATCACGGAGAAATTCGACCACCGCGAACTCTACCACGGCGAAGGCGTCGGCGATATCAACGGCGACGGGCGCACGGACCTCGTGCTTAACGAAGGCTGGTGGGAGCAGCCCGCGGAAAAAGGGAAGAGGTGGATCAAGCATCCTTTCGTCCTCAGCACCGACCGCGGCGGCGCGCAGATCCTCGTCATGGACGTGAACGGCGATGGCAAAAACGACGTTATCACCGCCAAGAATTCCCACGGCTGGGGCCTCTCCTGGTTCGAGCAAACGAAGGCGGCCGACGGCGTGATCACGTTTGCCGAACGCCGTATCATGGGCACGCGCGACGAGGAGAAACAGTTCGGGGTCGCGTTCTCGCAGCCGCACGCGCTCACGCTGGCCGACATGAACGGCGATGGCCTCCAGGATATTGTCACCGGCAAACGCCGTTGGGCGCACGGGCCGAAAGGTGACGTCGAGCCGATGGGCACGCCGGTGAACTACTGGTTCGAACTCGTCCGCGACCAGGCCGCGCCCGGCGGTGCCCGTTACGTCCCGCACCTCATCGACGACAATTCCGCGCTCGGCACGCAAGTCGAGGCCGTGGACCTGAACGGCGATGGCACGCCCGACGTGCTCACCGCCTCGAAGCTCGGCGCCTTTGTTTTCCTCAATCGCCGTCACTCTCCCAAACCCTGAACCTTAAAACGAAAACTCTCCCATGAATATTCCTCCACCCTGCTTCCGCTCTGCGCGCCTGCGGTTTTTCACCACGTGCGCGCTGGCGTTCGCGGTTGTGTCTGCCGCGTTCGCGCAATCGACCGTCACCGGCAGCGTGAGCAATGCCGCCACGCGCATCTTCCTCGCCGGCGCGCAGGTCGCGCTCGCCGGCACCACGGAGAGCGCGTTCACGGATCGTGACGGTCGCTTCGAACTCACGACGGTCGCGCCCGGCAACTACACGCTCGAGGTCACCTATACGGGTCTCGACCGCCACACGCAGCCGCTCACCGTCGCTGCTGGCCGGAACACGGTGCCGACCATCGGCCTCAGCTCGGCGGTTTATCAACTCACCGCCTTCACCGTCGCCGGCGAACGCGAGGGCAGCGCCGCCGCGATCACGCGCCAGCGCAACGCCGACAACGTGAAGAGCGTCGTCGCCACCGACACGTTCGGTGAGCTCGTCGATGGCAACGTCGGCGAGATGCTGAAACGCGTTTCCGGCGTCGCCACCAATCTCAACGAGGGCGAGGTCGATCAGATCTTCGTGCGCGGGATGGGCTCGGCCTACAGCGCCGTCACGCTCGACGGCACGCGCCTCCCCAGTCCCGCCAGCGGCAAGAAGACCCGCAGCTTCGAGGTCGATAAACTGCCGGCTGACTACATCGAAAGCATCGAGGTCATCAAGGCGCCAACGCCCGACATGGACGCCGATTCCGTCGGCGGCACGGTGAACATGATCACGAAGTCGGCGTTCTCCCTGAACGGCCGCCGCATTGCCTATTCTTCCGGGGTGAATTATAAAACGCTCCGCCACATGAGCAGCTTCTTCGGCGGCTTGCAGGCCTCTGATGTGTTCGGCGAGAAGAAGAATCTCGGCGTCTATCTCTCCGTTTCCTACAGCGACAACTACGTGCCGCAGGACGTGACGCAGATGGATTTCCAGCGCGCGCCCGTAAGCCCCGCCTACATCTACCGCTTCCGTCTCGAGGATGCCATTCACCGCCGCAACCGCACGAATCTCGGTCTGAAGTTCGACTACCGCCTCGACGACAAGACCACGCTGTTCGCCGGCGTAATGTTTACGCACTACACCGACACCGTGGATCAAAAGCGCCTCACGATTGCCAGCGCCGAAAACGCCAACGCCTACGCGCCCGGCTACACCGACAAGGTCGTCGAGCACCTCGCCGCGACGTGGACCTACGAGATGAGCTACATCGAGCCCACCCAGGAGACCTACGCGTGGCAGGTCGGCGGCAAGACCAATTTACCCGGGCTCAAGCTCGACTACGCCGCCTCCTACGCGCCCGGTTTTGGCGACGAGCGCCGCGCCACGTACGACACCGCGCTCGCCGGCCAGCGCACGCGTTTCGACCGCTCCCGCGACGTTTGGTATCCCACCTACACGAACCTCACACCCGGCGATCCCAACGACTATGACCGCCACAACCGCGGTCGCCTCCTCGCCTCCAGCGGTCGCACCGAAGAAGCCGTCTGGGGCACCGAGCTCAACGCGCGCAAAGATTTCGCCACGACGCTCCCGCTCTCGGTCAAAGTCGGCGGTCGCTACCGCGGCCAGAAAACCGACGTCGACACGAACCAGACTACTTCCGTCTATGTCGGCCCCAACGGCGTGCAGGGCGGTGGCGACGACAATCTCAACCAGTTCAAGCTGGCCAACTATTCCCACCAAGGCTTCGAGGGCCGCTACACGCAGGCCGTGTGGGCCGATGCGCCGAAAATTTACAGCAGCTTTCTGGGCAGCAAAAATCTCTGGGACGACGACCTCGTGGCGACCGCGCGCGACAACGTCCGCAGCGATGGCAAGGCGCGCGAGGATGTTTACGCCGCCTACGCGATGAGCACGGTGGATATCGGCAAGCTCCGCGTGCTCGGCGGCGTGCGCATGGAGCGCACCGACGTCGCCGCCACCGGCGTGCTGAACCGCCCGATCCTCCCCGCGCTCGCCGCGACCGTCGCGGAAGACATTCGGGCCGCGCGCGCTGCCGCCGAATACGGCAAGGTCACCAAGAAATCGAGTTACACGGACTACTTCCCCGGTCTGCACTTACGCTCCACGCTGCGCAAGGACCTGCTTCTCCGCGCCAGCTACACGACGAGTTTCGCGCGGCCTAATTTCAGCGACCTCATCCCCGACACGAGCGTGAGCGACTCGAACCTCACCGTCTCGCAAAGCAACACCGCGATCAAACCGCAGCACGCCGACAATTTCGATCTGAGCGCCGAGTATTACTTCGAGCCCGCCGGCGTGCTCTCGATCGGCGTCTTCAAGAAAAGCATCGAGGATTTCATCTTCACCGACACTCGCACCATCGGCCCCGGGCCCGCCAACGGCTTCGACGGCCAGTATGCTGGCTATCTCCTCAGCACGAAGAAAAATGGCGGCACCGGTGAGGCGCGCGGCGTCGAGTTCAGCTATAACCAGCAGCTCACGTTTCTCCCGCGCGCGCTCCGCGGCTTCAGCGCCTACGCGACCTACACGCTCATCGATTCCGAGGGTAATTATAACAGCGGGGGCACCCAGACCGACGACCAACTCGTGCAGTTCGTGCCCACCGCGTGGAACGTCGGGCTCGTTTACCAGCAGCACAAGTGGACGATTCGCGCGCAGTTCAACTACAACGACCGTTTCCTGAACGCCTACACCGCGATCCCCGCCGCCCGCATCTACGACGACGACCGCAAGGACGGTGCGTTGAACGTGAAATACCAGTTCACCAAACTGCTTTCGGTGTACTGCGACTGGACTAACGCCCTCGACCAGACCGTCGTCCGCGTGCAGGGCAAAGACACCTATCGCCCGCAGAAAGTCCGCTACAACGGCATGCGCTTCAACTTCGGCGTGAGCGGGAATTTCTGAGCGTGGTGTCCGATTGCAGCAGTGACGTCGGCTTCCAGGTGATTATTCTGCGGTTGGAAGCCGCGGGCACTTTCGCAGCCGCGCCTCTGGCCTTGTTTCACTGCGCAAAAAAGCGCGGCCTTTTCAGGCCGCGTTTCTTTGTGATAGCGGAGGTCTCACGCTCAGTCGAACCACTCGTCATGCGGATCGAAGGCGGGGATGGGGACGTTGAGGATTTTCATGCGGCCGATGGCGCGGTGGCGGCAGCCGGGTTTGATGAAGATCGCGGTGAGCGGTTTCACTGGGAAGCGTTCGCCGTCGAGCTCGATGAAACCTTCGCCCTGCACCTCGAGCACCGTGTAGATCTCGGTCATCTTTTTGTGGTAGTGCACGCGCGCATCGAGCTGGATGTCGACGATGTGCACCGTGGCGACGGGGTTGTCGGGGGTGGCGAAACTCCGGCTCGCCCACCCGCACGGGCAGCGCACGGGCGCCACCTCATCGAGCTGGCTGATCATGAAGTTTGGCTGCGGAGGGGCGGACGGGGCGGTGCTCATGGATCGAAAGAGTGGAGGCGAGTGACGGAGGCCGAGGGGGATTTGTCAAAACCGCAGGCACGCGCGTTGCGATCTTGCGGCGCGCGGCGCGGCGCCGCACCGTGGCCCGCATGAAACCCTTCGAGCTTTCGCGGCGGTCGTTTCTCCGGCGCTGCAGTACGGTGGCGGCGATGTCCGGACTGCCGGTGTGGTTTGTCCAGCGGCAGCTCGCGGCGGCGGAGGCGGCGACGCCGAAGGCGGTTGCACCGAACGACCGGCCGGGCGTCGCGCTCATTGGCTGCGGCGGCCAGGGCAAGGGCGACGCGACCAATGCGGCCAACCATGGCGAGATTGTCGCCGTGTGCGACGTGGACGAGAGCCAGGCCGCGGCCGCGGCGGCGAAGTTCACGGTCGACGGGAAGGTGCCGAAAATCTACGGAGATTTCCGGAAAGTCCTCGAGCGCGACGATGTCCACGTGATCGTCAATGCGACGCCGGACCACTGGCACACCCTGGTGAATCTGGGCGCGGCACGGGCCAAGAAGGATGTTTATGCCGAAAAGCCGCTGACGCTGACGATCGACGAAGGGCGGCGGCTCGTGGGGGCGGTGCGGCAGAGCGGCATCGTGTTGCAGACGGGTACGCAGCAGCGGAGTTCGTCGCGCTTTCGCTTGGCGTGTGAACTCGTGCGCAACGGGCGCATCGGGAAATTGGTGGAGGCCAAGGTCTGGCTGCCGGCGGGGCTCTGCGCGGGGCCGTTCGCGGCGGCGCCGGTGCCGCAGGGGTTGAACTGGGATTTCTGGCTCGGGCCGGCGCCGCAGACGGACTACGTGAAGGAGCGCTGCCACCGGACTTTTCGGTTTTGGTATGAATACTCGGGCGGCACGATGACGGACTGGGGCGCGCATCATAACGACATCGCGTATTGGGCGATCGGGTTGCTCGCGCCGCGCGACGTGGAGTCGACGATCCTCACGCCGCCGGTCGCCGGCGGCTACACGACGTTCAGCGAATACGAAGTGCGTTACACCTACGCGAACGGCCCGAAGCTGACGATCTTCACGACGAAGGATGACAATATTTTCGGGGGGAAGGTGAACCTCGAGGGCCAGCGCAATGGCATCCGGTTCGAAGGCACGGACGGCTGGATCTGGGTCAACCGCGACGGGATCAAGGCGAGCGATCCGGAGCTCTTGAAAACGCCGTTGCCGCAAGAAGCGGTGCAACTCTACCGGAGCGCGAATCACATGGAGAATTTTTTCGACTGCGTGAAATCCCGCCAGGCGCCGATCTGCGACGTGGAGACGGGGCACCGGTCGGCGACGATGTGTCATCTCGGGGCGATCTCAATGCGCACGGGCAAGAAGCTCACGTGGGACGCGGCGGCCGAGCAATTCACCGGCGAGCACGCGGCGGAGGCGAACGGGTATGTGCGGCGCGAGCTGCGGGCGCCGTACGATTACTCCTTTGTGGGGTGAGGGGCGGGTAGCCGAGCCGGTTACGGCGCGGTGGCGGCGTTATGTCCATACCGCGCCATAACTGGCGCGGCTACGGGAGGAAGGCGGCGCTGGTCTTACGCGAGCATCGGCTTCACCAGGGTGCCGTGCACGTCGGTGAGGCGGAAGTCGCGGCCTTGGAACCGGAAGGTGAGCTTCGTGTGGTCGATGCCGAGGAGGTGGAGCATCGTCGCGTGGATGTCGTGCACGTGCGCCCGGTTGGCGACGGAGTTGAAGCCGAGTTCGTCGGTCTCGCCGACGGTGATGCCGGGCTTGGTGCCGCCGCCGGCGAACCACATCGTGAACGCGTCGATGTGATGGTTGCGGCCGGTGGTGTCGCGGTTTTCGCCCATCGGCGTACGACCGAACTCGCCGCCCCAAATCACCAGCGTGTCTTTGAGCAGCCCGCGTTGTTTGAGATCCTGCACGAGCGCGGCCTGACCCTGGTCGACCTCGCGGCAGCGTTTCTCGAAATCGCTCTGGAGGTTTTCGCCGGGGCCGCCGTGGCTGTCCCAGTTGGTGTGGTAAAGCTGCACGAAACGCGTGCCGCGCTCGACGAGGCGGCGGGCGAGGAGGCAGTTGCGGGCGAACGAGGGGGTGTCTTTTTCGATGCCGTAGAGTTTCAGCGTCGCTTCGCTCTCCTTGCTGAGGTCGATCAGTTCGGGCGCGCTGGACTGCATGCGGCTCGCCATCTCGTAGGAGGCGATGCGCGTGGTGATCTCGGGGTCGCCGGTCTCGACGGCGCGGGCGACGTTGAGGTCGCGGATCGCATCGAGCGCCTGACGCTGGCGGCCGGCGGTGACGCCCGCGGGATTCGTGAGGTTGAGGATCGGATCGCCGCTGCCCCGCAGGGGCACGCCCTGAAACGTCGTCGGCAGAAAACCGCTGCCCCAGTTGACGCCGCCGCCGCGCGGACCACGCGGGCCGGACTGCAGGACGACGAAACCGGGCAGGTCTTGCGACTCGCTGCCGAGGCCGTAGGTGACCCACGAGCCCATGCTCGGGCGGCCGAACTGGCCCGAGCCGGTGTTCATGAAGAGCTTCGCCGGCGCGTGATTGAAGAGCTCGGCCGCGCAGGACTTCACGAGCGTGATGTCGTCGACGATGCCGGCCGTGTAGGGGAATAGGTCGGACACCCACGCCCCGCTTTGGCCGTGCTGTTTGAACTCGCGGCGCGTGCCGAGGAGTTTGGTGCCGTGGCTGGTGTCCATGAACGCGAACCGCTTGCCCTCGATGAGGGACGGCGGGACGGGCTGGCCGTTGAGCTCGATGAGGCGCGGCTTGTAGTCGAACAGCTCCAGCTGGCTCGGGCCGCCGGCCATGAAGAGGAAGATGACGTTCTTGGCCTTCGGCGCGAACATGGGCGAGCGCGGCGCCATGGGATTGGGCAGCGCGCCCGAGGAAACGAGTTCGCCGCCGGCGCCGTAGAGTTCGTGGCGACCGAAGAGGGAGGCGAGCGCGATCCCGCCGAGGCCCATCGTGCAGCGGCTGAGGAAGTGCCGGCGCGTGACGTGGGTGAAGTGCTGGGCGGGATCGAGCGGAGGGAGGGCGTTCATAGCGAGGTGGCGGCGAGCGGGGTGACCGTGGTGGCACGGGCTTGGCGGCCCGTGAGGCGTGCCGGCGCCAACCCGGGCTGGAACGCCCGCGCCACTCGATCCGGTCGAAACAGGTTGGCGGCCGAGTTCTTCATTCGCGCGTGATCGTTTCGTCCAAGTTGAGGAGCACGCGGGCGACGGTCGTCCAGGCCTCCTGCTCGGAGGCGGCGGGGTCTTTCGCGTTGGGCGTGCGGAGGTCGGCGAGGAGGGCGAGGAGGCGCGTGTGTTCTTGGGCGTGGGGCGGACGCGCGACGCACAGGCGGAAGGCGTAGTCGAGGCGCGCGGCGTCGTCGGTGCCGCCGTCGCGCTGGATGCGCTGCGCGAGGGCGCCGGCGAATTCGAAGAACTGCTGGTCGTTGAGGAGGGTGAGGGCCTGAAGCGGGGTGTTGGAGCGGAGCCGACGCGTGCAGGCGCTGAAGCTGTCGGCGGCGTCGAAGACCGCGACGGCCGGGTGGGGCGTGGCGCGCCAGTAATGCGTGTAGAGTCCGCGGCGGTAGCGGTCTTCGCCGGTGCTCGCGTTCCACGGCCGGCGGTTCTGGCCGAGGTTCATCACGCCGTCGGGCTGGGGCGGGTAAACGGGCGGGCCGCCGAGTTTGGGGGCGAGCAGACCGCTGGCGGCGAGGGCGACGTCGCGGACGATCTCGGCGTCGAGGCGGAGGCGCGACTGGTGGGCGAGGAGTTGGTTGACGGGATCGACGACGTGGAGGTCGGGGCGCGCGTGCGAGGACTGGCGGTAGGTGGCGGAGGTGACGATGAGGCGGTGGAGGGCTTTCATGCTCCATTGTTGCGCGACGAACTCGGTCGCGAGGAAGTCGAGGAGGGCGGGATGCGAGGGTGCGAGGCCCTGGGTGCCGAAGTCGTTTTCGGTTTCGACGAGGCCGCGGCCGAAATACTGCTGCCAGATGCGGTTGACCAGCACGCGGGCGGTGAGCGGGTGGTCGGGCTGGAAGAGCCAGCGCGCGAGGTCGAGGCGGTTGGGTTTTTCGACGGCGCTGGGCGGGAGGATGGCGGGGGTGCCGGGCTGCACGGGATCGCCGCGGCGCGTGAAGTCGCCCTTGATGAAGATCACGCTCTCGCGGGGGGTTTTCAGCTCGGACATCACGAGCGTCGTGAGGCGGCGGGAGGAACGGCGTTCGAGACCGGACAGCTTGAGGTTGCGGGTCTTGAAGTCGGCTTCGGCCTGCGGGTAGGCGGCGAACACGGCCCGCTTCTGCGCGAAGGTCAGCTCGGCCCACGCGACGCCGAGCGCTTCGCGGGCGGTGCCGCCGAGTTTGGTTTTGCCCAGGCCGTCGAGCGTGGCGAGCCAGGCCACCACCGGTGCGCTGTGCTCGTCGAGGTATTTTTCGAATGCGGCCTGCTGGCCCTCGAGTTCGCGCAGGCCCGCCTCGTCGGCCGTGTTTTCCCCGGGGAAGGCCAGGGTGCTGCCGGGGGTGCTCTTGCCGTGGCCGTCGTCGGCCGAGTTGTTGAAGATCGCGTAGAGCTGGTAGTATTCGCGCTGGGAGATCGGGTCGAACTTGTGGTCGTGACATTGGGCGCAGCCGACGGTGAGGCCGAGGAAGGCGGTGCCGAAGGTGCTTACGCGGTCCATGACCGACTCGATGCGGAACTGCTCGGGGTCGATGCCACCCTCCTGGTTGATCTGGGTGTTGCGGTTGAAACCGGTGGCCACTTTTTGGTCGACGGTGGCGCCGGGCAGCAGGTCGCCGCCGAGTTGTTCGACGACGAACTGGTCGTAGGGCAGGTCGCGGTTGAGCGCAGCGACGACCCAGTCGCGGTATTTCCAGATCTGGCGCGGGGCGTCGATGGAGTAGCCGTTGGAGTCGGCGTAGCGGGCGACGTCGAGCCACGGGCGCGCCCAGCGTTCGCCGTGGTGCGGGGAGGCGAGGAGGCGCGCGACGACGCGGTCGTAGGCCTCGGGCGAGCGGTCGGCGAGAAACGCGTCGACCTCGGTGGGGGTGGGCGGGAGTCCGATGAGATCGAGGCTGACGCGGCGGAGCAGGGTGACGCGGTCGGCTGCGGGAGAGGGCGCGATCGGAGTTTTTTCGTTTGCGAGCCGGGCGAGGACAAAGGCGTCGATCGGGTTGCGCGACCAGCCGGCCGGCGCCGCCTTGGCCGCGGGCGGATCGGTGCGCACCGGGGCGACGAAGGCCCAGTGCAGGTTTTTCTCGGGCTCTTCGTTGGCCGGGGCGACGGCCCCCTCGTTGATCCAGGTGCGGATCGTGGCGATCTGCGCGTCGGCCAGCGCCGGTTTCTTGTAGGGCATGCGCGAGATATCGTCGTGCGTGCCGAGGATGGTTTGGAGAAGCAGACTGTCGTCGGCCTTGCCCGGGACCAACGAGGGACCGCTGTCCCCGCCGGTCCGCAGAAACGCCGCGGTGTCGGCCCGCATGCTGGATTTCTGCTGGGAAGCGCCGTGGCAGCGGTAGCAGTGCTGCGCGAGCACAGGCTTCACGTCCTTCACGTAGTCGACGGGGGCGGCGTGAAGGGAGGCCGTCAGGATAACGGCGGCGACGGCGGGGTGGGTCCGCGAAAACATGGGGGCACAGAGAACCGGCTCGCGGGGTGCGGAGAAAGCAAAATCGCGGCGGGGGGCGAACTTCGCCCAACCCAAGGCCGGCGGGACCGGCGGCGACCGGGGGCCCGGGCCGCGCCGGTGCGGTGGGGGGACGGGCCGCGGGGTTCGCAACATGCGCGCGGCCTGTGGCAAGCGTTGCGGAGTCGGGCCCGGCCGAGTCTGTCAAAGTGGCCGCTCCCGCTTCTTTCCTCTCCGACCATGAAAGCTCCGTTCCCGACGCTCACGCCCGACGAGGCTGCCGCCCTCATCCACGACAAGGATACCATTGGATTCGGTGGCTTTACCGCCGCCGGCGCCTGCAAGGTCATCCCGCTGGCGATTGCCGCGCTCGCGCGCGTGGAGCACGCGGCCGGCCGGCCGTTCAAGCTGGGCGTGATCACGGGCGCCTCGACGGGCAAGTCCCTCGACGGCGCGCTCGCGGCCGCCGAAGCGATCGAATGGCGCACGCCCTATCAGTCCGATCCGATTTTGCGGAAGTCGATTAACGAAGGTAAGACCCGTTTCTTCGATCTGCACCTCTCGGCCGTCCAGCCCACGGTGCGCAGCGGGGTGTTTGGCCCAGTGCACTGGGCCATCATCGAGGCGAGCCACGTGTCGCCCAACGGGGAGATCGTGCTGAGCACCGCGGTGGGCGCCGCCAACACGTTCGTGCGGGTGGCGGACAAGATCCTGATCGAGCTCAACGCGCACCATCCGGGCGACCTGATGGGGTTCCACGATTTGTATGAACCGGCCGACCCGCCCCGCCGCCGCGAGATTCCGCTCTACATGCCGACGGACCGCATCGGTTCGAGCTTCATCAAAGTGAACCCGCACAAGATCGCGGGCATCGTCCTCACCGACCTGCCGGACGAGACCGACGGTTTCGACGCGCCGGATGCCGTGACGGACCGCATCGGCCACAATGTCGCCCAATTCCTTGCCGACGAAATCAAGTCGGGGCGGCTGCCGGCGTCGTTTTTGCCGTTGCAGTCCGGCGTGGGCAACATCGCCAACGCCGTGATCGGCGCGTTGGGCGCCAATCCCGGCATCCCGCCGTTCACGATGTATACGGAGGTGATCCAGGATTCGGTCGTCGACCTGCTGCGCAGCGGCAAGTGCGAGTTTGCCAGTGGGTGTTCGCTGACGTTGAGCCAGCCGCAGCTGAAAAAAGTTTACGACGAGCTCGAGTATTACCGGCCGCGGATGGTGCTCCGGCCGCAGGAAATCAGCAACAGCCCGGAACTCATCCGGCGCCTCGGCCTGATCACGATCAACACCGCCATCGAGATCGACCTCTTCGGCAACGTGAACAGCACGCACGTGATGGGCCGCGACCTGATGAACGGCATCGGTGGCTCGGGTGATTTCACGCGCAATGCCCACATCTCGATCTACACGTGCCCGTCCATGGCCAAGAAGGGCGCGATCAGCACGATCGTCCCGCTGGTGACCCACCTCGACCACAGCGAACACTCGGTGCAGATCGTGGTCACCGAGCACGGCATCGCCGACCTGCGCGGCAAATCGCCGCACGACCGCGCGCGGCTCATGATCGAAAACTGCGCGCATCCCGACTACCGCGAGCTCCTGCACGCCTACCTGAACATTTCCGCCAAGGGTCATGTGCCGCAGACCTTGCACAACGCCTTCAGCATGCACCTCGCCTACCTGGAGAGCGGCGACATGCGCAAAGTGAAGTGGTTCTGACGCGGCGTGGGCGCACCCGGCGACGGGCGCGCGCGCGTTTCCGGCGGGGCCGGGTCGGATAAAATTGGTCCTGACTTCGCGCCGGCGAGCGACTCTGGTGGGGCCATGGTTCCATCGTCTTCTTCCTTTGCCCCGGTGATCCCGCTCGCCGACGGCGGCCTGTTTCCCTCGGTCGGACTCGGTTGCTGGAAGATGCCCAAACCCGCCGCGCCCACGCGGGTGCAGGAGGCGATCCGCGCCGGCTACCGCCACTTGGATTGCGCCTGCGACTACGGGAACGAAGCCGAAGTCGGCGCCGGGATTTCCGCCGCAGTGAGCGCCGGTCTCTGCCGGCGCGAGGATCTCTGGGTCACCTCGAAACTCTGGAACACTTACCACGAACCGAAGCACGTGCGGGCCGCGTGCGAGCGGTCGTTGCGCGACCTCCGCCTCGATTACCTGGATCTCTACCTCGTCCATTTTCCCATCGCGCTCGCGTTCGTGCCCTTCGACGTGCGCTACCCGCCGGAGTGGTTTTACGATCCGCAGGCCGCGGCCCCTGCGATGAAACCGATCTCCGTCCCCTACGCCGAGACCTGGGCCGCGATGGAGGAACTGCACCGCGCCGGCCTCGTGAAGCACCTCGGCGTCTGCAACCTCACCATCTCCATGCTCCGCGAGGTCCTTGCCACCTGCGCGATTCGCCCGACGGTGCACCAGATCGAGCTGCATCCGTATCTCACGCAACCGCGCCAACTCCGTTTTTGCGCGCAGGAGAAAATCGCCGTCACCGCGTTTTCCCCGCTTGGCTCGCCGTCCTACGAATCCATCGGCATGGCCCGGCCCGATGAAAATGTCCTCCACGATCCCGTCGTCACCGCGATCGCCGCCGCGCATGGCCGCACGCCCGCGCAAATTACGCTCCGCTGGGGCGTCCAGCGCGGGTGCGCCGTGATTCCCAAAACGCAGAGCCCCGCCCGCCTCGCCGAAAACCTCGCGCTGTTCGATTTCGCGCTCACCCCCGCGGAGATGGCGGCCATCGACGCCCTCGACCGCCGCCGCCGGTTCAATGACCCCGGCCACTTCGGCGAGGTTGCTTTCAATACTTTTTTTCCGATCTTCGACTGAGTTCCTCGCTCCCTCTCACCCCTCTGGTTCGTCTCCCTCGTCACCATGTTACCCTCCCTCCGCCGTCTCGCCCTCGTCGCCGCTCTTGCTCTCCCCGGCCTCGCCTTCGCCGCTGCCGCACCCAAGCCACTGAAGATTCTCCTCCTCACCGGCGGCTGCTGCCACGACTATGTGGCGCAGAAAGATCTCCTGAAAAACGGCCTGGAGGCCCGCGCCAATGTCGTCGTCGACCACATGCACACCGCCGACAAAACCACGCGCCCCGCTTTTCCGGCGCACACCAACGCCGACTACGCGAAAGGCTACGACCTCGTGATCCACGACGAATGCGCCGCCGACATCTCCGATCCGGAGATGGTGAAAAACGTCCTCGCGCCGCACCTCGCCGGTCTGCCCGGCGTGAATCTCCACTGTGCCATGCACAGCTACCGGGTGACGAAAGACTACGCCCGCCCGATGGCCCCCGGTTCCGCCGACGCACTCTGGTTTGATTTCCTCGGCCTGCAGTCGAGCCGCCATGGTCCGAAAGAGCCGATCAAGATTTCGTTCACCGCTTCGGGCAGCCCGATCACGAAGGGCCTCGAAAACTGGGTCACCGACAAAGAGGAACTCTACAACAATGTGCAGGATCCGAAGGTGTTCGCCGGCCACCGCTCCCTCGCCACGGGTTTTCAGACGACGACCGACAAGAAGGGCACCAAGACCGACAACGAAGCGGTGGTGGTCTGGACCAATCTTTACGGCCCGAAGCAGGCGCGCGTGTTCAGCACGACCATCGGTCACATGAACGAGACCGTCGCGGACGCCCGTTACCTCGAGCTTGTCACCCGCGGCGTCCTCTGGGCCGCTGGCAAACTCGGCGATGACGGCCGCCCGGTGGCCGGTTACGGTCCGCAGAAGAAGTGACGCACGCGCCGCATCCACTCCGCCTTACTCCGATGACCCCTTTCCAGCCCACGCGGCGCGACTTCCTCCGCGCTTCCGCCGTCGCCACCCTCGGTTTTCACATCCTCCCGGCTTCGGCGCGCGGCGCCAACGACCGCATTCAGATCGGCGCCATCGGCGTCAACGGCAAGGGCCAGGTCGACACGATGGCGGTCTCCGTCGCCGGCGCGGAAATTGTCGCGCTGTGCGACGTCGCCAACCCGCGCAATCCCGAGCTCACCCGGAAGAAAAAAGCGAAAGCCGGCGACACCATGCCCGACCGCTTCCCCGGCGCGAAGCTCTTCACCGACTACCGCGAGATGATCGCGACGATGAGCGGCATCGACGCGGTCACCGTCTCGACGCCCGACCACCATCACTTTCACGCGGCGATGCTCGCGATGCGGAAGGGTAAACACGTTTACTGCCAGAAACCGATTGCGCACTCGGTCTGGGAGGCGCGCCGCCTCGCCGAAGTCGCGGCGGAAACCAAGGTGCAAACGCAGATGGGCAACCAAGCCCACGCCGGCGAACCGATCCGCCGCGGCGTCGAACTGATCCGCGCCGGCGTCCTCGGCCGTGTCACCGAAGTCCACGCCTGGACCAATCGCCCGATCTGGCCGCAGGGCATGAAGGAGTGGCCCAAGGCCGAGCCGGTGCCGAAGGGCCTCGATTGGAACCAGTGGATCGGGCCCGCGCCGTTCCACGACTACAGCCCGACGATCGCGCCGTTTAACTGGCGCGGCTATTGGGATTTCGGCGCCGGCGCCCTCGGCGACATGGGCTGCCACATCATGGACATGCCTTACTGGGCCCTCGGCCTCACGTCGCCCACGTCCGTCGACAGTTGGCACGAGGGCGGCACGGCCATCGCCGCGCCCCATCGTTCAACCATCACGTATCAGTTTCCCACGAGTGTCCTCGGCGGCCCGGTGAAATTCCTGTGGTACGACGGCGTCGTCGCCAAAGAAGGCGTCTACCTCAACGCCCCGCCCGAGGCGTTGTGGAAAGGCGATTTTCCGACGGCGGACCACGTGTTCCGCCGATTCGACCTTGTGCTCGTGGGCGAAAAAGGCCGGATGTTTTTCGGCCGTTCGCGGCAGGACTGGGTTTTCAAGCCCGACGCGACCGGGCTCGATTTTCCCGCCCCGCCGAAAACGCTCGCGCGCGTCCCCGGCGGCACGCAGGACGGCAAAGGCGAAGACGGTGGCGGCCCCTACGTCGAGTGGCTCGGCGCGATCAAGACCGGCACGCCGGCGCTCTCGAATTTCGCGGCGTCGGGTCCGTTCAGCGAGACCGTGCTGCTCGGCAATGTCGCGCTGCGCCTCGGCAAACGCGTGGAGTGGGATGCGAAAAACATGGTCGCGAAAAACGCCCCCGAAGCCGCTCCGCTCATCCGCCGCGCCTACCGCAAGGGCTGGGAGCTGGCGTGAGCCATCGCCCCGGCGCGCGCGCCGTTCCGAATTTTTGAGACGCAGCGCGCGCGCTTTTGGGTTATCCGCGGAGAAAAATAGTTTCGCGAGGGTGGTTTGGCCGAAAATCCCCTCGACAGACCGGGGGACGGGGAGGATGGCTTTTCCTCGCCCCGCCCCATGCCCCCGTCCGAACACGCCCGTTGGTTTACCGAGGAAGTGCAGCCCCATGAACCGGCGCTGCGGGCTTACTTGCAGGCGCGTTTTCCGACGCTCGCCGAGCACGACGACATCGTGCAGGAGACTTACTCCCGCCTCCTCCGCGCGCAGGGCAACGGTGGCGTGCGTTACCCGAAAGCGTTTCTCTTCACCGCGGCGCGCAACGTCGCCTTCGATCTCTTTCGTCGCCGCGGCGCGAAGCCGACCGAGGCCGTGACGGATTTGGTCGAGCTCACCGTCTTGGAGGACCGGCCGGGGGCGGGGGAGCTGATCGATCAGAGCTATGAACTCGAAGTGCTCGCCGACGCCGTGCGCGCGCTGCCCGACCGTTGCCGCCAAGTCATCATGCTCCGCTATCTCGACGGTCTTGCCTACAAGGAAATCGCCGTGCAACTCGGCATCTCGGCCGAGACCGTGAAGGTGCACATGGCCAAAGGCATGCGGCGCTGCGGCGCGTTTTTCGCGGAACGCGGGCTGTTGGACACGCCGCCGCCATCGCCGTCTGCCGAGGCTTCCCCATGAGCGACTCTCCGGAACACGACGATCCGATCGAGGAAGTTGCCGCGAACTGGTTGACCGAGCGCGCGGCGGGTTTTTCGACCGCCCAGAAGCGCGAGTTCGAGCGCTGGTGCCGCGCTGATCCGTGCCACGCCGCCGCGGTCGCGCGCCTCGAAGCCGCGTGTGCCTTGCTCGAAAAGATGCCGCTCGTGCGCGCGGAGTTGCAGCCCGTGGTGGAGTTTCCGGTGAAGCCGCGCGTGATGGCGCCGGTGAAGAAATTTCCCGTTCTGCGGGTGGTTGGCGCGATGGCCGCGGCCCTGGCCCTCGCGGCTTTCGGTTGGTGGCAATGGGCCCGCCCGCCAAGCTCTGCGCAGCTCTACGCGACCTCGACCGGCGGCTATGAACGCGTCGTGCTCGCCGACGGCTCCGTCGTCGAACTCAACGCGAACTCCGAGGTGCGCGTCGACCTTTTGCCCGGCGAGCGTCGCGTCGCGCTCGTGCAGGGCGAGGCGCATTTCACCGTCGCGCACGATACCGCGCGGCCCTTCATCGTCTCCGCCCACGGCGTCGCCGTGCGGGCGGTCGGCACGGCGTTCAACGTCCGGCTCGCGGTCACCGCCGTCGAAGTGCTCGTGACGGAAGGGAAAGTGGCGGTGTCCGAGGTGGAGCGCGTTGACCCCAACGGGCTGGCAGCGAGCGCCGATCCCAAACCAACGCGTTGGGGGCAACGCGTTCCACCCAAACCAACGCGTTGGGGTCAACGCGTTCCGCCCCCGGATACGCTGCTTTCGGCGAACGAACGCACCGTCATTCTGTTCGCTCCACCGAAATATCTCGCCGGTCTGCCGACCAGCGCACCCGTCGTCGAACCCATCGCGCCCGACGCCCTCCGCGCCGCCCTCTCCTGGCAGGAGCGCAAACTCGTGTTTTCCGAGACGCCGCTGCGCGACGTCGTCGCCCAGTTCAACCGTCGCAACCGGCTCCAACTCCTCCTCGGGGATGCCGCGCTCGCCGAGCGCCCGGTCGGGGGGACGTTCGCGGCCGACAACGTCGAGGGCTTTGTCCGCCTGCTCGCGGGCAGCGGCTCGATCACGGTTGAACGGCGGGACGAAACCACGGTGGTGTTGCGCGCGGCGCGTTAGGGCCTTCGCCACCGACGGCGAAAAAATCATGCGAACACGGATAACCCGTTTCGTCCGGGGCTGCGTCTCAGGGGCGTTCCCACTGTTCCTGTTGATGAAACCCCTGCTTCCCCCCGGCTCGGCCGCGGCTTTCGCCGTGTGTGCTCTGACGTGCGCGATCGCGCCCGCCCAGGCCGGTGAGGCTGCGCGCCAGAGCTACGATATCGCCGCGGGCGATGCCGTGAGTAACCTGAAGCGCTTCGCCGAGGAATCAGGCCGGCAGGTGTTGTTTTTGGTCGATGCCGTCCGCGGCGTGACGACCAATCCGGTCCGGGGCGAGTACACCGTGCGGGAGGCGCTCACGCGCCTCGTCGCCAACACCGGACTGGTCGTCGCCGAGGACACCAAGTCGGGGGCTTTGATGGTAAACCGCGCGGGCAACGACGAGTCGCCCGCCGCGAAATCCAGTCCGGCCCTGAACCCACGGAAAACTTCTCCCGAATCCCCCATGAAAAAACCAAACGTCTTCACTGTGCTCGGAGCCTGGCTCGCCCTGGCCGTATCCTCGACCCAAGCCCAAGGGCCGGCCAACCCGGAAAACACCGGTACGCTGCAGGGTCGCGTGCTCAACGAGCGCAATGCGCAGTATGTCGAGGGGGCCCGCGTTTCGATCGAAGGCACCGGACTCGTCACGCTCACCGACGCCGCGGGCAACTTTCGCCTGACGCAGGTGCCGACGGGGGCCGTCAAGGTGCAGACGTTCTACACGGGTCTCTCGCGCGACGTGCGCGCCACCGAAATTTCGGCGGGCAAGGCCACCGAACTCACGATTGCGCTGGGCGTGTCACCCAAGAGCGGCGACGTCGTGCAGTTGGCCCAATTTCAGGTCTCCTCTTCGCGCGAGATGGACGCCTCGGCGCTCGCGATCAACGAGCAGCGGTTCGCGCCCAACATCAAGCAGGTCGTGTCGACGGAGCAGTTTGGCAATGTGGCCGAGGGCAACACGGCCGAGTTCCTGAAATTTCTGCCCGGAATCACGATCAGCTATACCGGCGGAAATGCCCGGGGCATTTCGATCGACGGCGTGCCGTCCGACTATGTGCCGGTCACGATCGACAGCTTCAATCTCGCCTCTGCCGACGGTGGCAGAACCAACCGCACGGTCATGGCGGACATGGTTTCGATCAACAACCTCTCGCGGATCGAGGTGCTCAACACCCCCACGCCCGAGTCTCCGGCCTCCGCGCTCGCGGGCACGGTGAACATGGTGACGCGCAGTTCCTTCGAGCGCGCCAAGCCCTTGTTTCAGTCGAACGTCTATTTCAGCATGCGCGACAACGCGAAGAGCTTCAGCCCGGCTCCGGGAGCCAAGCCGAGTCGGACGCGCAACGTTTATCCGGGATTCGATTTCTCCTACTCGGCGCCGGTGAACAAGAAATTCGGTTTCTCGGTTTCGGCCGGCGACTCCACCAGCTATTCGGCGCAGGATCGCTCGCAGGCCACCTGGCGCGGCACAGGCGTCGCCACCGGCGGAACCGCCTTCCCGGCGACGGCGTTTTCGCAGCCCTATTTGTCGTCCTACCGCGTGGAGGATCAGCCCAAGATCACGGCGCGCAAATCCCTCGCCGGATCGTTTGACTTCAAGTTGTCGGAGAACGACCGCGTGTCGGTGGGCTTCCTGTATTCCTCCTTCGATGTGCAGTTCGTGCTGCACTCGCTGACGTTCAACCCCGGCGCGGTTCAGCCCGGCAGCTTTTCCCCGACCGCGGTCCGCGGGAACACGGGGGCGGGCAACGTCTCGATGATCCACAACGAACGAAATCGTTTCAATCGCACCTATATGCCGAGCGTCGTCTGGAAACATCAGGGGCCCGAGTGGAAGGCCGACCTCGGCCTGGGCTACTCTTCGGCGACGGACGACAACCACGACACCAACCAGGGGTATTTCCGCGCGGTGAATGCGACGCGCAGCGGCCTGACCGTATCGTTTGACGATGTTACCTACCTGCGTCCCGGCGCGATCACGGTGAAGAATGCGACCGGCGCTGACGTGAATCCCTACCTCATCGCCAACTACGCCCTCACGTCGGCGGCGAGTCAGCAGAACGCCACCCACGACACGCAGAAGACCGCCTACGGCAGCGTGAGCCGGAAGCTCGCGACGAAAATCCCGGTGACCTTGAAAGCCGGATTCAATCTTCAGGAGGGCGTGCGCGACATCACGGACAACTCCGCGACCTCCACCTACGTCGGAGCGGACCGCGTCGCCAGCACCACGCCGGTCACGGGCGATGATTTGCTCGCGCCGTTTCTCGATCCGGTTTTTTCGCAGCGGGTGATGCCCTACGGGTTTCCCGCCTCCGAGGCCCCCAGCAATCGCAAGGTGTGGGAGCACTCCCAGGCGCAGCCGGCCTATTTCACGACCAACGCGAACGCGATCGCGCGCAACCGCGTGGCGACTTCGAAGTTTGCCCGGGAGCAGGTGATTGCTCCGTATCTGCGCTCGGATTTCGACTTCCTCGACCAACGCCTGAAGATCGTCGCCGGGGTGCGCGGGGAGCAGACCAAGGTTCAAGCCCAGGGACCGCTGACGGATCCCAAGCGCAGCGCCAACGGGATCGAACGCGGGTCCACGATCGAAAAAACCTACGACAAGCTTTTCCCGAGCCTCAACGCGAGCTACGCCGTCCGGGAAAACTGGATCGGGCGTCTGGCCGCCTATGAGTCCATCGGCCGGCCGGACTACAACCAATATGCCGGCGGCCTGACCCTGCCGGACACCAGCGCCGGTGACAGCGCGACGAACCGCATCGTCGTCAACAACGTCGCGATCAATCCGTGGTCCGCCCAGTCGCTGGTCCTGCGTCTGGAGCACTATTTCCAGGGTGTCGGTGTGGTGTCGGTGGCGGCGTTTCGTCGGGACGTGCGCAATTTTTTTGGCAGCACCGTGCAGGCGGCCACGCCGGAGTTTCTCGCGTCCTACGGTCTCGATCCCAACGCCTACGGCCGCTACGGAGTCTCGACCCAATATAATATTCCGGGCACGGTGCGCTTCGAGGGCGTGAGCTTCAACTACCGCCAGAGTCTCACCTTTCTCCCGCATTGGGCCCGGGGTTTCGAGGTCTTTGCCAACGGCACTTCCCAGCGCGCGGTGGGCGATACGGGCGGAAATTTTGCGGGCTACATTCCGCGCAGCGGCAGTGCCGGCCTCAGCTTCACCCGCGAAAGCTACAGCCTGCGGGTGAATGCAAATCATCGCGGGCGCACGCGGCTGAATGCGGTCACCGCGGGGGCCAGCATCGAGCCCGGCACGTTTAACTGGCAGCCGCCGTCCACCTTCGTCGACGTGATCGGCGAATACACCCTGCGCAAGAACCTCTCGGTCTATGCCAATCTGCGCAACGTCACCGACCAGGGGGCGACGACCGAAATCTACGGCCCCAGCACCCCGCGCCACGCCCGGTTTTTCCAGACCACCAAGTATGGCTCGCTGTGGACGTTTGGCGTCAACTGGTCGCACTGAGGCCGCGTAGCCGATGAAAAAAGCCGCGCGGTCGGTTCAATGGCTCGTCGTCGCCCTGGCGCTGGGACTGGTCGGTCCCGCCGGTGCGGCGGAGGTGCACCAAGCCACCGGTTTCAAGGTCGTCAATGTGACGTCGACCGCCGCCGATGTCTGGACCCGCGTGACGCAGCGCGCGGCGGCGAATCCGGCCGATGGGCCGTTGCCGCGGGTCGAAGCCTTCGAGGTGAAGACCGGAAAGCCCGTGGCGCTGCGCGAGAACCGGGCGTTTCCGGATACCCGCATCCGCGTGCACCTGCCCGAGGGGATGGACCTCGGCGCCGCCGCCGGCGGGGCGCCCGCCGCCGCCGGTCAGACACGCGTGCGCTTTCGCGTGGCGGGAGCGGCGGCGTGGTCCGAGACCCCGTGGCAGAACGCGGAACCGGAGCGCGATGGGATCGTCGTGCATTCCCTGTCGGCGCTCGTCCCGGCCGCCCGCTACGATCTCGTGGTGCAGGCGCGAAGGAATGCGAGCGACGGCCGGCCGGATGAGCAGTCGGGCGAATTCCAAAGCGCCCCGCTGCCGGACCAACGCCTGCCGGTGACGTTTTGCGTCATGACCTGCCAGAAATATGAGCGCCTGGACCGTCCCGACGGTCTGGCGATTTACCCGGCGATGAGCGCGTTGCGGCCGGACTTTTTCGTGAACACGGGCGATGTCGTCTACTACGATCAAGGACCGGTCATCGCACTCACCCCGGCGTTGGCCCGCTTTCATTGGGCGCGGATGTTTGCCCTCCCGACGCTCCGGGATTTCCACCGGAACTGCACCAGCTTCTTCATGAAGGATGATCACGATATTCTCGCGAACGACTGCGGGCCCGCGACGCGGAGCGGCGAGTTGACCTACGCGGAGGGCGTGCGGTTGTTCCGCGAGCAGACGGCGTTGCCGGCGAAGGCCAATCGGACGTTCCGCTGGGGCCGTGATTTGCAGGTGTGGTTGATGGAGGGGCGGGACTATCGCACGCCGGATTGGGCCGAAAACCGGACGCCCGCCCCGACCCTCTGGGGTCGCGAGCAAATCAAGTGGCTCGGCGAAACACTGGCCGCCTCCACCGCCACCTTCCGCGTGATCTTCACCACCGTGCCCGTCGTGGGCCCGGACCGGAGCAACAAGGACGACAACTACGCCAACGCCGGCTTCGCGGTGGAGGGGAAAGAAATCCGCGAGTTGTTGGCGCGCTACCCCACTCTCACCGTGATCACCGGCGATCGGCACTGGCAGTATGTCTCGGTGGACCCCGCGACCTCAGTCAATGAGTGGAGCGTCGGTCCGTCGACTGCCGCCCATGCCGGCGGTTGGGAGGAGAAAACCCCGCGGCCCGAGCACCGCTTTCTGCGCACCGGTCAGGGCGGATTCCTCTCCGGTGTCGTCACGCCGACCGCCACCGGCGCGAGTCTGGAACTTCGCCTGCACGACGTGGACGGGCGAGTGGTCTACCGGGAGCGGAAGTAAGCGAAAAAAAGGGGCTCGCGCGTGGGCGCAGGGGAGAACCTGCCCTGAGGGAGGTTTCGGGCCCCCGGACCGAGCTGGTCGGCGCGATGCTCTCGTCGCCGCCGGAGCGCCTTCAGCACGGGGGCCAAATCAAGGCCTGATTCGTTCGGGCTCGGATTACTGCGCTCAGTTTCGTGCCCCGAAAACCCACTTTCCCAGAGGGAATGTCACGTAATACGTGACATTTTATTTCCAGGGATTTCTCAGCGGGACGTGACCGACTAATCCAGGCCTCCCGGCTCACTTCGGTGCGGCCCAAGCGGGGAGGAGGGTCGGATCGAAACGCAAAATCAGCGGCAGGATATAGTGGGAGTAGACCGAGATGACGACGACGCCGATGAGATTGAGCACCAGTCCGACGCGGGCCATGTCGGCAATGCGGACGCGCCGGCTCGTGAAGACGATGGCGTTGGGCGGCGTGGCGACCGGGAGCATGAAGGCCATCGAAGCAGAGATCGTGGCGGGGATCATCAGCATGAGCGGATTGATGCGCTCGGCCACGGCCCAGGCCGCGAGCACCGGAAGAAACATGGTGGCGGTGGCGACATTGGACGTCAGCTCCGTCAAAAACGTGATGAGCAGGCAAACGAGGACGAGGATTGCGAAAGCCGGCAGATGGCCGAAGTCGCGCAGGACTTGGGCGAGGTGTCCGGAAAGGCCGCTGGAAACAAAGCCGGAGGCCAGGGCGAAACCGCCGCCGAGCAGCAACAGGACATCCCACGGAACCTTGGCGAAAGTCCCGCCGTCGAGCAGCGCGCGGCCGGGTTCGGAGCGGGAGGGAATGAAGAAGAGCAAGAGGGCGACGAGCAGGGCGGCGGTCCCGTCGTCCAAGGCGCCCAGCGCCGGATGCAGCCGGCTCCAGCCGGGGAGGGTGGCGAAGCCGATGTTGAGGTCGCTGCGGAAAACCCACAGCAGAGCCACGACCAGGAAGAGCGTGCCGATGACTTTTTCCTCGAAACGCATCGGGCCAAGGCCGTCGAGTTCGGCCCGGACGACGGAGCGATCGAGCCGGAGGGTGGCATCGCAGCGGCAGAAGACGCGCGCGAGGAGAAACCAGGTGGCGGCCAGCAAGATGGCGGCCAGCGGAGTGGCGTAGAGCATCCACTCGCCGAAGGCGACCGGGGGGGCGGAGGGGAACGTGTCGCGGTAGATTTTCACGAACGCCAGGTTCGTCGGCGTGCCGACGAGCGTGGCGATGCCGCCGATCGAGCAACCGTAGGCGATGGCGAGCATGAGGCCGAGGGCGAGCGGACGGACGCGCTCGGCGCCAAAGGTCGCCTCGAGCTTCAAGATGACGGCCAGACCGATGGGGAGCATCATCAGCGCGGTGGCGGTGTTCGAAATCCACATCGACAACAGGGAGGTCGCGAGGAGGAAACCGCCCAGGACGGAGCCCGGGCTGGAACCCATGCGGTTGAGGAGGCTGAGGGCGATGCGCTGGTGGAGCCGCCATTGCTCCATCGCGAGCGCGATGAAGAAACCGCCGAGATAGAGCACGATGATCTCGTTAAAATAGTGCGGCGGCGTGCGGCGCACATCGCCGAGCCCGAGGAGCGGAAACAGCACGAGCGGCAGCAAGGAGGTGACGGCCAGCGGCACGGCCTCAGTCATCCACCAGATGGACATGAGCGCGGCGACGGCGGCCATCGCGCCGACTAGCGGACGGTCGGGGGGGCCGCCCCAGCCCCAGAGCAGGACGGCGAAAACGAGAATCCCGGCGGACAGGCCGACGAGACGGACGCGGGAAAAGGCGGAGGGGGTAGTCATCGAGAGGACGGTGGGGCGGGCTCAGAGGAACCAAGGACGGCTCAGACGCGAGGCGAGTAGATTATTGTCGGAAAAAAATGAACCTCGGCCGCCGTTGGCGTGGTTGAGCATCGGCCTGCGACAGGTTTTAGGCCGCCGGACCGGGCTGGTCGGCGAGAGGCCCTCGCAGTCGCCGGCCCGCCTTCATCACTTGGCCCGGGGTGGCGTGGCCGAGGAGTTGCTCCAAATGGTTGGCCGTCTCGATCAACGCATCCAGATCGATGCCGCACCGGTAGCCGGAAACTTCCAACGCGTGGATCAGATCCTCGGTGCAGAGGTTTCCGGTGGCGCCGGGCGCATACGGGCACCCGCCGATCCCGGCCAAGGCGGCGTCATAGTGGATCACGCCGGCATCAAGCCCCGCGAAGACGTTGGCCACGCCGAGTCCCCGCGTGTTGTGGAAATGGAGCGCGAGGGTGACCGCCGGCGATGATTGGCGGACGCGTCCGACCAGATCGTGCACGAGCGCCGGGTAGGCCATGCCGGTCGTGTCGCAGAGGCTGATCGAGCGGATGCCGGCCTCCTCGTGCAGCCGCCGACACCACATCAGGATCGTGTCAGCCGGAATCTCGCCTTCGAACGGACAGCCGAAGCTGCACGAAAGCGACGCGGCGACCCGCATTCCCGCCGTCGTGGCGAGAGCGGCGGCCTCCTGGATGGCGTGGAACGAGGCGTCGCCCGCCATGCGCAGATTCGCGCGATTGTGGCTCTCGCTGGCCGACATCACGAGGTTCACTTCATCGGCCCGGGCGGCGATCGCCCGCTCCATCCCGCGGACGTTCGGCACCAAGGCCGCGTAAATCACCCCGGGACGGCGGGTGATGCCGCCGAAGACCGCCTCTGCGTCGGCCAGTTGCGGGACCGCGCGGGGCGAAACAAACGAGCTGACCTCGATTTTTTTCAGCCCGCTGGCGGTGAGTTGGTCGACGAGTTCGATTTTTTTCCCGGTGGGCACGAAGCCGGCCTCGCTCTGCAACCCGTCGCGCAGCGCCACCTCCTGCACGTGAATTTCCCTTCCTTGGCCGCACCACGCGCTCATGCGATGACTCCCTCGGCCTTGAGTTGGTCTTGCTGTTCCGTCGTGAAGCCGAGTCCGGAAAGAATGTCCCGAGTGTGCTCGCCGAGCACGGGTGCGGGTGAGCGGATCGCGCCGGGCGTGGTCAGGAGCTTGGGCACGATGCCCGGCACCTCGACGTCGAACCCCTGACGCGTGCGTTGCTGAAGAATCATATCGCGCGCCCGATAGTGCGGGTCCTCCGCGATGTCGGCGATGTCGTAGATTCTTCCGGCCGGCACACCGGCCGCGCCCATCTGCGCGAGGACGTCGGTGACCGTGTGGCGCTCCGTCCAGTCGCCGATCGCCTGGTCGAGATCGGCGGCGGCTTTCACGCGGCCCTGATTGCTGGCGAGGTCGGGACGACGGCCCAGATCGTCCCGGTCGATCACCGCCATCAGACGGGTGAAAATTGCATCCCCGTTGCCGGCAATCAGCACCACGCCATCCCGGCAACGATAGGCGTTGGAGGGCGCGATGCCGGGCAGGGCGCTCCCGGCGGGCGCCCGGACTTCGCCCCGCGCGCTGTATTCGGGCAGCATGCTTTCCATCACGTTGAAGACCGACTCGTGTAACGCCACATCGATGACTTGGCCGGCCCCGCCGTTGACCTTGCGGTGGTGCAAAGCGGTCAGCACGCCGATGGTGCCGTGCAAGGCGGCCAACGTGTCCCCGATGGAGATGCCGCAGCGCACCGGAATCTGTCCCGGTTGGCCCGTGAGGTGGCGCAGGCCGCCCATGGCTTCGCCGATGGCGCCGAAGCTCGGAAGATCGCGATAGGGCCCCGTCTGACCATAACCGGAAATCCGCAGCATGATCAGGCCGGGATTGAGGGCCTGGAGCACCTCCCAACCGAGGCCCCATTTTTCCATCGTGCCGGGCCGAAAGTTCTCGATCAGCACATCGCACTCGCCGATGAGCCGCCGGGCGATTTCCTGGCCTTGGGCCGTTCGCACGTCGAGGGCGAGCGATTGCTTGTTCCGCGACTGCACCTGCCACCAGAGGGACGTGCCGCCCTCGAGGAGACGCCATTGGCGCAGGGGATCACCGTTCAGGGGCGGCTCGATTTTGACGACCTCGGCCCCGAATTCGCCCAAGGTTTTGCCGACAAAAGGACCGGCAATCAACTGCCCCATTTCCACCACGCGCACTCCGGCGAGCGCCTGAGGTTGAGGTGGCGCGGCCGGCGGGGGCGATGGGGGTGGTGAGGCCGGGCTCATGCGGACCCCTCCTGGGCGCGGAGCCCCCGTGGGAGGAGAAACAAAACCGCTCCCGCGCCCAAGAGCAGGGCCAGACTTGCGCCCAACCCGTAGGCCGGGTCGTTCAAGGTCAGCGCGCCCTGCAACGGAGACGTGGCCAAACCGAGATTGCGGCGGTCGAAGGAGGCGAAAAAAGAGCAGAGGATGACGGTCGGCATCAGCCGCCAGGCGACCTGGGTGATGAGGGGATGGTTCAAAGCAGGGGAGTGCGGGGGCGGATGCGTGAGATATCGCGGAGGGTTGGAGCCTGGGTTCGGTGGCGGCGCATTGAGACGCAGCCGACGGGTTTCTGGGTTATCGGCGGCGAGCAATAATCGTGGGCCGGAAGGTGGCGCTGAAACGCCCTTGAAGCTACCGGGAGGCGGGCAGGCAAGTTGGCCGGCGTGAGCCGCGCGCTCGTGCACTCCACGCGAAATCACGCGCCGTCGCCGCGCATCGTGACGGCGACGCTGGGCCGCTCAGGCCAAGGGGCGCGGCGTGAAGCCGCTCCTCCCGCAGCACAGGGCCAGGCCGCGTCGGGTCGTGCCGATCGCCGCCGCGGGCGGGAACGCCCCGCGGCCTTCCCGCCCTGGCCGACTCACTTTCTCGCCAGATCACTCGCGCGCACCTCGGCGAGTTTGGCGGTGAGCTTCGCCCGGTAGGCGGCAACCGTGTCAGCGTACTCGGGCTTGAGCGCGAGATTGGTGAATTGCTTCGGATCCCTCACCGCGTCGAACAGCTCGATCCCGCCGGCGGCATCCTCCTGATATTGCAGGTACGCGAAGCGGTCATCGCGGAGCAAAAATCCCTTGCTGGAAGGCGCCACGCTGAAGGCCGTGTCACGCACCCGGTGGCTCGGATCGTCAAAGACCCGCGCGAGATTCCGGCCCTGCAGCCGCGCCGGCACCTCCAGGCCGCAGAGGCTCGCCAGCGTTGGGTAGAGATCGAGCAACTCGACCAACGAGTGGCACACGGCGGGCTTCTTGCCGGGCACCCGCACGATCAGCGGCACCATCGACGACTCGTCCCGCAGGCTGACCTTCGCCCAGAAGTCGTGCTCGCCAAGGTGATACCCGTGATCGCTGGTGAAGATCACGATCGTGTTCTCGTCGAGCCCGGCCTGGGTCAGCGCCGCGAGCACCTTGCCGACCTGCGCGTCCATGAACGACACGCAGGCATAGTAGCCGCCCAGCGCCTTCTTCTGCCGCCGCTCATCCATCTGCATGTTCACACTCGTCTTGTAATTGATGCCCGCCTTGGGGATGTCGTCCCAGTCGCCTGCCTCCTTGTCCGGCAGCCGGAGCTTTTCATAGGGCAGATACGGCGCGAAGTACTTCCGCGGCGCCACGAAGGGCACGTGCGGTCGGACAAAACCCACCGCGAGGAAAAAGGGCCGGCCGTCCCGCCCCCGCTGCTGGATCAGCTCGACCGCCTTGGCCGCCGCCTGGCCGTCCGCGTGCACCTCGTCGTCGCCGTCGGCCTCGACCACCACGAAGGTGTTGCCCCCCACGACCGGCTTCTTGCCCTCCGGGTTGCCCTCGAGCGTCTCGCCGCTGCCCGTCGCCCGCCATTCCGGCCCCGGCGTGTTGAAACGCTCCGTCCACGAAGCGGGGTCGTCCGCCCCGTGGTAATCGCGCCCCGGTCCGAGATCCTCGACCCCACCGGGCACGCCCATGTGGTAAATTTTGCTGACGCGCGCCGTAGCGTAGCCCGCGTTCTGGAAGTGCTGCGGCCACGTGGCGCGGTCCCCGATCGCCGCCCGTGGGCTGGTGTACCCGAGCACCCCGATCGCATGCGGATAGTAGCCCGACATGAACGACGCCCGCGAGGGACCGCAATACGTGCCCTGGCAGTACGCCCGGGTGAAGCGCGTGCCGGTCGCCGCCAGCCGGTCGATGTTCGGCGTGTGGCACACGGTGTTGCCATACGACGAGAGCGCCGTCGCCGTGAGGTCGTCGGAGATGATGAACAGGACGTTGGGCCGGGTCGGCGCCGCCCAGATGTGGGCGGCCGCGAGAGCCAGCAGCAGACTCAGGGCAAGCGGCAAGCGGGAGAGGGCATTCATGTGGGGCGGCGAAACCTGGCGCGCCGCGTCGCGCCGCACAAGCGCGGCCGCATTGGCTTCGCCGGTCTTTACGCCGCCGTGGCGTGGGCGTCGTCGCTGGCCGCCGCCGCGCTCGCGTCGCGCAAGGCCTCGTTCCTTGCGCCGGCGCCGGCGACCCGGCCGGGCTGTGGGCAAACCCGGCCAGTCAATGCGCGGCCTCGCGAGCAGCGAAACGGTGATCGAGGTCGGCCAGTGCGGGGGCCGGGTGCCGCCCGGGGCGACGCCCTCGAACGCAAGGCCGCCCGTACCGCTCGGCGCATTTTCCTCGATCCGTACCCGGATGCGGTGAGTGTGCTCCGTTCGTCGACCCCTCGGTTTTTTTCACCCCACCCCCCCCGATTCCCCAGGAATCGCCCCGCCCCATGAAGCCCACCCCCCTAATCCCCCTTCTGAGCGGCTGGCTCGCGCTCGCATTGTCTCCCGCGCATCCCGCCCAGGCCGCGGCTGGCTCGTCGCTCGCCGTCACCTCCTCGGCCTCGATTTCCGGCCGGGTCCAAAACGAGACGGCTGGCCAATATCTCAGCAGCGCTCGCGTCACCGTCCGTGGCACCGCTCTCGCGGTCTTCACCGACGAGACGGGCACGTTTCGCCTTCCCACGGTTCCGGCGGGCGAGGTCGTTCTCGAGATTTTCTACACCGGCCTCGCTCCCCTCCGCGTGACGCTCAACCTCGCCCCGGGCGAGGCGGTCGAGCGGGACTTCGGGCTCGCTCCCCCCTCGCGCCCGGCCGCGGACGGTATCGTCAAACTCCAATCGCTGGTCGTCGCTTCGTCGCGCGAGATGGACGGAGCGGCCATCGCGATCAACGAACAACGCTTCGCGCCCAATATGGTCACGGTCGTCGCCGCGGACGAATTCGGCCTCGTGCCCGACGGCAACGTGGGTGAGTTCCTCAAACTTCTTCCCGGCATCACCATGTCCTACCGTGGGGGCGACCCCCGGGAAGTTTCCATTGACGGCGTCTCCTCCGACAACGTCCCCGTCACCGTCGCCGGCATGAGTCTCGCCACGCCGGAAGTCTCCGGCACCGGCCGCAACGTCGAACTCAATTCCGTTTCGATCAACAGCATGTCCCGCGTCGAAGTCGTCTTCTCGCCGACGCCCGAGTCCCCCGGCTCCGCCCTGGCCGGCTCCGTGAATCTGGTTCCGCGCAGCGCCTTCGAGCGGTCCAAGCCCCTCTTCTCCGCGACCACCTACGTCATCATGCGCGACGACGCCCGCGATTTTAACAAAACGCCGGGCCCGCGCGCCGAGGCCACGCGCAAGGTCCAACCCGGCTTCGAGTTTTCCTGGGTCGTGCCGGTGAACCGCACCTTCGGTTTCACCGTTTCCGCCGGCGCCTCGTCGCAGTATTCCTCCGAACCCTTCATGCAGAACACGTGGCGCGGCGCCGGGGCGGTGACCAACGGCACCACGCTGCCCGACACCACGCCGGGCCGCCCCTACCTCAGCGACTACCTCTACCGCGACAGCACGGTCGGCCGCGACCGCACGGCGTTCGGCGCCACGGTGGACTACCGCCTCGGCCGCGCTGACCGCCTCTCCCTGTCCTTTCAATACGGGACGTTCCACTCCTTTTACAACCAACGCAATTTCACCTACTCCGTCGGCGCCGTGGCCGCGGGCAATTTTTCGCCCACCTTCACGCGCGGCAACGTAGGCGCCGGTGAAATCCGCCAGGCCGAAAGCCCCCGCGACCGTTTGAGCCGCACCGTCATGCCGAGCCTGAGCTACCGCCACGACGGCCCCGTCTGGAAAGCCGAGGCCGGTCTCGGCTTCTCCCTCGCGACGAATCGCTTTCGCGACATCGACAAAGGCTACTTCGGCAGCCTCCTCGCCCGCCGCACCGGCGTGACCGTCTCCTTCGAGGACAACACCGACCTGCGCCCCGGCCGCGTCACCGTGACCGACGGCGTCACCGGCGCACCTGTCGACCCGGGCACCCTCGCCAACTACGCGCTCGCCACCGCGGGCAGCAGCCTCGGCAAATCCGTCAGTTTTCACCGCACGGCGTTTGTGAATGCCCGCCGCGACTTCGCCTGGCGCTGGCCCGTCGGCTTGAAAGCCGGCCTCGATGCCCGCGAAAGCAGGTCCGACTACCGCACCAACAACACCGCGCTCACTTACGTCGGAGCCGATGGCCGCAGCAGCACGACCCCCACGGGCACGAGTGACGACACCGCCGCCGGCGTCGTCGATTACGACATCGCTCAGCGCTTCGGTCCCTACGGATTTCCGAAGATGCAATGGGTCAGCCCCGAAACCCTCTACGCGCTCTACCAGGCGAAGCCGAATTACTTCACCGCCGATCAAAATGCGCAGTATCGCTCGCTCATCAGCAACTCCAAGCGCTCCGTGGAACTCATCTCTTCGGCGTATCTGCGCGGTGATCTCCGCCTCTTCGACGGACGCCTCAAACTCACGGGCGGTGCCCGGGCCGAGCAGACCAACGTCGACGCCGAAGGTCCGCTCACCGACCCGACGCGCAATTTCCAACGCGACGCCGCCGGCAAAGTCATCCGCGGCCCGAACGGACTCCCCCTCACGCTCACCAGCGACGCGCTGAGGGTTTCGCAACTCACCTTTATCGACCGCGGGCTGTCCGCCCAAAAAGAATACCTCCGCATCCTGCCCAGCCTAAACGGCAGCTACACTCTTCGGGAAAACCTCGTGGCCCGCGCCGCGTTTTACGAGTCCCTCGGCCGCCCCAACTTTAACCAATACTCCGGTGGCCTCACCCTCCCCGACATCGAATCCCCGCCCAGCAACACGAACCGCATCACCGTCAACAACGTCAATATCAAGGCCTGGCAGGCCAAGAGCGTGAAGCTCGCCCTCGAGTATTACTTCGCGCGCGTCGGACAGATTTCCGTCACCGCCTTCCGCCGCGATTTCAAAAATTTCTTTGGCAGCACTGTGTTCGACGCCACCCCCGAGTTTCTCGGCCACTACGGCCTCGATCCCACCGACTACGATCCCTACCAGGTCGCCACCCAGCACAATCTGTCCACCAGCGTCCGGATCGAAGGCGCCAATCTTAACTACCGCCAAGCCCTCACCTTTCTCCCGCACTGGGCGCGCGGCGTCCAATTCTACGCCAACGGCAGCACCCAACGCGCCACCGGGGACGGCTCCGGCAATTTCACCGGCTATGTCCCGCGCAGCGGCAACTGGGGCTTCAGTCTGACCCGCCCCGGCTACAACGTGCGCCTGAACTGGAACTACCTCGGTCGCCAGCGCCGAGCCGCCGTCACCGGCCGCAGCATCGAAGCGGGGACCTACACCTGGGGCAGCCAAAAATCCTACATCGACGTGAGTGCCGAACGCCTCATCGGGCGCAACCTCTCGGTCTTCGCCAATCTCCGCAACGTCAACGCCCCCGTCGACGACGTGGAAATCGCCGGCCCCACGACCCCCGTGCCCAGCAAGCTGCGCCAACGCCAGGACTTCGGCTCGCTCTGGACCCTCGGTCTCAAAGGCACGTTCTAGTGCGACTCTGTCACGTCCCTCTTAGAAATCCCTTAAAATAAAGTGTCACGTATTACGTGACACGACCTCTGGGAAAAGTGGGGTTTTGGGAACGAAACTTAACGCCGTAATATTAGCCCGCCGCCCCCGGACGATTTCTCGGATTAACCTGCGCGGCACCGCGGGCTCCTGTTTTCCGCTCGGCGCGCCGCTCTCCTTCGCCGCCCTTCCGTGGCGAAACCCGCGGTGTCCTCCGCTCGGCCGCCGACCGCGGCTGCGGCGACGTCGCGTGCCGTTGCCGTCGGCCTTGAAATTCGCGCCGGGGAGCCGCGTGAATTCGCTTTCGCCGGCCTGGAGTACGGATCCGTCGGTGTTGAAATTCATCACGGAGATTTTGCCGTCCGCGGCAGTGGGGGCGACGGGGCGCATCTCACTTTCCTGCCAGCGCCCTCCGGGGTGGGCCGGCCGCTCCGCGGGCGGCAGATCGCAGGGTGTGGCGTGACTCGTTGAGCCGCGCGCGGAGCGCCCTCCGGGGTGGGCCGGCCGCTCCGCGGGCGGCAGATCGCAGGGTGTGGCGTGACCCGTTGAGCCGCGCGCGGAGCGCCCGGCCCACCCCGGGGAAACGGATACCAACAGCCGGTGGTTTTTAGACGGTAGGCCCGCCCACCGGGCGGGCCGACAAAGGCAAAGTCTGAAACATACGGGCTGTTGGACTGAGATGCGCCCGGGGCGATGTCGGGCCCACAATCCGCTCGACTGTTCGCGCCCAAAGCAAGATGCACGGCAGCAGCTTTCACCCCCCGATGCCCCCGCCCGACTCCGAACTTGGCCTGTGGTTCGCCACCCACGTGCAACCGCACGAGCCGGTGTTGCGCGCGTGGTTGCGCAGCCGCTTCCGGACCGAGGACGATCTTGATGATTTGGTGCAGGAGTCCTACTTGCGCCTGCTGCGGGCGCGGGAACGCGGCGAGGTCACGTCGCCCAAGGCGTTTCTTTTCGCCGTTGCGCGCAATCTCGCCCTCGACCGTTTTCGCCACCGTGAGGCCTTGCCGACGGAATCCTTAGCGGAAAACGAGGAGTGGGCCGTCTTGGATGAGGGAGGCCATATCCCGGACCTCATCGCCCATCACCAGGAACTCGCCCTCTTGACCGAAGCCATCCAGACGCTGCCCGACCGGTGCCGCCAGATTTTCACCCTGCGGAAAGTCTACGGTCTGTCGCAGGCCGAGATCGCCGCGCAGCTCGGCGTCTCGGCCAACACCGTCTCCGCCCAGCTCACCATCGGCGTGAAAAAATGCATGGCCTTCATGCGGCAATGCCGCCGCGAACGCGAGGGCCGCTGGCCATGAACGCCCCCGACCCCCGGTTTCCGCTCAACGAGTCCGTCGAGTCCGCCGCCGCCGAGTGGCTCGTGCGCCACGACCGAGGTCTCACGCCGGCGCAGCAGGATGAATTTCTCTCGTGGCTCACCGCGAGCCCCGCGCACCGCGAATCCTTTGAGCGCCACCGCGCGATGTGGGGCGACTTCAATGCCCTCGCACAGTGGCGCCCCGCGCACAGCGCCGTGCCGAATCCCGACCTCCTCGCGCGTCACCGTCGCCCATCCGCGTGGCGCTGGGCCGCGCCGGCGCTGCTTGCCGCCGCTGCGGCCGTCGCGCTGCTGCTCGTGTGGGCACCCGCAACTCGCGCGCCGGACCAGACGACGCTCGCGTTTGAGGCTACCGCCTATCGGCAGGAGACCCTGTCGGACGGATCCATCGTCGACCTGAACCGCGGCGCCCACGTCGTCGTGCAATTTTCCGCCGCCGAGCGCCGCGTATTGCTCGTGCAGGGCGAGGCGCAATTCGCCGTCGCGAAAAATCCCGCGCGCCCCTTCGTCGTGCGCGCCGGCGGCGTTGACGTGCGTGCGGTCGGCACTGCGTTCAACGTAAAGCTCTCCGGCCCCAATCTCGAGGTGCTCGTCACGGAGGGTATTGTGCAGCTCTCGCAACAAACTGCGGCCGGCCCGGCCGGGATCGCCGCCAACGGAGACTCGGCCGCCAGCTCGCCCTCTACCGCACCGGTCGTGTTGGCCGCGCTCACCGCCGGCCAGCGCACCGTGATCCCCTTCGCTCCGGTCTTGGCCCCGCCCTTGGTTGTGCCGGTATCCGTGCCGGAGATCGCCCAGTTGCTCGACTGGCAGCCTCGGCTGCTTGACTTCGATTACACTCCGCTCGTCGAGGTCATCGAGGCCTTTAATCGCCGCAACTCCCAGCGTCTGGTCATCGGCGACCCCGACCTGCGTGCACTCCCCATCGTGGCCTCGATCCGCTCCGACAACGTCGAAGGGTTCGTCCGCCTGCTCGAAGGCACGATGGGCGTGAAGGCCGACCGTTCCTCCTCCGGCGAAATCGTGCTCCGCCGCGCGCGTTGAGCCGGCTGCGCCCAACCGTAGCTGCGCCCGTGAGCGAGCGGAGCCTCCTGCGCCCCGCGAAAAATTCCTTAGCGTGAATCCGCCCTTCATCCGTCTCCGCTGGCAGAGAGGTTTTGCTCCATGCCCCATGCCCTGCCCCCAAGCTCCGCCCCGACTTTCCCGCCCGTTGCGCTGCCTGCACCCGGGTCGGTGGTGGCTCTTGTTCTCGGTCGTTGCACTCTTGATCGCCGCACTTCCCGCGGCGGGAGAACCGGCGCGGCAACGTTTCGATCTGCCGGCCGGAGCGGCGGTGGTGATGCTCAAGCGCGTCGCGCAACAGGCCGGCCTCGAAATCGCCTACTCGGCCGCCGCCGCGCAGGGCGTCCAAACCCAGCCCGTCGCCGGCGAGTTCACGCCGTATGAAGCCCTCGAACGCATGGTGGCCGCCACACCCCTGAAGATTTTCTCCGATCCCCAAACCGGCGCGCTCAGCGTTCTGCGAACGTCGGACTCCACCCCGCACCCCGACCCCACAGAAAAAACCGTTCCCGCCCCCATGAACCGCCGCACCCTCCTCGCCGTTCTCGCCGGCTTGTTCACCGCCTCAACCATCGTCGACGCCCAGACCGCCGCCCCGCCGTCCGTCACCGCGGCGGAAGCAGCCTCGCTTTCCGGCACCGTGAGCAATTCGGCGACCGGCAATCTGCTCGAAGGTTCGCGCGTGGAATTGCCCGCGCTAGCTCGCTCGACCCTGACCGACAACACCGGCCGCTACGTCTTCGCCGGTCTGCCGGCCGGCAGCCACATGATCGTGGCGACCTATCTCGGTCTCGATGCGGTGCGCGCAGATGTCACGCTCACGGCGGGTCAGCGCGCTGTGCGCAATTTTGACCTCACCGCCGGAATTTACCAGATGGCCCAGTTCAAGGTGACTGGCGAACGTGAAGGCTACGCCGCGGCGCTCACCGAAAAACGCAACGCCACCAACGTGAAGGACGTCGTCGCGATGGACCAGTTCGGCAATCTGCCCAACCTCGGCACCGGCGAAGTCGTGATGCGGCTCCCCGGCGTCGCCGGCAGTCCATCGGACGAGGGTATCCGCGGGCGCTTCATGATCCGCGGCATGGATGCGGCGCTCAACAGCGTGACGATCGATGGAGGCCTAATGTCCACGCAGGGCCTCGGCCGCAATGCCTCCCTTGGTAACGTAAACGCCACGATGTTCGAATCGGTCGAGCTGATCAAAGGTCATACGCCCGACAAGGGCGCGGACTCACTTGGCGGCACGCTCAACCTCAAGACGCGCTCGCCGCTCAACCTGCGGGAAAAACGCCGCACGACCTACAATTTCGTCACGAGGTATGCGCCGCCGTTTTTCGAGCAAACGCCGATCCGCGAAAAACACCGCGCGCACCCGCTCGCGACGCTCGCGCATCAGGAGGTGTTCGACGTGCTCGGCGGCAGCCGCAACCTCGGCGTCGCGCTGAATCTGTTTTACAGCGAAAACGCCGTCGGCGGCGCGTCCACGGCCTTCGATTACCGCAACTCGCTGAACAACGACGACGCCTATATCTGGGACTTCACGACGTGGGACAACGCGAACAACCGGAAACAGATGAGCACGACGCTGAAGACCGAGTTCCGCCTTTCGCCGGTGACGAAGCTCACGCTCGGGCTGATCGGCAATTTCAACTTCGAACGCCACCGCCGCATCATGGAGGTGCGGGCGTTCACGGGGAATAATACGTTCATTCCCAACGCCACCACGTCCGGTATCGTGCCCGGCTCGAATTCCCGCCGCACGACCGTCCGTGCCGTGCCGGCTGCGAATATCGACATCGCGACTCGCGGTCCGCTCAGCTACAGGGTCCGCATGCGCCAGGTCGACGTGGGCGCCGAGCACGAGTTGCGCAATCTGCAGATCGACTACACCGCCTCGCTCGCTACCACGTCGGTCAACGACAGCCTGGGCATCGCAGGCACACTCATCATGCGACTCGCGGGCGCCGGCTGGATTCTCGATCGCTCGCAGTCGGACATGTTTCCCCAATTTCTGCCGAACGGTGGCCCGGACTTCAGCAATCCCGCCAACTACCAGCCGGCGCCGGGCGGGATGATGAACAACAACAATCAGCAGGACCAGGCGCTGAAGCAGGCGCGGTTCAATCTCCGCTACCAACTGCCGTTCGCCCGGCCCATCTTCGTGAAGACCGGCGCGGCTTGGCGCGAGCAGTCGGTCGATACCTGGAGCCAGGACAACCACCGCTGGAACTACACCGGCACCGGCCCGCTCGCCCACGATCCGAATTACGTCAGCTACAACCAGGCGGTGACCGGCCGCCGCATGCCGCAATGGTCGGCCCACATGCACATGGACGGAGGCCGGCCGCGCGCGCCGGCGCTCTGGGCGGAGGACCGTTATTTCCACGAGTCGCAGAAGTTCACCGGCACGCGCGGCGTGTCCGAGGAGGTCAGCGCCGCTTACGCTATGACGCAGGGCCGCATCGGCGCATCGGGGTTTCTCACGGGCGTCCGAGTCGAGGAAACGAAGACGGCGAGTTGGGGCTGGGTGCGCGCGCGGACGCTGAGCACGACCGCGCAGCAGACGGCCGACCCGGTCGGCTCGGCGACGCGCGACTACGCGGGTAATTACCGCGAGCTTGGCGGCCGCTACACGAAATGGTTTCCGAGTGCGCATGCCTTCCACGATCTCACGCCCAACCTCAAGGCGCACCTCAGTTGGTCGACGAGCTTCGGCCGCGCGGGGTTGACCGAATTCCTGCCGGCCGAGACCCCCTCCGAGGCGAACCGCACCGTCACGGTCAACAACGCCGGGCTGCGGCCGCAGACTTCGTCGAACTGGGATGCGACGCTCGAGTATTACTTCGAGCCCGTGGGCAGCGTGACGGCCGGCTGGTTTCACAAGTCGATCAAGGATTACATTCTGCGCGGCCAGGAACGCTCAATTATCGGCGCCGGTGCGGACAACGGCTACAACGGCGACTACGTTGGCTGGAGTGAAATCTCGTCGCTCAACGCCGGCACGGCGGTCGCACAGGGCTGGGAGCTTTCCTATCAGCAGCAGTTCACGTTTCTCCCCGGTCTGCTCAAGGGCCTCGCGGCCTCGGCCAACTACACGCGCATCGTCACGCATGGCGATTACGGCGGGACGACCTACCTCACGTCGCGCAACGTGGCGGGCTTCATCCCGACCTCCGGTAACGCCTCGCTCTCGTGGCGCTACCGCAAATTCAGCACGCGCCTGCTCTACAATTACACCGGCGAGCACGTGGTCACCTACAACGTCGCCAGCCCGGCGCTCAGCCAATATCGCTTCTCGCACAAGTCCGTGAACCTCGGCCTCGGTTACCAGGTGAACCCCGCGGTGAACCTCAGCCTCGATGTCGCCAATCTCACCAATGAACCGCAGGTGCTCTACCGCGGCTTCAAAGAACGCACGCAGCGCACGATCTATAACTTCGTCACCATCACTGCCGGGGTGAACGGCCGATTCTGAACCGCATGCAACCCTTTCCGCGCCTTGTCCCTCTCGGTCTTGCCATCGCTTTCTTCATTACGCTGTGCGGCGCGGCGGGGGCGGGTCGCCTCGCGGCTGCGGCCGAAACGCTCGTCTACCAGAAAACAGGGGATGCCGAATTGATACTGCTCATCAAGAAGCCGCCGGGCGGGAAAGCCGTCGACTGGCGACCCGCAATCGTGTTCCCCGGCGCGGCGCACGGCTTCTTCAACAAAGACGTGGACGGTGTTCCAGGCTTTTCCGCAACGCTCGCGGACGCGGATCGTTTCCTCAACTCGCTAGGCTGGCTCGCGGCCAGGGCCACGCCATGACGCGCGCGGGTTACGTCCTGAGTCTGATCTTTGCGCTCGTCGCTGCCGGCGCGTTCGCCGCGGCGCCGTCGTCGCGGCCCAACATCGTTGTTTTTCTCGCCGACGACATGGGCTACGGCGATCCGCGCAGCTACAATCCCGCGTCGAAAATTCCGACTCCGCACATGGACCGGCTCGCGGCCGAAGGACTGCGTTTCACCGATGCGCACACGCCGGCCGCCGTCTGCACGCCGACGCGCTACGGTGCGTTGACCGGACGCTACTGCTGGCGCACGCGGCTGCAGAAGATCGTGCTCTGGACCGAATACGAAGAACCGCTGATCGAGCCCTCGCGCGAGACCGTGGCGCGCGTGTTGCAGCGCGCCGGCTATCGCACGGGGGCGATCGGCAAATGGCACCTCGGTCTGAACTTCGCGAAACCCGGCGGCGGCTTTGTGCGTGGCAAAACCGATCACATGAAAGGCGCGGGCGGCACGCGCGAAGTCGACTTCAGCTGTCCGGTGCAAGGCGGGCCGTCGGCCCTCGGCTTCGACCGCAGTTTCCTGCTCCCCGGTGGTATCAACCTCGAGCCGCATTTCTGGATCGAAGACGACCGAATCGTCGGCACGCCCTCCGTCTGGCGCGCCAAGGATGCGCCGACGCGAACCGGCACTTCCGGCGTCGAAGTGCACGAAGGATGGATGACCGAAGGCTGGAGCGATGAAGCCATCGGGCCGACGCTCACCGCAAAAGCGGAAGCGTTCATCGCGGAGAGTGCCGCGGCGAAGCAGCCGTTTTTTCTCTATTTCGCATCGCAGGCGCCGCACCGGAACTGCACGCCGCCGGAGTTTGCGCGCGGCAAGAGTCAGGCCGGCGTGCGCGGCGACATGGTCTGGGAGTTCGACTGGACCGTCGGCCGCGTGCTCGCGAAACTCGATGAACTCGGGATCGCGGACAACACGATCGTAATCGTGACGAGCGACAATGGCGCCGTGCCGAAGAGCGACGAGGGCGACGACTTCGGCCACAAATCCAATGGCGATCTGCGCGGTTCGAAAGGCGGTCTTTTCGAGGGAGGGCACCGCGTGCCGTTTCTCGTGCGTTGGCCCGGGCAGGCGCCGGCGGGCAAGACCAACGGCTCGCTCGTTGTGCTCACCGATTTCCTAGCGACATTCGCCGAACTCGTCGGCGCGAAACTTTCGGCCGGCGCGGGTCCCGACAGCTTCAGTGTGCTGCCGGCGCTGCGCGGTGCCGAGATGGATGTCGTCGCGCGCCCGGCGGTGGTGCTGCACTCGGGCGCGGGCCATTTCGCGATCCGCCGCGGTCCGTGGAAACTGATCTGCGACGGCCAAGTGAAGCCGCTGCACCTGTTCAATATGGAACTCGACCCGCTCGAAAAAATCGACGTCCTCACCCGCGAACAGGACCGGGCCGCGCGTTTGCTTGTCGAGCTGCAGGCGATCCGCGCCGCGAAATCCTGACGCGACCGTGGTAACATCGTCGCCGCGCCTGGCCTGCGGTCGGCGGTTTCGCGTTGGCGGCGCGGCGATCATGCACCTGCTGGGCGTCGACCTCACCAAGCTCATCTACCATCGCCAAAGTCTCCGGAGCGCGTCGGTCTGAACGAGGGCAACGACCAGTCGAACGGGTCTGGCTTTGGGGTTTGGGCGCAGGTGGAAAACGTGTCCCGTGGTATTTTGCTCGTGCGGAGAGGCGTCTCGCTGCCGGACTCGCGATTTCCGGGTGGCAGGATCGTGCAGGGAGTCGACTCTGGACTACCCCGCACCAAGTTTTGATGCTCGTTGTCGCGCTTGACCGACCAACCACTCCGCACTCGCAGTCACCATGCCCCGTTCCCCTTTTTTCGGTCTCATCCTCGTGCTGATCGCTGCCGTAGCCACCGGCGTGGTCGCTGCTCCGCCCGTCTACGACACCGCGCTCTTGCGGCGCGTGGCGGATGAGGTGATGCGGCAGACCACGCGGAAACTGATCGACCGCTCCACGGGCCAGACTTTCACGGACAGCGCCGCGCTTCCGCTGAAACCGGAGATCAGCATTGAGAGTAAATTCAACGCTTGGTTCTACCAAACGTGGCTCCTCACCGATGGCATGCGCCGCGCTGCGGGCGCACTCGATGAGCCCCGATATTGGAACTACGGGGAGCAGAACCTCGCCTTCATCTACGCCCACCTCGATTACTTCCAGCGTCAGCAAGCCGCCGGGATGAAGGCCGCTCCCGTGGGTGACGGCGCGTTGTCGCCGATTGGCTTTCATTTTCGGCTCACGGATCTCTGGCACACCGGACTCGCGCCGCTGGTCGTCGAACGTTACGCGGAAACGAAAGACCCGCGCTACGCGCCTTACCTCGCGCGCATCGCCGAGTATCTCGGTAAATCGGCGCGCTTGCCCGACGGCACGTTGCATCGCGCGCGCGGCCGCTTGATGGCCGACGATCCTTACATGACCGTGCCCTACTTGGTGCGGCTGCACCGCCTGACCGGCGAGGCCCGTTACCTCGACGATGCCGTGCAACAACTCCTCGGCACCAACCGCCTCCTCTTCCACCCGGAGCGCGGCTGGTATCGGCACGCGTGGGATGTGAAGGCGCAGGCTCCGCTCGACGAATTCTGCGGCCGCGCCAATGGCTGGATGATGCTCACGCAAGTCGAGTTGCTCGCCGCGCTGCCGGTCTCGCACCCGGCGCAGGCCAAGGTGCTGGCGGTTTTCGTCGCCCACGCCGAAGGACTCCGTCGCGCCCAAGATCCGGCGGGCGGCTGGCATCAATTACTCGATCAGCCCGAATCATGGATCGAGACCTCGTCCACCGGCATGTTTGTCTACGGCCTCGCCCGCGGCGTGAACGAAGGCTGGCTCGACCGCACGTGGGCGGAGACGGCGCGGAAAGGTTGGAGCGCGTTGAAACAAAAAGTGACCGCCGAAGGAGACATCATGGATGTGTGCGGCTCCACGGACGTGGGTGATGTGAGCTACTATCTCAAACGCCCGCGCTTGCAGGGCGATCTGCACGGCTTTGGCCCGTTCCTGCTCTCGGCCGGAGAGATTCTGCGGATTGGGCGTTGAGCGGAAATCAGATTCCCCGTGATCGAGATTGCGCTCGACAGTTGAAGGCGGGGATTTGATGCACAGAACGCCCTTCCTCCCATGCCCCCGCCCGATTCCGAACTTGGCCAGTGCTCCGCATTTCCCCGACCCTCAAACCGGCGCGCTGAGCATCCTCCGCGCGTCCGACCCCGAACCTCGACCACCTCCGCCCAAGGAACCCTCCTCGCCCCATGAAGCCCAAAACCCTGATCACTGCCCTTGGCACCTGGCTCGCCCTCGCGTTCTCGTCCGCGGACCCGGCCCACGCCGCCGATGGCTCCGCGACCTCCGCGCCCGCCTTCGCTTCGATTGCCGGCCGCGTGCAAAACGTCGTCACCGGCCAGTTTCTCAACAACGCCCGCGTCACGGTCCGCGGCACCGGCCTCGAGGGGTTCACCGACCAGACCGGCGCCTACCGCCTCCCGCAGGTGCCCGCCGGCAAGATCGTGCTCGAGGTGTTCTACACGGGCCTCGACACCCAAGCGGTCCCGCTCGACCTCACCGCGGGCCAGCCAGCCGTGAAGGATTTCGATCTCACGAGTGCGGCCCGCTACGGCGACCAGGCCGGCGTCGTGAAACTCGATGCCTTCACGGTCGCCACCGAGCGCGAGACCGATGCCGCCGCCATCGCGATCAACGAGCAGCGCTACGCGCCCAATCTGAAAAACGTCCTCTCGACCGACTCCCTCGGCGACATGAAGGACGGCAACATCGGCGAGTTCCTGAAGTTCATGCCCGGTGTGATTCCCGAGTATAACGACGAGGACGCGACCACCGTCGCCAGCATCTCGATCCGCGGCTTCGCCTCCAATATGGTCGGCGTCACCACCGACGGCGCCGCGATGGCCAGCACGTCCAACGGCTTCGGCGACTCGCGCTCGTTCGCGTTCAACCAGGTTTCGATCAATAACATTTCCCGCGTCGAAGTTTCCAAGGTCCCCACGCCCGCCAATCCCGCGGACTCGCTCTCCGGCTCCGTCAACATGGTCAGCAAAAGCGCCTTCGAGCGCAAAGGCGCCCAGCTCCGCTACAACGTCTTCCTCGCGGCCAACAGTGAGAACGTCTCCTTCGGAAAATCGCCGCACACGTCTGACGAGAATATCTACAAGATCCGCCCTGGCGGAAATTTTGACTACACGCTGCCGCTCACCCCGCGCTTCGGTCTCGTCGTGACCGGCGCCGCCAGCGAGCGCTACACCAAGCTCCACTACACCTACAAAACCTACAACGCCAACGCCGCCGGCACCGGCGCGACGCCTGCGCGTTCGTATCTGCAATCTTTCCGCCTGCTCGATTCGCCGCGCGTGCTCACCCGCATGTCCGCCGGGCTGAAGGCCGATTGGAAAGTCACGCGCCACTCCGTCCTCTCCGCCGGCACGCAGATCAACCACTTCGAATCCGACCGCATCGCCACCGAGTTTGTCCTCAACGCCGGCACCAACGCCGGGCCCACGCCCGCGACCGGCACGCCGTTCAGCTTCGGCCCCGGCTTCACCGTCGGTGCGACCGGCCGCGGCGCGATGACGATGGGCGGCGCCGCCTCAAATCACACCGTGAAAGACGGCCACGCGGCCAATCTCCGCTACCGCCTCGACGACGGCGTGTGGCGCTTCCGTGCGGGCGTCGACCAGTCGAAGGACAGCGGCGGTCTGCGCGACGTCACCAAGGGCCACTTCCGCCAACTCGCCATCAACAGCCGCAATCCCGTGCGCGTGACTTTCCGCGAAGATGCCGGCCCTCGCCCGGCCGTTCTCCAAGTCTTCGACAACAACAACACCGAAGTAAATTTCTACGACCCGAACCAATACGTGCTCGCCACCGCCAACTCGACGCCGCGCCAAACCGTGGACGTGTTCAAGTCGGGCTCGGCCGACCTCCGCCGCGAGCTGCGCTTGTTCAACTTTCCTTTCTCCCTCGAGGTCGGCGGCTCGCGGCGCGAGCAGGATCGCGACATTCGCCGGCGCAACGAAAACTGGACCTACAACGGCCTCGGCGGCGACCGCGCCCCCACGCCGTTCCTCTCGCCCGTCTATAAAAACCAGTACCACTACTACGGCTTCGCCAATTTCCCGCAGATCTCGCCGAAGATCGCCTGGGCGGAATTTCAGAAGAACCCCGCCTTGTTCTCGAAAACCGCCGCCCAGCTCCGCGCCGAGGAGCTGTTCCGCATCGCCAACTCCTTCGCTTTCCGCGAGGTCGTTTCCGCCGGTTACGTGCAGACGGAGTTTCGCCTCTTCCAGGATCGCCTGCGCGTCCTCACCGGCGTGCGTTACGAGCAGACCGACGACACCGCGTCCGGCCCGCTCGTCGATCCCGCCGCCGTGTGGCAGCGCAATGCCGACGGCACCTTTCGGCGCGACGCCGCGGGGCTCCGTATCCGCAAACCCGAGGCGGGCGCCGCTGCTTCGTTGCAGGAGTTGGGCCTCACGCACCAGGAGCGCGCGACCGACGCCGCGCGTTCCTACGACGGCCGCTACCCCAGCCTGCACTTCACCTACAGCCTCTCCGACCAGCTCATCGTCCGCGCCGCCTACGCCAAGACCTACGGCCGGCCTGACTTCACCGACATTTTGCCCAACGCCCAGGTCGACGAGGCGGACCTCGACGGCGACCAGGTCGGCAATCCCGCCGTCGTGCAGGGGAATATCACCGTGACCAATCCCGGCCTCTTGCCCTGGTCCGCCGACAACTACGATCTCTCGCTCGAATACTACACGAAGAAGGGCGGCCTCTTCAGCGTCGGCGCGTTCCAGAAGAGCATCCAAAACTTCTTCGGCAACGTGGTGAAACTCGCGAACCTCGCCGACACCGAGGAGTTCGGCCTCGATCCGCGCTACGTCGGCTGGCGCGTGAGCACCAAGATCAACGCCGGCGATGCGCGCGTCTCGGGCGTCGAGTTCAACGTCCGCCAATCCCTCGCGGGCCTGACTCCGTGGGGCCGCCACTTCACCGCGTTCGCCAACGGCACGAAGCTCAAACTCGAAGGCTCGAGCGCCGCCGCCTTCAACAAGTTCACCCCCGAGAGCCTGAACGCCGGTCTGACCTACAGCCGACGCTCCCTCATGTTTATGGCGAAATGGAATTATCGCGGTAAACGCCGGCTCGGCGCGCTGCCCGCCCTCGGGCCCGACGCCTACGAGTACCACGACCACTACAAGAGCGTCGATGTGAACGCCGAGTATCAACTCCGCAAAGGGCTGTCGCTTTATCTCAGCGCCGCGGATGTCTTCAACGCCGCCAAGGTCACCCAACGCTACGGTTCCGCCACGCCCGACTACGCCAAACGCTACCTCACCGATCACAAGGGCGTGAGCCTCAGTCTGGGCCTCAAAGGTACCTTCTGATTGAAGTAGGGCCGGGTTTGCGACCCGCCCTTTCGCGCCACAAGCTTCCGTCTCTCCCGCCGCTCTCGCCTCGCCCTTCACCGCCATGTCCTCCTCGCCCTCCGATTCCTCCCGCGCCAGCCGCCGCCACTTCCTGCACACCGCCGCCGCCGGGGCCGTCCTTGGCCCCTACGCGCTCGCCCTTTCCGGCCAGACCGTGGCCAAGCCCGCCGGCAATTTCCCGAACTTCGCCCGCGGCGAAGTCGTGCGCACCGGGGGTGAAGTCGGGCTCGACGGGCGCTTCGTCGAGGCGGCCCGCGCGATTCCCCTCGCCGGCCACAGCCAGGTCCTCGTCGTCGGTGCCGGCCCCGCCGGCATCGGTGCCGCGCTGGCTGCCGCGCGCGCCGGCGCAAAAGTTCAGTTGATCGAAACCGCCGGCTGCCTTGGCGGCGTGTGGACCGCGGGTATGTTGACCAAGATCATCGATGGCGGTCGCAAGACCGGCATCATGCAGGAAATTCTTCAGGCGATGGTCACGCGTGGCAGCGACGTCGCGAAGAAAACCAAGGGCGAGATCTACGACCCCGAGCTGATGAAGGTCGTGCTCGAGGAGATGTGCGGCACCGCCGGCATCAAAATCCAGTTGCACACGCAGCTCGTCGGCGCCGTCACCGACCGACGCAACCGGCTCGTCGCCGTCATGACCGAATCGAAGTCCGGCCGCCAGGCCTGGACCGCCGACCGTTTCATCGACTGCTCGGGCGACGGCGACCTCGCCGCGCAGGCCGGCTGCAAATTCGACGTCGGCATCAACGCCGCGTGCGAGTGCCAGCCGATGTCGCTCATGGCGCTCCTCACCGGGCTCAACGCCGACGCGATTCCCCAATACGTCCGCGAAGTCGCGGGCGAGAAGGCGAAATCAAATATGGTGAAACTGATGCGCGACTCCGGCATCAAGCCGTCCTACAGCGCGCCCACGCTCCGCCTGCTGCACAGCGGAATTTTCTCGCTGATGACGAATCACGAATACGGCGTGCCCGCCTACGATGCCGCCCAGATCAGCGAGGCGACCATCCGCGCCCGCCGCGAGGTCCACCAAATCGTCGCCGATCTGCGCAAGCTCGGGGGGCCGTGGAAGGACGTCGCCGTTGTCGCCACCGCCGAGCAGATCGGCGTGCGTGAAGGCCGCCGCATCCGCGGTCGCGCGCAGGTGACCGTCCACGACATCGTCGCGGGCAAAAAACACGCCGACGCCGTGTGCCACGTGAATTTCGGCTTCGACGTCCACAACGTCCGCCCCGGCGACATGTTCTCCGGCCTCGATGAGATCGAGCAGGAGGTGAAGAAATACCGCGCGCTCGGCTCGAAGCCCTACGATATTCCGCTCGGCGCCCTCATCGCCGCCGATGTCGACGGCCTGATGATGGCGGGCCGCTGTATCAGCGGCGATTTCATCGCCCACTCCAGTTACCGCGTGACCGGCAACGCTGTGCCGATGGGTGAGGCCGCCGGCCGCGCCTCCGTCGCGTCGCTCCGGCTCGGCAAGCTCCCGCACGAACTCTCCGCCCCGGAATTGAAGGCCACCTGATCGTTGCGTCCCGCGTGTCCTCGATTTTTACCTGCCCGGCTCTGCCTATGAAATTCTTCGCGTTCACCCGGCGTCTCTCGATTTTCCTCCTGCTCGTCGCGCTCGCGCCGGCGCTGGCGACGGCCCGCACGCTCCGGCTCTTCACGGTCGGCAACAGTTTTTCGGAGAACATGACCCGCTGCCTGCCGCAACTTGCGCGCGAAGGCGGGCACGAGTTGATCATCGGCAAAGCGGTCAAGGGTGGCTGCTCGTTTCAGCAACACTGGGAGGCTGTCGCGGCGTGGCGCGGGAACCCCGACGATCCCAAAGCGAAAATCTACAAGGACAAATCCCTCCAGGAGCAGCTCGGCACCGCGCCGTGGGACGTGATCACCGTCCAGCAGAACTCGATGAACTCGAGCGACCCCACGACCTACCGCCCCTTCGCGCCCGCACTCGTGGGGCACCTCCGCGCGCTGCGGCCCGAGGCCGAGGTCGTGCTGCATCAGACGTGGGCGTATCGCGTCGATGCGGATAAATTTGGTCAGATCGCCCCGAAGCAGAATGCCGCGAATCAGCGCGAAATGTATGATCGCTCGCGCGCGGCTTATTGGGAGATCGCGGGCGAGCTGGGCCTGCGCGTCATCCCCGCCGGCGATGCCATGTGGCGCGTCGGCTCCGATCCCGTGTGGGGTTATAAGCCTGACCCGGCGTTCGAGCCGAAGACCGCCGTTCACCCCGCGCTCCCCGCGCAAACGCACTCGCTGCACGTCGGCTTCCGCTGGAACGCGACGAAGAAACTCACGAAAGATGCGAATCACGCCAATGCCACCGGCGAATACCTCGGCGCCCTCGTGTGGTATGGTTTTCTGTTCAACGAATCGCCCGAGAAACTCGCCTTCGTGCCCGCCGGCGTGGATGCCGCTTTCGCTGCGCATCTGCGCAAAGTCGCCTGGCAGATTGTGCAGGAAAACGCGCCCGCGAATGCCAAGATCGCCCGCGCCGGCGCGGCGTCGGGGCGAAGATAGCTCACCAGCCCAACGGTGCACGCCGAAGCGGGACTCTGGCGTTTGCGTTGGGTCACCCGACGATCGGCAGCCGTGCTTCCGTTGGCCGTTCTCTTGTGCACCCCCCCCCGAGCAATCGCGTCGCTGCGCCTCCCCTCGTCCCGAATGCCCAAGTCCTCGGCGATCCTGCCGCAGCCGCGGAATGAAAAGGTGTCGCTGGATTGCGGTTGATCGCCGTCAGAATACTTCGAGCAGGCTCTCGCGTGCCCGGAGCGGCTTCGCCAGCTCCGGGAGCTGCGCGTCGATCAGGAAGCGCATAGCCGGCATCTCACGCGGATCGGAGGACGGTGTGGTCGGTTAGCCGGGCTGCGTAGAGCTGCGCCGCGCGAAGATCAGCGGCCTCCAAAGAGGGGAAATCGGTGAGGATATCCGCATCCGTCATGCCGGAGCCCAGCATTTCCAAAATGTCCTTCACCCGAATGCGCCGGCCGCGAATGCATGGTTTCCCGCCACACTGTTCGGGATCGACGGTGATACGCTCGCTGAGGTTCATGACCGGACGTCGTTCGCAAGCGCTCCGTGAGCCAAGTTTTCGCTGGACTGGATCGGTCGAGCGGGGCCTCGCGCTCCTCGGCCACACGAGCGTGCGGGGAGTCGACTCCGCGCCACTCCGCGGCAAGCTGCCAAAACTCGACGCCGCCTCCGGCCTAATCCTTATCTCCACCCGCAGTCCCCATGGTTCGTTTCTCTTTTCCCGGTCTCATCCTCATCCTGTTAGCTGCCATCGCAGGCAGGCCGTTCGCCGCTCAACCGACGGACGATGCCGCGCTCCTGCGGCGCGTGGCGGATGAGGTCCTGCGGCAGACGACGCGACGGCTGATCGACCGCTCCACCGGGCAGACGTTTA
>JBIKOK010000136.1:0-16593 GCA_044358025.1 Opitutaceae bacterium
ACGTTGCCGCGGGCGGTGTCCGGAGTGGCGCCGCTGGAGGTGCAATTGGCGGATGGGACCGTGATCCGTGGTAGCCGCGTCGAGGAGGTCGCACGGTTGCTGCAACTGATCCGATGCTGACGTTCCCCACGGCGTTAAAAATCTACCTGGCTGTAGAGCCGGTGGACATGCGCAAACAGTTTAACGGGTTGTGGAGTCTGGCGGAGGAAAAACTCCGGGAGAACCCGCGCGGCGGTGCGGTGTTCGTCTTCGTCAACAAGGACCGGGACCGCTTGAAGATGCTCTATTTTGACGGCACCGGACCGTGGGTGTTCGCGAAGCGCTTGGAGAAGGGGCGGTTCACCTGGCCGGTGGGCAGTGACCGCGCAAAGCTGTCGTTGACGCCGGAAGCGCTGACGATGCTTTTAGCCGGGATCGATCTGAAGGACGGCTGCAAAAAAGCCTGGTATGAAAGAACTTAACGCGAGCTTCCGCCGGACGGACGTCCGCCGCTTGGCGCGGGCGTGGTGCGAGCGTTGGGGATCCTGGCCGGATCCTTCCGGGAAGCTGGCCGGATCCTTCCGGGAAGCTGGCCGGACCCTTCGGGGACGGTTCGAGAACGATTCGAGGACGGTTCGAGGGCCTCCGGGCGGCGAAAGGGCCGTCAGCCCAGGCCGGCGGCCTCGGCGCTGGCGCGGAGCCGTGCGCTGGGCGAGCGCGCCCGGAGGGTGCCCTGGCCGACGGACCGGGCCGCAGCGTTCCGCGGGAACGTGAACCAGTCTCTTTGCACGGATTCATGGCGAAACCTTTCTTGGGCGTTCACCCGAACCTGGCCCGGCAGAGCCCCGTGCTATCGCAGGTGCAAGCGCACCCTAACCGATTCCGGCCTCCGCGCGTTAATTGTTCATTTCGATCCGACCATCGCAAAGATCGATGCACGGCAAGGGGGAGGCCCTCGCCATCCTTTCCCGGGGTTATCCCCTGCGGCGCGCCACGATCGTCTCCGTCGGGCGCGGCCGCACGTGACCGATGGCATCCCGCAGCCGGCGTTGCGCGGCCCGTTCCTCAAAGGGGAGCGAAAAGCAAAGCGTCACGGCGCCGTCGCCCTACACGCCACGCAAGCCGGCGACCTCCGGCGCAAAGCCAACGCCATCAAAAAAATTGAGCCACCCCGACTCCTCGTGGCGCATGCCGCACAACCGCTTGCGCCGCGTGAGAATGTTCCGGTCGCGCGGGACGTGCCGATCGAACCGCCGGCGGTGGGGACACGGCTGCTGCAGGCGTTCGGTCAGATCGGCGAGCTTGCGCGTCACGACCTGAGCGACCGCATGGATCACCTCAGGGCCCCCTTGGCCGGAAAACCACAACCGGATGAAATGCTCGCCCTATAACGCCGAGAGAGGCGTCGTCTCCGCACGCCTCTTCGGTCACCCGGCACGCCATGCCGCCGCGGCCCCGAAAGCCGAACGGCGACGAACTTCGGAGTTGCGGAAGCGCCCAAATCACGGACGCCCAAACCGCGGGGGACGATCGGCACCCGCGCGCCGACCCGTCTCCGCCTGGTGAGGCGGAAAGGTCAGCAACGCCTGGCCGAAATCCCCGTTACTCCCGGCTCCACGCCGGCGGCTGCGCATGAAAATCCGGCGTGGTCGCGAATTCCCGCATCGGCGTATGAAACACCTGCGTCGTCGCCGGCGACATCGGCGGCACGATCCAATCCCAGCGCGCCGACACGTCCCGTCCGGCGCTTTTTTCCCGTTCGCAGAACTTCATGAACTCGACCGACGCCGTGTGGTGATCCACCAGCCGCACGCCGTCCGCTCCGTACGAGTGCAACACCGCGACGTTCAACTCCAGCAGCGCACGGTCCTTCCACAACGTGCGGTCGCTGCGGCGGTCCAGGCCGAGTTTGTCGGCGATCAGTGGGAGCAGATTGTAGCGCTCCGGATCCGCGAGATTCCGCGCGGCGATCTCGGTCCCCATATACCAGCCGTTGAACGGCGCCGCCGGATAATCCGTGCCGGCCGCGCGCAGTCGCAGGTCGGTCACTACCGGCACCGCATACCAGCGCAGCCCGAGCCCTTCGAACCACGGTAAATCCGGATGCCGCAACCCCACTTCGCGCAGGAGTCCGGCCGGCGGCCGAAACAGCTGCGGAGGCCCGTTCCTGCCCGCGACGATCCACGGCAGCAAATCAAACGCCCCGCGCTCCGCCGGCGCTTCCCAGCCCAACGCCAAAGCTTGCTCGGTCAGCGCAACGTTCTTCGGGTCTCCGCGCACTGCACCGCCACGACCGCGATAACCGGCGTAGGCGCAGAGCTGGTGATTCCAAATGCGTGGCGCCGGTGCGCCCGCCCGTTCCGGCGGGGCAAACACCGTCATGACCGACCTCACCGTGCCGTCGGCCTGCGCCAGCGCGACATGTTCCAGCAGGCTCGCGATCATCCCCTCGGCCGTGTCGATGTGTCGCTCGTCGCGCACGGCAAGCGTGCGCCAATACAGTCGCCCGATGCAGCGCGCGTGATTGCGCCAGGCCACCCGGCCGGCCCACGTGAGTTCGGCCGATGTAAGCGGTGCCGGCTCGCCTGCCGTCAACGATGCGCGGCAAACGGCGATGCGATCCGCCAGCACCGCGCCGGAATGCACCTCGGCCAGAAACGCCAATTCGTCCGACGCTGGCGGGGTCGTTTGATCGGTCGCAGTCGAGAAAGGGCAGCCGGACATAGAGTGCGCCAAAGCAACGGGCATCACCCCAAGTGGCAACCGAAACCAAGCCGAAAGCCGGAGATCGTTGCGGCCAAACCCGGCCGCCCAAGCGCGAGACAAACTCGGTGGATTGTGTCCCGCCCTCACGCGACGCCTTCCCCCTCGCCGTCCCCGCGGCTCAATCGCCGAAGGCTTGATCTGCTTCGGGCCAAACGCGCAGGCCACGCGCCCGCGCCGATGGCTCGCCTGGATCACAGCGGGAGTCGCGGAGCCGCTCGCCACCGGCTCACGCGCGAGCGTCGGCCCCCGCCGCCCCTACTCCGCGCCCGTCGCAAACCTCCACGGCCACGGCCGCGTCACGGCGTGGTCGCGATAGACCGCGCGCAAGCCGTCCACGGCCACGGTAAAGGCGACGCCATCGAGAAAGTTGAGCCACCCCGCTTCTTCGTGGCGCACGCCGCACAACCGCTCACGCAGTGTAAGAATATTCCAGTCGTGCGAGACGTGCAGATCGAGTCTCCGTCCGTGGGGATCCGGCTGCTGCAGGCGTTCGGTCAGATACGCGAGCTTGCGCGTGACAATCTGCTCTGCCGCGTGAATCACCTCAGGGCCCACCTGGCCGGAAAACCACAACCGGATAAAATGCTCGCCGTGCTGCGTAGCCAGCCGCGCCGTCTCCGCGCCGTCGACAATGTAGTCGACCCCGAGGGCCTCGGCGGGACCGGCCATCTCCACGCGACAGCCCGTTGCGCCCAACCCCAGCGCGATGCCCTCCGCCGTCTGCCGGCACCGCTTCACCGGGCTGTGAAAAATCCGCACGCGGTCAAAGCCGCTGATCCGCGTCCCAAACGCCTCGGCCGCCGCGTGGCCGGTGGGCGTCAGTTCCGCCAGCGTGGGGTCCGCGGCCGCCAAAATCGGAAAGCGCTCCGCATGGCGCAAAAACACGGCGGCATTCGTCTGGGCCGGGAGCGAGCGGAGGGTTTCGAGCAACGTGTGGCCGTGCATGGTGCGAACCCAACGCAATCGGACCCAACTTCCGCTGTCACGACCCGTTCACCGGTCCCGCGTTCACGGGTCCCGCGCCCTCACCCGCCTGGCACTTCGGCTTACGGCGCCGGACTCGCCCCCAGCACCATCGCGTCCGCGTAAGCGAACCGCCAGCGGACCTCGCGTTGCAGCGGGCTCTCCTCGATGACCACAGTGTTGCTCTTAACGTAGCCCGCCCCGCGCGCCAAATCCGGGATCATCTCCGACTTCGCCTTGGTAATCGTCGACGTAAACCAGGTGGGCGCCAGCGGCGCGTGGGCGGCAAAATAATCTCGCAGGGCAATGTTGTTCATAGTGTGAAAGCCACGGAGCCATCGACCTGTCCGCGGCCCCGTCGTCGGCCCCCGCTTGCTTCGCTCGAACACTGGCCGCACGGTCCCCGAACACGCAACGCAATTGCCCATGGGCCACGCGCCGCCGCCGCGCGGAAGCCCCTCTCGCCCGCTCGCCGCCGCTTCTCACCGCTCGGCGCCGTCCGCCCGTCCATCGCCCTCTCGCCTTTCGCCCTCTCCCCGCCACTCCGGCCGCGACGATCAAGCGTCTCCTCTCCGGTGAAATCGGCCTGGCCCAATCGTCCGCCCCGGCGGTCTCATTCTCGCCGCCGCCCGGTCCAACGTCGGCTTTCCCGAACACGGCAACGTCCGCCGCAGGCTCCTCGAACACGCCTCGGTCGACGCGATGCTCGCCACCCTCACCGCCCCGGGTTTCCGCGAATTCGGCCCGTGCCAGGTGCGGCTGTTCGCGTTGATCCGGAAAAAAGCCCGCGTCGGCCTGTTCTCCGCCTTGCCCGACGCCGACCTCCGCCGCGCCCACCTCACCGGGTCGCCGACTTGCGCGCCGTGCTCGACACCGAACTCGCGCGCCTCGGCCGCGACACCCCTGTGGCCATCTTCCCCGAGGGCCCCCGCCCCATCCCCTCCGTCGCCAGTCCGGCCTGACGGGCCGGACTCGCGGAACCGCATCCCTTCACCTCGGGCAGAACCTGTCGCACGAAAAATCCGCGCGGCCTGGCGGACCGCGCGGCTCGTTGGCCCCTGCTCCACCTCCCGCGGCACGTCGGCCCCCACCACGCGGCCCACAAATCCGGCCGCTCGATCTTATTCGGGATAATCGGTTTTCCTCGCTCGACGACTTGCGTCGCGCCGATACAGACACCACTGGCTTGTGGCGCGTCCACCGGTTGGTCGGACTCGCCCCTTCACCCAACCCATCCATGTCCGCTCCGACGTCATCGCGCACCAAGCTCACCGGCATCTGCCCGGCGGCCCGCGGCGCGGTCGTCGCCGAACTCGCCCGCGCACAACCCGCCCCGGTCTGGCTCGTGGTCGCCGAAGATCTGAAGACCGCCGAACACGTCGCCGAGGACATCGCCTTCTTCCTCGCCGCTGCGGCCGACCCCAGCCCGCGGCGCACGCTCTTGTTTCCCGAATCGATGACCGACAGCCGCGACATGCGCGAGGCCTTCGCCGCGTCGAGCGACCGCCTCACCGTGCTCTCGCGCCTGCGCGCCGTCCGCGGCATGGCGTCCACGCCCGACACCGTCATTGTCGTCACGACGCCTGCGGCCCTGTTGCAGCCCGTGCCCGCCCTCGAGGAATTCGCGACGCGCGAACTTACGCTCAGCCGCGGCCAGACCCAGTCGTTTCAAGGCCTGCTCGAGCAGCTCCAAAAACTCGACTACGATTCCGAGGCGGTGTGCGAAGCGCCCGGCCACTACGCCATCCGCGGCGGCATCATCGACCTCTATCCCGTCACCGCGAACCAGCCCTACCGGCTCGATTTTTTCGGCGACGACATCGAGGAGATCCGCGAATTCGATCCCGTCACCCAGCGCTCCGGCGCGAGTGTCGCGAGCATCACCCTGTCCGCCTCGCCCCGGGTAAAACTCGGTTCGTCGAAAACCGGTCTCGCGGACTATCTTACTCCAAGCACGCACCTCGTGTTCGTCGAACCCGCCGCGCTGGAGGAGGAGTTCAGTTCCTTCGCCCGGGAAGGCTTCGACGGCCTCACGCCGCTGCTCGAAAAATGCGCCGCCGCCTTTGGCGTGAGCGATCTCGACGAGGCCAGCGCCCTCTTCGACGCGGGCGCCACCGAACTCACCTGGGACACCGAGAGCCTCGCCCACCACCGCAGCTATCCCGAGGGCTCGCTCGTCGCGCAGGAACGCCTGCAGGTCGAGGAGGATGCGCGGCGCAAATTCCTCGTCCAGGTGGCGGCCTGGCGCAAAGCCCGCTACGGCGTGGCCTTTGTCGTCTCGAAAGAAGGCGAGGAACAACGCACGCAGGAGATCCTCGCCGAGGACCCCGTGCTGAAGCACATCAAGCCCCGCTTCCTCCGCGGCTCGCTCAACGAGGGCTTCCGCGTGACGTTTCGCGACGATGCCCGCCTTCGCCTCGCATGGGACAAGTCCGCCACCGCCGGCCTCGTCGTCGTCACCGAGACGGAAATCTTCGGCCGCCAGCGCCACCGCCGCCCCGCGCTCAACCCCCGCGCCGTCGCGCACCGGGCGCAGATCGACCAGCTCCTCGATTTTTCCGAATTGGTCGAGGGCGACTTCGTCGTCCACCTCCAACACGGCATCGCCCTCTACCGCGGGCTCACCAAACTCGACACCGTCCAAGGCCTCCGCGAAGTGATTTCCCTCGAGTTCGACGACCACGTGACCCTCCACGTGCCGTTGCAGGAATCGCACCTCATCAGCCGCTACGTCGGCCTGAGCAAGGCCCGCCCGCAGCTCGGCCGCATCGGCTCCGGCCGGTGGGAAAAAGCCCGGCAGGCCGCCGAGCGCTCGACCATGGACCTCGCCGCCGAACTGCTCCGCATCCACGCCGCGCGCGAGGCCCAGCCGGGCCACGCGTTCGCCGAGGACACGACGTGGCAGAAGGAATTCGAGGCGTCGTTTCCGTTCACCGAGACGCGCGACCAGCTCAGGGCCATCACCGAGACCAAGGCGGACATGGAAAAAACGCGCCCGATGGACCGCCTCATCTGCGGCGACGTCGGCTTCGGCAAAACCGAAGTCGCCATCCGCGCCGCCTTCAAAGCCGTGCAGGGCGGACGGCAGGTCGCCCTCCTCGTGCCGACCACCGTCCTCGCTCAACAACACCTCAACTCCTTTCGCGAACGCATGGCGGGCTACCCGATCGCCGTCGAAATGGTCAGCCGTTTCCGCACCAAGGCGGAGCAGAAAAAAATCCTCGAAGCCGTGACCGCCGGCCAGGTCGACATCCTCATCGGCACCCACCGCGTGCTCCAGCAGGACGTGAAATTTCGCGAACTCGGCCTCGTCGTCATCGACGAGGAACAGCGCTTCGGCGTGAAACACAAGGAGGCCTTCAAGTCCATGCGCGCCACCGTCGACGTGCTCTCGATGAGCGCGACGCCGATCCCGCGCACACTCTACATGGCGCTCACCGGCGCGCGCGACCTCAGCGTGATCGAGACCGCGCCGACGAACCGCCATCCGATCCAGACCATCGTCAAGACCTACGAGGAAAAAGTCGTGGTCGACGCCGTGCACCACGAGATCCGCCGCGGCGGACAGGTCTTTTATCTGCACAACCGAGTCCAAACCATCGAGCTCGTCGCCGCTCGCCTCCGCGAACTCCTGCCCGCGGTCACCATCGGCACCGGGCACGGCCAGATGAGCGCCGACGAACTCGAGCGCGTCATGACCGACTTTGTCGCCGGCCGCTATCAATTGCTGGTGTGCACGACGATCATCGAAAGCGGGCTCGATATCCCGAACTGCAACACGATCATCATCGAAGGCGCCGACCGGTTCGGCCTCTCGCAGCTCTACCAGCTCCGGGGCCGCGTCGGCCGGTTCAAACACCAGGCCTACGCCTATCTGCTGCTCCACCGCCACACGCGCCTCCTCGAAGTCGCCCGCGAGCGCCTCACCGCGATGCGCCAGCACAACCAACTCGGGGCCGGCTTCCGCATCGCGATGCGCGACCTCGAACTGCGCGGCGCCGGCAACCTCCTCGGCGCCGAGCAAAGCGGCCACATCGTCGGCATCGGCTTCGAACTCTACTGCCAGCTCCTCCGCCAGTCCGTCGCGCGCCTCAAAGGCGAAAAAAACGCTTCCGCCATCCGCGCCAACGTCAAACTCGACTTTGTCTTCGTCGGCGAAAGCGCCGGGCGCGACCCCGCGACGGCCGACCGCGGCCGGCACACCGACAGTTACACTGCCATCCGCGATGCCGAACACGTCGCCGGTGGGGCCGTCGACGTGCCCAAAATCCAGGCCCGCCTCCCCTCGACCTATATCAGCGAGACGCGCCTGCGCATCGATTTCTACCGCAAACTGGCCCTCGCCGACGCTCTACCCGCACTCAAACTCATCGAATCCGACCTGCGCGACCGTTTCGGCAAATTTGGCGACGAAGTGAAAGCGCTCCTCCTCGTCACCGAAATCCGCGTGCGGGCGGAACAAAGGGGCCTTGTCTCCGTCGAAACCGAGTCGAGCCGGCTGAAATGCCTGCGAAACAGCGGCCGCCGCGACGACTGGGTGCAAGTGGGCACCCGGTTTCCAAGGTTGACCGCCCCCAAGCCCCTCCTACGTTTGCGCGAAATCATTATCTTCCTGAACAACCTGCCGACTCCATGACGCTCCGCCGCAGTCTCGCCTCCGCCGTTTACGCCACCGTGGCCGCCACTGGTTTTTGCGCGCAACCCTCCGCCCCTTCCGCCGGCGACAACCTCAATCTGCGTTACGCCAACGGCATCGTCGCCGTCGCCGAGGACAAGATCATCACGGTTGCTGACGTCAGCCGCGAGATCACGCCGCTTCTCCCCGGGCTCCAGCGCGAGAACATCCGCAACGAGCAGGAATATAACGCCAAGATCGAAGCGCTGCAGGACAGCGTCATCCAGGATCTCATCGACCGCGTCCTCATCATCAAGGAATTCAAAAAGGACGAGAAGAAGCACATCCCGGAGGCTATCGTCGACGCCGAGATCGCGCGCATGCAGAGCGACCAGTTCGACAACGACCGCTCCAAGTTTCTCGCCTACCTGCGTTCCCGCGGCACCACGCTCCGCGAATTCCGCCGCGAACAGGAAGATGAAATCATCTACCGCTACATGCAGGGCCAGCAGCGCAAGTCGCAGAGCGTCGTCAGCCCCGTGAAGATCGAGCTCTTCTACAACGAAAACAAAGACCGGTTCTACCGCGAAGACGAAGTCCACCTCCGTCTCATCCAGCTCACGCGCACCGAGGGCGAGACCGACGCCCAGCTCGCGGCCATGGGCGCCGACATCCTTGCCAAGCTGAAAGCCGGCACGAGTTTCGAAGACCTCGCCAAGGAATACAGCAAGGACGCCCGCAAATCCAAAGGCGGCGACTGGGGCTGGCTCAAACGTTCCGACTTCAAAAAGGAATTCAGCGACCCCGCGTTCGCCCTGAAGAAAGGCGAAGCCTCCAAACCCGTGCTCCTCCCGGAAGGCTGCTTCCTCCTCTTCGCCGAAGACCGCAAGTTCGCCGGCATCCAGCCCATCGACGAAGTGCGCGACCAGATCGAACGCATCCTCGTGACGCAGATGTCCCGCAGCGGTCAGGAACGCTGGCTCGAGCGCCTGCGCCGCAACGGCTACGTCAAACACTACTGATCCGGCTTGGCGCGCTTTGCCGCGCCCACCGCGAATCGGTTTAATCCCGAGGGGCCCGAGTCCCCACGACCGCCCCGAGCGAGATCGGCTCCAGCCCCGTCCCGCGCCCGTCGACCGTAACGCTCTGCGTGACGGCGGCCTAACCGTCCCGCAACGCCGGGGCAAACGCTTTGACGACCGTGCCAATGTAATTGTCGGAGCGCACCCTCGTGCGGTCCGGCGCGCGGTTGCCGACCCCCATCGTGCGCCAGCCCCGCGGCGTCTTGTCGAGGAGGGTATGGGCGACCGGCCAGCCCGATTCGCCGACGAAAATCACCGTCATCCCCATCCGCCACTCACCCATCGCGACCCGCTCCACCACGAGCACGGTGCGATCCCGATAGAGCGGCAGCATCGAGTCGCCACTGCCCACCAACACTTCGCACTTGGGGTGATCCCGCGCATAGTCTTCGGCCAAGCGCCACGCCTCCCGCGGCGGGACCGACTCGGGCACCGGCGAGACCGCGGCTGCCGCCGAGCACACCGCCTCAACCGACCACGACGTTTGCGTCGCACATCCGCTCTGCATCAGGAGCACGAAGCTCGCGCCCACAAGCGCCAGCGCAGTGAGGGGGCATCGCGAGAATTTCGGCGCACATTCCACAACCCACTTTAGCCTTCGCCGCGCGCGGCGGAAATAGGGTCTAGACACGGAATACTCCCGAAAGATCACCCAGCCCCCTATCCGTTCGGACTTATTCGTTCAGGGGCGTTCTTCGCATTCGGACACGAGTCCACCCACACACCCTGCGGACGGGCCCACTCCACCGCATTCGCAATCACGCGGCGGACGTTCGGGTCGAAATAGGTCGGATAAATTTCGTGCCCCGGCTGGAAGTAAAAGATATTGCCGTTCCCCCGCCGCCAGCAACAGCCGCTGCGGAACACTTCACCGCCTTCAAACCACGAGATAAACACCTGCTCATCCGGCGGGGGCACGGCGAACGGTTCGCCATACATTTCCTCCCGCGCCAACTCGAAACACCGGTCGACGCCCCGTGCGATCGGATGCCCCGGGTTGCACACCCACAACCGCTGACGTTCGCCCGCCACGCGCCACGTCAGCGAACACGTGGTGCCCATCAGGCGCTTGAAAATCTTCGAGTAGTGACCCGAGTGCAGCACGATCAGCCCCATCCCCTCCCACACCCGCCGCTGCACGCGGTCCACGACCGCATCGCTGACCTCCGCGTGCCCCCGATGCCCCCACCACGTCAGCACGTCCGTCGCGGCCAGGCGCTCCGCCGACAGCCCGTGCTCGGCCTCCTGCAATGTCGCCGTCGTGACGTCGGCGTCCGGCAGCCCCTCCCGGATCCCGGCCGCGATCGCGCCGTGCATCCCGTCCGGGTAAATCGCCGCGACCTCCGCGTCCTGCCGTTCGTGGATATTTTCGCCCCAGACGACGACGCGGAGTGGATTCATGCGGGTCGAGGATTGGCAGCGGATCAAAAACTGTCCAAAAGAAATCCGTGCCCGACGGACCCGACTATCCCGTGCCCAACCGCCTGCGCGAGACGGCGGTCGGCGAGCGTCCCCAGGAGCGCCTGGAGAAACTCGGCGCCGCGGCCCTGAGCGACACTGAACTCCTCGCCATGCTCCTGCGCAGCGGCACGCGCGGCCACGATGTGCTGACCCTTGCTTCACGCCTGATGGCCGACGCGGGCTCCCTCGCCGGCCTGATCGCCTGGCAGGAAAAAGATTTCCGAAAACTCAAAGGAATCGGCCGAGTGAAAGCCCTCCAGCTCCTCACCGTCATGGAAATCGCCCGCCGCATCCTGGACCAAAAATCCGGCGACGATCCGCCGCTCAACCGCGCCGACTTTGTGGCCGACTATCTGGCCCCGCTCGCCGTCGGCCTTGAGGTGGAGAAATTCTGGGTGCTCTGCCTCAACCGCAAGAACCGCCTGCTCCGGCGCGTCGAGATCACCTCCGGTACCGCGACCGCCGCCCTCGCCCATCCGCGCGAAGTTTTCCGCGCCGCCATTCGCGAAGCCGCGTCCGCCGTCGTCTGCGTCCACAACCACCCCAGCGGCGATCCCGCGCCGAGCGCCGCCGACGTGCAGGTCACCCGCCTGCTCCGCGAAGCCGCCAAAGCCGTGGATATCGAACTTCTCGACCATGTGATCGTCGGACGCGCCGCGGCGGATCCGCTCGGCCGCGGATTTTACAGTTTCCGCGCCGCCGGGATGGTGTGAGCAACTCCCGCACTATTTGGGGCTTCACCCGCCGACGGCGACGCCGTTGAATCCGCGTGTGAGCCACATCGCCGCCGCCCTCGCCAAAAGCAAAGGCAAGAATGTGACCCCGCCCAAACCGGAGGGGCTGCATGACGTGCCCACCCTCAAAGTCGGCCCGCCCCCCAACCCGTTTTTGCAGAAACCCGCCGCCGCCGCGGTCAAGCCCGCCGCCGCCCAGACCGCCGCCGCCCTCGCCCCCGCGGCCTCGGCGCCCCCGCCTCGAAAACGCGTTGGGCTCTTCCCCGGCGTTGCCGTGCTGCTGGTCGTTGCCGTCGCCGGAGTTTGGTTTCTCACGCAAACTGCAACGCCCGCGCCGAGCATCCCGGCGCCGACTGCCCCCGCCACCCAAACGCCCGCAACTCCGCCAGCCCCGGCCGCGCCCGAACGCGCCGGCCCGTCCGATGTGTTGACCGAAAAAATGCGGCGATTACCCATCACCGCCGCCGCCGGCGGAGGCAGCCAGCGCCTGAGCGTTGCGGGCAAGGTCTTCGAACCCGGCGACGCCGTCATCGAAGGCCTCATTCTGCAGTCGATCGAAAACGCGGAAATCGTTTTTCGCGACGCGGACGGAAACCTCTACACCCGCCGGCTCTAGCACGTTGGATAGAACCCTCGCCAGCACGGTTGTCAGGATTTGCGGAGAGGGTTTGAAAGCCCTCTCGATCAATCGACCGGAACCGGTCGTGGATCGCAGGATGTGCTGGGGGGCCAGAAAGGGGATCGCGCGGCAGTTGCGGGATTCGCCGGCCCGGTGGATGACCTCTCGAGCCGCGGCACCAGCCGAACGAACCGTGGCCCCAACATCGCGACTCTGGCAGGAAAGCCCCTATCCTAACCGGGTCCTGGGCCAAACTCACGACGCTGGTGGCCGCCCGGCCCGATCTGACGTTGGCGCAGATCAAGCCGCGTTCAAGTTGAGCCGATCGGTGTTGGCGGTGCACAACGTCGTCGACGCCCAGGGGCTGAAATAAAGACAGGACGCTCCAATCCGCCGAACAGGCCCGGGCCGCGGTCGCCGAAACGCGGCGTGCGCGCCGGGACAGCGTCGTCGTGAACCACCTGAGGGCGCACAAAAAAAGAATCGACCTGCGCACCGTCCACCTCGGCCGGCGCCCGGACGCGCTCCGCATCCGCTTGCTCGTCCGATTTCAGTCCCGGCGCATGGAGGTGATGCACCGGGCAGGCCCCGCGGCCCGCCGCCGCAATCCGTTCCCGCGCCCCACTCCTTGGGGCAATCACCCGGCCCTCGCCACGGTCACCGCCTACGATGGCCAGCGGATCTGCCCCTGGTGGCCATCCTGCCGCTCGCAATGCTCTAAAAATCCTGCAAACGCCCCTCGCCCGCGCCGCTGCCCGGTCCGAGCCGCGCCATGACTTCACCCAACAAATAAATGGATCCGGTGACGACCACGACATCGTCGGCCCCGCCCGCCGTACAGCGCCCGGCCGATGGAAACAGCCCCTCCACCGTCGCCCGCACCACACGTCCGCCCCGCGCGCGGAAATCCGCCGGCACGAGCGCTTCCAGTTCCGCATGGCTGCACGCGCGCGCCTGGTTCGGCACGACGAAGTGAATCTCCTGCGCATACCGGCAAATCGTCTCGATCAGCGGCTGCGCCCGCGCCACCCCGAGCACGCCCGTGATCACCACCGGCGCCCGCCCCGTCTCCGCGACCAGATGCGTCAGGTTCGCCTCGAGCACCTGCGCTCCCTCGGGATTGTGCGACGCATCCAGAATAGCGATTCGGCCGCCGATCCGCACCCGCTGCCAACGCCCCGGCCAGTCCACGTGCGCCAAGCCTTGGGCGATCGCCGCATCCGTGATCCGCCATTTCGCCGGCAACGCCCGCGCCACCAGCGTCGCCGTGGCCGCGTTCCACCGCTGGTAGTCGCCTTCCAGATTCGTGTGCGGATAACGCTCCAGCTCCTCGCCGAACTCCGCCGTGACCGACGTCACCCGTGCGCCGCGCTCGGCCGCGATCCCGCGGATCACCTGCTCCGCCACCGCCGGCATGCGCCCGATCACCACCGGTCGCCCGGGCTTGATGATCCCGGCTTTCTCCGCCGCGATCTGCCCCAGTTCGTTGCCCAGGAACTCGCAGTGATCGAGCCCGATCGACGTGATCACGCCCACCTCCGGCGTCACGATGTTCGTCGCGTCGAGCCGGCCGCCCAGGCCGACCTCAATCACGCTCACGTCGCAGCCCTTCCGCGCAAACTGCAGCAACGCCATCGCCGTCATGAACTCGAAAAAACTCGGATGGTCGTCCGCGTTCGCCAGTGCCACCCGCTCCGCCGCCGGCCGCAGCTCGCGCGCGTAGGCCGTGATTTCCGCCTCCGTGAGCGCCCGCCGCTCCACTTGGACGCGCTCACCGAGTTTCACCAAATGCGGCGACGTGTAGAGCCCCGTGCGCCAGCCCGCGGCGTGCAAGATCGCGTCGAGCATCGCGGCCACCGAACCCTTGCCGTTCGTCCCCGCCACATGCACGCACGGCACCGCTCGTTCGGGATGACCGATCTCGGCCGCGAGCATTCGCATACGATCGATGCCGAAGCGCACCCCGCGGGCTTTCAAGCCGAAGAGATACTCCGTCACCGCCCCGTAATCGGTCGGTTCACCGGTGGACATGGGCAGCGTCGCCGTCGTCGGCCGTGGTCAGTTTCTCGCCGCGGCCGCCGCCGTGGTTTTCTTGCCCACGTGCAGCGCCAGCAGCAGATCGCGCAACCGGTCGCGCAGCTCGAGGCGGCTCACGATCTGATCGATCAATCCGTGCTTCAGCAAAAACTCCGCCGTCTGGAAACCGGCCGGCAAGGTCTGCTTCGTCGTGTCTTTGATCACCCGGGCGCCCGCAAATCCCACGAGCGCGCCCGGCTCGGCGAGGATGATGTCGCCCAAAGTCGCGAAACTGGCCGTGACGCCGCCCATGGTCGGGTGCGTGAGCACCGAAATGTAGGGGAGCTTCGCCGCGGCGAGCCGACCGAGGGCCGCACTGGTTTTCGCCATCTGCATGAGCGAATAGATCCCTTCCTGCATGCGCGCGCCGCCCGAGGCGCTGAAGATGATGCACGGGAGCTTCTTTTTCGCAGCCGTTTCGATCGCCCGGGTGATCTTCTCGCCGGCCGCCGCGCCCATCGCACCGCCGCAAAAACGAAAATCCATCACCGCGACCGAAACCGCGATCCCGTGGATCTTGCCCGTGCCGCACACCACGGCCTCGGGCAAACCGCTGTCCCGTTCGTAGCGCTTGAGCCGCTCCGGATAGGGCTGCGAGTCGATGAATTTCAACGGATCGCTCGACTTCACCGCCGCCTCGGACTCCACGAACGTGCCGTCGTCAAAAAGCTTCGCGATGCGCGCCCGCGCCCCGATCGGAAAATGGTGACCGCTCTTCGGCACCACCATCTGGTTGTCCTCAATTTCCTTGTTGAAGATGATCTCCCCGCTGGCGGGATCCTTCGTGTAGACGCCCTTCGGGATATCTTTCTTGCGAGTTTTGCGGACGGTGTAGGTGGGTTTGTCGAAATGCATGACAGGGAGAATTCAGCCGTGGCCGAAGGTGACGACGTCGAGCTTCAGGCCGCCCGCGCGCCGCAGCGTCTGCGCGCAGCGGTTGAGCGTGGAGCCTGTCGTGAAAACGTCGTCGACGATGACATAATGGAGGTCGGGATTAATGGCGGCGCCCCGGGCCAGCGCAAAGGCATTTTTCAGATTCGCCATTCGACTGCGTCGGTCAAACGCCGTCTGCGTCGGCGTGTCCTCCACGCGCCGCAGCACGGCCTCGACCCGCGCGTCGCCGCCCGCCACCCGCGCGAGCCGGGCCGCGAGCAGCGCCGTCTGGTTGAACCCGCGCTCGCGCTCCTTGCGCGGGTGCAGCGGTACCGGTACGAGCACCGCCCCGCGCACCAGCTCGCCCACGTGCGTCGCCCGCCGAAAAATCGCCTCCATGTCCGCGAGCACATGCAGCCCCCGATGATACTTGAGTTCGATCACGAGCGCCCGCGCCGGCCCCTTGAACAGCACCGCCGTGCGCCCTTCGCGAAAGGCCGGCTGCAGCCCTTCGCAATGCGGACACACCCGCTCGCCCTCGACCTCGCCGAAGAACGGCGAGCCACACGTCGTGCAATGCGGCGGCTGCACAAAATCGAGCTGCGCCACACACCGCGCGCACAAATGCCGAAACCCGCCGTCCGTCGTTAATCCGCCCCCGCCCGCCTCGCGGGGCTCGGACTCCGCTTCGACCAACCCGCGGCAATGGACGCACGACGGCGGAAACACCGCGTCGCTCAACCCCCGGACGAGTTGGCTCAGCCGCGGCTTCATCGGTAGAAGACCTTTTCCAGAAAAAGCCCCTGCGGCGGCGCCGTTTTCACGAGCGCGGTGCGCTCCCGTGACAGCAGGATTTCGCGGACCCGTTCCGGCGTGAGCCGGCCCTCGCCCACCGCGAGCAGCGCCCCGACCAGGCTCCGCACCATTTTGTAGAGAAAACCCTCCGCCTCTGCGGTGATCCGCAGCCGTCGCCCGCGCCGCACGATCTCCAGCCGGCTCACGTTGCGCACGGCGTCTTCCCGCTCGGTCCCGTTGAGCGCCGTGAACGCCCGGAAATCGTGCCGCCCGCGCAACACCGCCGCCGCGGCGTCCATCGCCGCGAGATCGAGCGGCCGCAACACCTGCAGACAAAACGGCCGCGCGAACGGATCGGCGTCGCCGAGATGGACGTGGTAGACATAGCGTTTCTTCGTCGCCTGAAACCGCGCGTGAAAATCCGCCGCGACCACCCGGACGCTGCGGATCTGGATCGTCTCGGGCAGTCCCGTGCGGAGCGCCCGGATCAGCCGGTCCGCGCCGTGCTCCCACTTCGCGTCAAAGTGAAAGACCTGCCCGCGTGCATGCACCCCCGAATCCGTCCGCCCGCTGCCGTGAATCCGCACCGGCGCCTTGAACACTTCCTGCAGGCGCGCCTCGATTACGTCC
>JBIKOK010000370.1:0-4368 GCA_044358025.1 Opitutaceae bacterium
CTGGGTGCCGAGGGCGGACGCGTCGTCGATGCGTTGTGGGACAAAGCGGGCACCACCGGGTGCGGCCGCGTCCCGACGGAGCAGAAAGGCGTAGTTGACCGGGGTGCCCATCGGCTCGACGTCGCCGGTCGGGCCATGGGCCCAGCGGCGCTTGCCCGTGACGACGTCGGGCAGACCGTCGCCGTCGAGGTCGGCGAGCGTGAGGGCGTGGGGCTGCGAAAAGGCGACGCCGTAGGTTTTCTCCTCGTCGCGCGTGCCCATCAGCTTGTGTTCGACGAAGGTGATCGCGCCGGCGGCGGTGCGCTTCTGCTCGAACCACGCGAGGCCCCAGCCGTGGGCGTTGAGGGCGGTGACGACGTCGGCGCGCCCGTCGCCGTTGACATCAGTGACCAGAATCTGGGCCCCGCCGCGATCGGAGCTGAAGGTGAACGCGTGTTTTTTCCAGAGCGTGCCGGCCGGCGTACCTTGGGCGGGCTGTTCCCACCAGCCCTCGTTGGTCACGAGGTCGGCGCGGCCGTCGCCGTTGAGATCGCCGACCCCTTCGCCGTGGTAATAGTGGTTGAACTCGGCCTTTTCGGTAACGGGAACGAATTTCCACGGTTCGTCGGGCGCAGCCCAGTTCGGCGCGTACCAGCCCCACTGCTTGATTTTGTCGGCGGCGACGTTGCCGGAAATCGAGACGAGCTCGGGTTTGCCGTCGCCATCGACGTCGACGAAGAGCGGGGACTCGCCGAAGACCCGGTTGGCCACGAAGTGTTTTTTCCAGCGGGCACCGGGCTGGGTGGCCGCGGCGGCGCCGGGATTCTCATACCAGAACGCCTGATGGAACAGCACGCGGCCGAGCACGAGAATGTCGGGACGGCCGTCGCCGTTGAAATCGGCAATGAAGGAGAACATCGAGTTCGTCGGCGTCTTCTCGAGCTCCTGCTGCACCGGCTCGTAGAAGGTGTGGCGCGTCTTGAAGTCGGGGCCGGCATACCAAAACGGACCGGCGACGACATCCCTGTTGCCGTCACCGTTGAGGTCCGCGGCGTTCACGCCGTCGCACCAGTATTCGGACGTGAGGGTGAGTTTCTCAAAGGAAACGGGGCGCGGGGCGGCGGCGAGAGTCGCGAGAGGCAGGGCGAGGCCGGAAAGCAAGGCGACAAGAGGACGATTCATGGGCGAGGGGTAGGACTAATAACGCAACGGGGAGGATGCACGGCGAGCGGATTGTTTCTCGACGCGGCGGCGGCGGCGCGCACTGTGGCCCCTGCTTCTCTCTTCCCTATGAAAACCTCCCGTGTGGTCCAGGTGGTGTTGCAATTGACGGCGCTCGTCGTGGCGCTCGGGCCGGGCCGGCTGGCCGCGGCGCCCAACGAGGCGTTCCTCGGACGCTGGGCGCTGACGCTGCCGAACGGTGCCGCCGGCTGGCTCGAAGTGAAAAAAGAAAAAGGCTACTACGACGGCTCGATCCTATGGGGTGGTGGCAGCGTGGTGCCCGTCTCGAGCGTGGTGATCACCGAGGACAGTCTGATCGTGACCCGCACCCGTGACGTGCCGCGCAAAGATGCCGCCGGCAAGGTCGTGCGCACCCAGCAATTCACGGAAGCCATCACCGCCAAGCTGGGCGAGGGCGACACGCTGCAGCTCACCCAGCTGGCCCCGAAAGCGAATGGCACGGCCTACGACAGCGCCCAATTCACCGGCAAACGCATCCCCGCGCTGCCGCCCCGGCCCGATCTGAAGAAGGTGAAATTCGGCGAACCCCTCACGCTCTTCAACGGCAAGGACCTGACCGGCTGGAAAGCAAAAGAAGACAAGGTCGAGAGCGCGTGGAAGGTCGAAGGCGGCGTGTTGTCGAACATCGTGCCCAAGCACGCGCCGGGCACGCCCGCGAAGCGCACGGCCAATCTCCGCACGGAAAAAGAATTCGAGGACTTCACTCTCACGCTCGAAGTCAGCGTGCCTGCCGGGAGCAACAGCGGCATCTACCTGCGCGGCATCTATGAAATCCAGGTGTTCGATTCGTTCGGCAAGCCGCTCGATTCGCACAACATGGGCGCCCTCTACAGCCGCATCACGCCGAGCGTGGCGGCCGAAAAACCCGCGGGTGAGTGGCAGACGCTCGATCTGACCCTCGTCGACCGGCACGTGACGGTCGTGCTCAATGGCAAAACCATCATCGACAATCAGCCGGCGGCCGGCTGCACCGGCGGTGCGATGTGGTCCGATCAGTTTCGGCCGGGTCCGCTCTACCTGCAGGGTGACCACGGCACGGTGTCGTATCGGAATCTCGTCCTCCGGCCGGTGGTCAAATGAACCGCGCCCAACCCAGCCCCCTGCTGACGCGGCGCCGCTTCATCGGCCAAGCGGCCCTGGGCACCGCGGCGGTCGCCCTGGCGCCGCCCGGGCGCACGGCCGAATTGCCGCCGCCAAAGCTCGGCATCGCGATCCTCGGTCTCGGCGGCTACGCCTCGGGCCAGCTCGCGCCGGCCCTCAAGCTCACGCAGAACGTGCAGATCACGGGTGTGATCACCGGCACGCCGGAAAAGGGCCGCAACTGGTCGCAGGTCTTCGGGTTTCCCGAGAAGGCGATTTACTCCTACGACAGGATGGCGCGCATCGCGGACAACCCGACGATCGATCTCGTCTATGTCGTCACGCCGAACGCCCTGCACCGCGACCACGTGATGGCGGCGGCGAAGGCGGGGAAGCACGTGATCACGGAAAAACCGATGGGGATTTCCGTCGCGGAGTGCGACGCGATGATCGCGGCGTGCCGGGCGGCCAAGGTGAAACTCTCGGTGGGTTACCGGCTGCACTTTGATCCGTATTTCGCCGAGGTGGCGCGGCTCGCGAAGGACCCGGCGGTCGGGCCGTACAAAAAGCTGAGCGGCGGTTTCGGTTTCACGCTCACGCAGCCGCAGTGGCGCGCGGAAAGGAAACTCGCGGGCGGCGGGCCGCTGATGGATCTCGGGATTTACTCGATCCAGGCGGCGGGCATCGCGACGGGCGAGGCCGTGCCGGTGGCGATTGTGGCCAAGGAGCAACCGAAGAAGCGCCCGGAGTTCTTCAAGGACGTCGAGGAAACGATCGAGTGGGCGATGGAGTATGCGGACGGGACCCGGGCGGATTTCATTACGAGCTACAACGGTGGAATCAATCGCTTCCGCGGGGAGTCGGACAAGGGCTGGGTGCAGATCGAACCGGCGTTTTCCTACAACGGCCTGCAAGGCGATTCCAGCAAAGGGAAGATCAGCTTCGAGCCGGCCGTGAACCAGCAGGCGCGCCAACTCGACCACATCGCGCAATGCGTGCGCGAAGGCCGGGAGTCGGACGTGCCGGGCGAAATGGGCCGCCGCGACATGATCATCGTCGAGGCGATTTACCGCTCGGCGGCGGAGGGCGGGAAGCGGATCGAGATCAAGGTGTGAGCGGAGATCTTGGTGATGCGCGCGGAGCAGAGACCCATTCCAACCGTTTAGCTTGGGTGAGCGGAGTGGTTGGATTGCGCCGGGAGAGGTTCGGTTGACGGCTGTATTCAGGAAAATGGTCCCTCGGGTGGGGTCGGTCACGCGCCCTCGGCAGGTCACCCTGGTCGACGAGGACAGGCCGCGCCAAGGCGGTGATCCGGTCCTGCCTGATCGCCTTGACGATGGCCGCACGCCGCAGAGCCGCGAACCTTGCCCGACGGCAACGCGCAGGCCGGGAGGGGGCACGAGCGGACGGTCGGCCGGATGCAGGGGACGCCGAAATCGCGTGAACCCCAAGGCTCCGTTCGACCGCCCGGCGGACCCGGCAGCAAACCTGCCCTCGCGGGCACGTTCGCTGACAGGAAGATGATGGTCTACGGCCTGGAGTTTGATCTCAGCAGAGCGATGAAAACGGATCGGCTTCCGGATCACGCTGTTGTTACCGGCCAACGTTTCCCGCGTCGGGAAGTGTCGGCGTTGTTGCGCGGCCGCAGCACGGGGCCAAGAGAGCAGACCGGCCGGTCAGCGAGCGCGTGTTCGATGCGCAGCCTGACGGTGACGGTCCGTTGTTCTTCGCGGCAAAAGAAGCAGACGAAGGTCGCCGGCGCTGGCCGAGAAGGCTCCCCGCAAACCGGCGTGGAGCGGCCGACGGCGCGGTCGGGTGGAGCGGCGAGCCCGGCAGCAAGTCCGACAACCAGTGCTCCCCCACCGCCGCCGACGGAAAGATCTCCGTGATGAATTTCAACGCCGACGTGTCTGTGATCCAGGCCGGTGGCAGCGAATTCACGCTGCTCCCCACCGCGAATTTCCAAGACGACGGCGACCGCACGCGCCATCGCGCCAGCGACGCGATCTCGCCGGGCAACCGCTTCGTCCGCACGGGCACGAAGCCGTTTGCGTTGGGGCCGTGACG
>JBIKOK010000355.1:0-4922 GCA_044358025.1 Opitutaceae bacterium
GCGCGGGTCGGGTTCATGGGCTGGCCGAGTTGAGCGGGGGAAGGGCGGCGGCAGCAAGCTCGCAGGGGGCGAGCCAGGCGTGCCAGCGTGCCGCGGCGGTGGCGGCGGTGCCGGTCGCAGCGGCGAATCCGGCGGCGGCGGAGCCCAGTCGGGTGCAGGCGGCCGGGTCGTGGGCGAGCGTGCCGATCGCGGCGGCGATCGCGACGGTGTCGGCGCGCTCAAAGGCGTAACCAAACTCACGATGCGGCGCCGTGACGAGCCGGGCGATTTCGCTGTCGCGGGGGCCGATGAACACCACCGGGCGGCCGATGGCGGCGACGCCGGCGAGTTTGCTGGGGAAAACGTAGCGTGCGCACCCGGGGAGGAGGGTGACGAGATGAACGTCGCCGAGGGCGAGCGCGGCGGAGAGTTGCGCGCGGGGTTGCGGCGGACGGAACTGGACGTTGGTCAGGCCGCGGCGCGCGGCTTCGCTCTGCAGCGCGGCGCGTTGCGCGCCGGCGCCGATGAACACAAAGGCGATGCGGGGTTCGTCCCGGAGGGCCGCCGCGACGGCAAGCACGGGAGTGAGGTCGTGCACCCGACCGAGGTTGCCGGAATAGGCGACGACGAATTTGTCGGTCAGGCCCCACGCGGTGCGCAAGGCGTCGGCAGAGCGGGCGGGTTGCGGCGTGAGACCGGCGGGGGCCCAGTTGGGCGCGACGGAAATCCTGTCGTTGGCGACACCGGCTTCGGCGAACACGGCGGCCATATCGGAGCCGAGGGTCACGCACCGTTCGGCGCGACGCCAGGCGAGGTTGCGGAGCGGGCGCAACACCCGGAGCCACTGCTGGCCGGCGAGTTCGATGGCGAGTTCGGGGTAGATGTCCTGCGCCCAATGGACGAGTCGCGTGCGGCGCAAGCCCGCGATCACCCAGGCGCCCACGCCGAGCAGGGGCGGATCGGTCATCGCCACGACCAGGTCACCCCGCCGCGCGGTCAGGGCCAGCCGCCAGAGCGCCGCGAGATAAAAACTGCCGTAGTCCGCGGCCTTTCCGACGAGACCGAGGCGGCCGGCCCAACGCGAACCGCGGACCCGGAGGATGCGAACGCCCCGGCGGGTCTCCTCGGCGGGCACCGCCGGGTTGTCGGGGTGGCTGGTGATGACGACGACGGTGACCTGGCGGGCGGCGAGCGCTTCGGCGAGGTCGGTGAGCAGCTGCGCGGTGGCGGGCTCGTCGGGCCAATAGAAGCGGTTGAGGAAAAGGGCGCGCACGAGTCAGGCCGCGGCGGTGCGGAGCCGGCGGAGCTCGGCCGAGGTGAAGCCCTCGTAGCGGGCGAGCAGGCGGCAGTAGCGGAAGCCGGCGCGGCCGTCGAGAAAGCCGCCGCGCAGGACGTATTGGTAGACGAAGCGCAGCGCCGGACGGAAGGGAAACGCATAGCTGAGGCGTTTCAGGGCGCGGCGGCGCAGGAGGGGCGTGGGCGAGAGCAGATCGCTCCAGCGCAGGGTGCCGGCGGACGCGAGATGGGCCTGTGCCTCGGCCCGGGCGTAGCGGCGGTGTTTCTCGAGCCATGCGGTTTCACCGCCGGACGAGAGATCGTGAAGGTAATTTGTGTGCAAGCGCTCCATTCGCATGTGCGGGGCTTCGCGTTGGCCGTGTCCGACCTCGACGAACGCGAATTGCGGCGCGCGCACGAAGCGGGCCTGAAACGCGGGATAGTCGGTGCAGTGCGGAATCCAGCGGCCGGTCCAGAGCATTTGGGGGGCGACCATGAAGCCGTCGAGGTCGGTGCGCCGGGCGGCGGCGCAGCACTCGGCGTCGAGTTCCGGCGTGAGCTGTTCGTCGGCGTCGAGATGGAAAACCCACGGGTGGCGAAACGGAATTTCGCGCTGCGCGTAATTGCGCTGGCTCGCGAAATTGTCGAAGGGGCGCGCGAACACGCGGGCGCCGGCGGTGCGGGCGATTTCGGTGGTGCGGTCGGTGGAGCCCGAGTCGAGGACGACGATGTCGTCACAGTGAGACGCGGATGCGAGGCAACGCGGGAGATTGCGTTCCTCGTTGAGCGTCAAAATCAGGACGGAATACATCGGGGGCGCGGGCTCAGCCGGAAGCGGACCCCGATTTCACCGGGGCGGGCGCTTCGCGGTCGTAGAGCCGTGCGTAATGGACGGCGCAAAAGAAACTCAGCCACCAGACGAGCACGACGGCGACGTTGCCGAAAGGGAACTCGACCCAGGCGTAGAGCAGAACGAGGGCGCAGCCCGCGAGCAGGTAGGTTGGCAGGGGGCTCGCGAGGTGGCGACGGCGGAGCCTCAGCAGCGGCACGACTCCGCCAAGCGCGAGCAGCGCGGTGCCGACGAAGCCGTGCTCGGCGAGGGACTGGAGCCAGTCGCTGTGGGCGTCGCGGTAGAAGCGGGTCGTCTTGATATCGGGGGCGTATTGGGTGTTGAAGAACCGGAACACTTGGGGATACGAGCCCATGCCCCAGCCGAAAAGGGGGCGGGCGGCGGCCATGGTCCACGTGTCGTGGTAAAGCGCGACGCGCGAACCGACACTGCCGGCGGCGCGCATGTCGCCCACTTGGGTGCGGGTCAGGGCGACGCGGACCTCGATGGTGTCGCGGGCGACATACGCGACGCCGGCGAGTCCGAGGGCGATGGCGACGAGGGCCCCGGTGATGGGCAGGAGGACGGATTCTTTGAAGCGGCGGCGTTTTCGCACCAGCCGAAGGGTCCAGTGGGCAAAGGCGCCGCCCAGCAGCAGGGCCGTGAGCAGCGTGGAGGAACGCGAGCCGCTGAGCGGAACGGTCGCCGCGAGGAGCAAGACGACGACGAGGCCCCCGAACACGGGCGAGTGGTAGACGTCCCGTGACTGGTGCCGCCGCGCGTAATGCCAGGCGAGGGCGAGACAGACCGCGGTCGTCAGGACGGTAAATGCACCCCAGTGGTTATGGTAGACGAAGGTCGAAAAAAAGTATTTCTGCGGCGAGGGGACCGCGTTGAAGAACAAACCCTCGGCGCGCGCGAGTTTCTGGACGGTGCCAAAGATGGCGAGGGCGAGGGTGTTCGACGCCACGATGATGAGGAGGCCCCGGATCGCCCGGCGCTGACGTACGACCAACGCAAGATTGAAACAGGAAATCCAGATGGCGTCGAAGAGCCACAGACCCGGGAGGGCATCGCCGATTCGGGTCGATGATGGAATCCACGGCGAGCCCTCGCCTTTGGCGAGCAGGATTTCGGTATCAAACTTCACCTCGCGGAGGCTGGGGTGAAGCAAGGAGACAAAAACGAGGGCGTTGAACACGACCAAGGGGGCGAGCCACACGAGGGGTTTCATCCAGCCGTCGCGCCACGCCGACCGGTCCTGCACGGCGGTCAGGGTCAGGAGGAGGCCCAGACTGCCCCACCACGCGAGGATGGGGCGCAACCATTCCGCGGCGCCGCCAAAGGCCCAGGTCGTGCCGACGACGAAAACGGCGAGGTGCGTGAGCACGGCCCACTCGAGGGGGCGGAGGGGACGTTGGCCCGGGGGCACGCGGGCGCCGGTGCCGCGGTCGTATTTGATCTCCGCCGGAGGGGATTGTTCGGACGAGGAACTCATGCCGGGCGGTCTTTGAGTTGGGCGTAAAATGTGGCGAGGGCGCGGGCGGACTTGTCCCAGGAGAATTCGCGGACGGCCCACTCGCGGGCGCGGGTGCCGCGTTCGCGGCGGGAAGCCGGGCTCTCGGCGGTGGCGGCTTTCAGGGCGGTCGCGTAGTCGGACCAAGGCACACACCAGCCGCGGTCGTCCTGATTGATCGCGCGCCACGGCGTCGTGTCGGTGACGAGGGCCGGCACGCCGTGCGCCATCGCCTCGGCCACGACGAGACCGAAATTTTCGTTGTGCGAGGGGAGGAGAAAGAGGGAGGCGACGGCGTAGGGGGCGGGTTGACCGGAGCCGTCGAAGGCGAGCACGCGGCCACCGCCGGACTGGCGCATGACATAGTCCTCCAGCAGCGGAGCCGAGTAATCTTGGGGGATGCCGACGAGGAGGAGCAGCCAGTCGCGCGGGCCGTGTTCAAGCCAAAGGTCGATGAGTTCGATGACGCGTTTCTTCCGGTGGAAGCGCGAATAGAACAAAGCCACGGGGCGTTTTCCGACGGCGGGACAAACGGTGTTCCAATGCGCGGCGGCGCGGGCGGTCTCGGAGGCCTCGGGGGCGTCGACGCCGTTGGGCGCGACGCACACCGGCTGGGTGAAACCGAGGGCGCGGATCTCGGCGGCTTCCTCGTCACTCGTGGCGTGCCAGCCGTCGACGGCGGCGAAGGCGCCGGGATGGATGAAGGCGCGGGCAAATTTCTTCCGCCAATCGCGGTGGCGCCAGGCCCAGCGGCTCATCATGCCGCGCGGCGACAAGACGAGTTTCGCTCCGCGGGAGGTGGCGGCCCGGTGGGCGTAGTGCAGCGTGCGCAACCAGAGGGCGTGATGGTGGATCACGTGGGCCTCGCAGGTGCGCAGCGCGGCGCGCATCGCCGACGAGGCGCAGAGGCGCTGCGGCCAGTCGCGATGAAAATTTTGCACGCGCAAGGTGCCCTCGCGGTGAGTCTCCCCGGGGCCGGGTTCGGTGGCGAGGAGATCGACCTCGTGGCCGGCGCGGGCGAGGGCGGAACTGAGGGCGAGCACGGAGCGGCTGGGCCCGCCGTATTGCGGTTCGAGGCTGGGGACGATGTGGGTGAGCCTCATGCGGAGCGCGGTGCGGCGCGGTCCCTGACCGGGCGGCAGGGTTGGCCGACGCAGATTTTTCGCGGCGGGAGATCGCGCACCACGACGGAGCGGGCGCCGACGACGCAGAGTTCGCCGACGGTCACGCCGGGGCCGACGAAGACGTCGGCGCCGAGCCAGGCGTTTTCGCCGATGACGATCGGGGCGGTGACGAGCGGCATGTCCCAGCGGTTGAAGTCAT
>JBIKOK010000020.1:0-54614 GCA_044358025.1 Opitutaceae bacterium
CCTCGCATGGGGATCGTGGGGTGGTCTATTGTCGCCGAGAAATGGAGCACCCGCTCCTCCTTGATATGAGCAAGAAATCCGCAGCAAAGAAACCGACCGCCGCGGCGGTGAAAAATTACGGCGGGCTGGTGGTGGGCATTGGTGAACTGGTGGCAACGGCGCGGCGGGCTTCGGCGCGTGCGGTCAATGCGTTCATGACGGCGACGTATTGGGAGATCGGGCGGCGGATCGTGGAGTTTGAGCAGGGCGGGGCGGATCGGGCGAAGTATGGAGAGGGGCTGCTGAAGCGACTTTCGGAGGACCTGGGGAAACGAGCGGGACGGGGATTTTCACCGGACAACTTGGAAACGATGCGACAATTCTACCGGGCATTTCCGCCGTCGGTGATTTCCGGGACACTGTCTCGGAAATCGGGAGGAATGCGTGGTAACGAAGGTAAAGCGGCGTCGGCAATTGAGCTGAATGCGAATTCCGAGACGCTGTCTCGGAATTCAACGACGGTGGATTTTCGCGAGCTGGCGCGGGCGTTTCCGTTGCCGTGGTCGGACTACGTGTTGCTGGTGCGCCGATCCCGTTCACCAGAGGCGCTGATGTTTTACCACACGGAGGCGTTGCGCGGCGGTTGGTCGGTGCGGCAATTGCAGCGGCAGATGGACAGCCAGTTTTACGAACGCACGGCCCTGTCGCAGAACAAGGTGGCGATGCTGAAGAAAGGTGCGCAAGCGAAGCCGGAGGATGCGGTGAGTGCCGAGGAGGAGATCCGCCATCCGCTCGTATTGGAATTTCTCGGACTGCGGGACGAATATTCGGAGACCGATTTGGAGGAGGGTTTGGTGCGGCACCTGGAGGCGTTCCTGTTGGAGTTGGGCAACGACTTCGCGTTTGTCGGACGGCAACGTCGGCTGCGGATCGACGACGAGTGGTATCGGGTCGATCTGCTATTCTTTCACCGCCGGCTCCGGTGTCTCGTGATTTTCGATTTGAAACTCGGACCGTTTACGCACGCCGATGCGGGGCAGATGCACGTCTACCTGAGCTACGCGCGCGAGCATTGGGTGCAGCCGGGGGAGAATCCGCCGGTGGGAGTAATTCTTTGCTCCGGGAAAGGCGAGGCGCTCGTGCGCTACGCGACCGATTCGCTGCCGACGAAGTTGCTGGTGCGCGACTATCTCACGGCGTTGCCGAGTGAGCAGGTGCTCGTGGGTGAACTGGAGAGGACGCGGCGGAAGCTGGAGGGGAAAACGTGAGTGGGGGAACTGTCCGAGGCGTAGTTATCACTTCGCCACTGCACTGAGGAGGTCGCGGAGGGTGGCGGTGATTTTCGTGGAGGCGTCGACTTCGAGGTAGCTGCTGCGGGCGCGCCAGGTTTCGTAGCCGCCGAGGGCGTGGTGCGCGGGGGTGGGGAGGTAGCCGTTGTAGCCGTTCGCAAGCGAGATCGTGAAATGCTCGGCGAGGGGTTGGGTGGCTTTGAGGTCGAGGCCGATTTCGACAAAGACCTCGCAGGGAATGGCGGCAACGGTGAGTGCGCCGATGCGGTGGACTTGGAGTTTGACGGGGACCGTGGCCGGGAAATCGGCGAGGGCCAAGGATTCGAGGGCGTAGATGGCTTTGCGGTCGGAGAACTGGCCGTCGGCGTCACGCTTGGTCGTGGCAACGAGGTGTTGGGCGCGGGTGAGTTCGGCGGGCGTCGGTTTGCGGACGGCGAGGGTGAGGTCGCGCTCGGCGGTGGCGAGAGGGGCGGCTGATTGCCAGGCGAGACGGGTGTAGGCGGCGAAGGCGGTGTCGGCGACGCTCCGGGCGACGGCGGCGATTTGCTCGCCGGGGGCGCGTTTGGGCGGGGCGGGGGCGGCGTAGTTGACGTTGTTGATGTCGCCGCTGGTGCCGTTGCTCATGAGGCCGACGAAGGCGGGTTTGCCGGCGTAGCGGGTGTCGGTGGCGGAAAGGCGGGCGGTGAGTTCGCGGGCAAAGGCGGCGAAGTAGTCGGCGGAAATGGCGGGCAGGCCGCCGACGTAGTGGAGGCTGTAGTTGGCGAGGACGGCGAGGGGGCGACCGTCGGAGCTGGCGCGGGCGGCGAGGAGGGAGACGGCGGGGTCGACGGGACCGGCGGGGGCGGTGACTTTGGGGTTCTTGTATCCGGGATTCATCCACGCGCGGTCGGTGGTGAGGTCGAACGGGTTTTCGTAGGAGTCGCCGGGCTGCACGAGCCAGCGGCGGTTAAAGACCTGGTCGGGGTTGGCGGCGTGGCCGAAGGCGATTTCGGCGGGTTCGAGGTTGGCGTGGGCGCGGATAATGCTTTCCGCGATACGAGTGGGGAGGTTGGCGAGATAGATGGGGTCGGCGTTGCTTTGGAAAACGGGCGTGAGGGTCGCGCAGGAGTGGGAGTGCGTGGCGCTGATGAGGAGGTGGGAGGCGGGGATGCCGGTGGCGCGGGAGGCGATGGCTTTGGCGGATTCACAGAGCTCGCGCGGGATCATGCACGCATCGACGATACAAAAGACGAGCGTGGTGGCGCCGCTCTGCAGCGCGAAGCTGCGGGCGTGCATGGGATCGGTGACGGTGCGGGAGAAGGCGCCCCTCATGCCGCCGTTGATGGGGGTGGGGAGTTGAGTGGGGAGGGGCGTGATGTCTTGGGCGAAGGCGCCGGCGCGGAGCGGGGCGGGTGCGGCGGCGCGGGTGTGGTGAGGAGTGAGCGCGCTGATGAGGGTGAGGACGCTGAAGAGGCAGCGAAAGAGAGAGGAGGAGAAGGGGAGACAGAGGCGCATGGCGTGAGGTGGGTGGGGGCTGGACGTCGCAGACAAGGATGGTTCAGCGGGAGCGGCAAGCTACCGGCGAACGTCGCCCGATTTCACGGCGTGCGGATAGCGAGGCGTGGTTCCGAGCTTTGGCAGCGGTTGCATCCAAAGGTGAGTTACTCTGAGCGAATGGATGGTCGATAGGGAATCATGATGGCTGCCACTCATGATGACCGGTCTTGATCGAGGCTCCGGACCGGAGTCATCCTGGGCAGGTGAAGAAGGGCAAATTTTCTTCGAAGCCCGAGATCACGCCGGCTCAAGCGGATTGAGCCACTTAACGCTTTTGAAGCGGGCGAAATCTGCGTCGGTGGAGCAGAGCGTGCAGTTGTGTTCCACGGCTAGCGCAGCGAGGTGGGCATCGGAGACGAGGTTGGCGGTGGCGCGGCCTTCGTGCAGCAGTCGCTGGAAAATTTCCCAATGGTTGTCGGTCGCCTGAATCAGGCGCACGCAAGGTTGATCCAGCCAACTCTGCACGCGAGCGGAGGCCTCGCGGAGCGTCAAGGGACGGCGGAGGATGCGCGGATTGGTGCTGATGCGGAGAAAGGCCGTTAGCACCGGCCAGCAAAGAGCGACCGGTTCGGAGCCGCTAAGATGGCCATCCCACCACGTGCGGACGACCTCGTGATGTTCCGAGAGGCTGTCTTCCGCGTAGAGCGGGATATTAGCATCGAGGAGAATCACCGGTGTTCCTCTCCTTCGCCCACGGCCAATAATCCGGCGATGTCGTCGTAGTTTAATCCGGCACGCAGTCCCAGCGGGCGTGGTTGGGTGCGGTAGCGCTTGGCCGCCGGCGGAGTCAGCACTTCGTCGAGACCGATACGAAGGGCATGGTTGATGACGTCTTTGAACGGTTTGCCGAGCCGGGCCGCTCCTTTGCGCGCTTTGGCGGCGACATCAGGATCGAGCGTCAAGGTGGTTCGCATGCAGGCATCATGATGCGCTGGAGGGCTCCGTCAAGAGACCGCTCGGCACTTCAGCTTAAAATTCGCGATTGGCCACCGTATCAGGATGATCCACCGTCGTCTGCTCACCAGGCCATTTTTAGCAGAATGAAGTCGCTCGGTTTCAAAGATAATCCCAGTCGTTCAACGCAGGGACTTTAAGTGAAAGAAGAGGTCGGTGACTTGCTCGGGGGGGAGGCTTTCGAGGAGCCCTTCGGGCATGAGGGAGCGGCGGAGATAGGACGTGGAGCGGATTTCGGGGCGTGGGATGCGGCGGTCTTCGGCGCCGGGGGTGCGGAGGACGAGCGAATCGGCGGATTCCTCGACGAGAAAACCGTCGCGAACGGAACCGTCGGTGAGGACGACGCGGAAAGTCCGATACGCGCTCTCCATCGCGGCGCTCGGCGTGAGGAGGTTGCGGAGAAGGGCTTCGACGCCGGTGTTGCCGACGCCGTCGAGGGCGGGCGCGATCATGCCGCCCTTGCCGGCGAATTGGTGGCAGGCGAGGCAGAGCGTGGTGAAGAGCTGCTTACCGCTCTCGGGATTGCCGCGGGTGTTGGCGAGTTTGCGGAACTGCGCGAATTTTTCGTCCTGCACGGCGGCTTCGGCGGCGGTGAGGAGGGCAGGAGCGTCGTCGGCGAAATCGATGCGGGCCTGGCCGTGGAGCGGGCCCCAGTTGGCGCCGGAGAAGACGTGGGTCAGTTTCGGTGCGGACGGAAAGCTGCGGTCGAAGTTTTCGCGGATATCTTTGGCGGAGCGGGCAACGCTCCAGACGCGGAACTCGGCGAGCCAGCCGGCGGTGCCGCCGTTCTTGGGATTGGCGCGGCCGAGGTCGAGGGCGGAGAGAGGGTCCGGGTAGGCGGTGGAGCTGGTGGCATCGAGTTCGCCGTTGATGAACAGGCTGAAGACGCCCTTTGCGTCGCGGGTGATGGCGTAGTGGGTCCAAACGCGCGGGGTGGTTTTTTTCTTGGCGACGACGATATCGGCCGGGACGTGGCCGTTGAGCCAGACGCGGAGTTGGGCGGCGTGGAAATTGATCGAGACCTTGCCGGGCGCGCTGAGGAGGGCATCGAGGTTGTTGATGGTGGGATCGAGTTTTGCCCAGCACTCGACAGTAAAAGGTCCGGTGAGTGTGAGCTGCGTGGCCGAAAAATCCGGGTTGGCGCCGTCGAGGCGGAGGGCGCGTTGGGCGTCGCCGCCGAGGTCTTTCCAGAGGGCGGCGACCGCGGGATCGGAGGGGAGGAGTGTCCGGAGTTTGTCGGCGGTGTTCACGCCGAGATCGGTTTTGGCAACGGTGTGGGCGCGGAGGCCGGCGAGGATGGCGTTGGCGCCGGCGGTGGTGCTGGCGAGGCGGTCGAGGGCGGTGCCCCGTTGGGCAACCGTGAGCGACGGCAGCAACGCGACGAGGAGGGCGGGAGCGTTGGGATCGCGGGAGGCGGCGAGCGCGGCGAGCGCTTCGTCGCGGACGGAGGCGTCGGCCGAGGAGCGGGCGAGGCGTTCGAAGGTGGCGACGGGGCCGAGGGCGTTTTCGCGGAGAGCGCGAAGGGCGGCGAGGGAGGGAGAAGGCGGTGAGAGCGGCGCGCCGAGCGTTGAGAGAGAACGGGGATCGCGCGTGAGGAGGGCGGTGAGGGCGGGTTCGGTGGCGGCGAGTTTGAAGGCGCCAGCGACTTGGGCGCCGAGGATGAGGTCGGCTTCGTCGGTGGAGGCGAGGAGGGCGCGGGCGGCGGAGGAGAGAGCGGCGGTGAGTGGCGTGGGGTCGAGGCTCGTGCGGAGGGTCAGGAGGGCGCGGAGAACGGGGGCGCGGGTGGTGGCGGAAGCGAGCGAGGCAGAGAGGGCCTCGCGGACGGCGGGTTCGGCAAAGTGGGCGGCGAGGGCGCGGACTTCCTCGTCGCCGAGCGGGCGTGTGAGCTCGGGGGTGAGGCGGGCGAGGCCGATGGCGGCGTCTTTGCCGCCGAGGGCGAGGGTGGCGAGGATCCGGTTTTCGAGCGGGAGCGCGCGGCCGGCGGGCGAAGTGAGGAGCGCGGCGGTGGCGGTGGGATTCAGCTCGAGGGCCCAGCGGGCGAGGTAGCGTTCGAATTCACGTTCGTAGCGCGGCCAAGGATTCGCCGGAGCCACGATCGGCGGGAGGGAAGCGGCGCCGAGTTGCGCGGCGAGGTGCATGACCTCCGCGCTGGCGCGCGGGATGCGGCGGAGGGCATCGCCGAGGGCGGCGCGGACGGAGGGCGAGGGATCGGCGAGGAGCGGGGTCGCGATCGCGAGGAATTCGGACGCGGGGCGCGGGTGGGCGGCGGCGAGGCGCGCGGCTTCGTGGCGGATCGTGGGCGCGGGGTCGGCGGCGAGGGAGAGGAGAAGCGCGGTCGAAATGGGCTGGAGGTTTTCGAGCGCCCACAGCGCGGCGAGGCGGCGGTCAGAGGCGGCGGTGCGGTCGGCGGCGAGTTTTTCCAGATCGGGCGCGACGGTGGTGGCGCGCCGATCGGTGAGTTCGAGCCAGGCGAGGCGGGAGACGAGGGCGTTGGGCGCGCCGAGTTGGGCGACGAGGGCGCGGTCGTCGAGTTTGGTGAGGTCGGGCGGCGTGACGCGGGGTTGGTCGCGGTGGCGGATGCGCCAGATGCGGCCGCGGGATTTGTCGCGGTCGGGGTGCGTGCGGGGGACTTCGTTGTGCGAAATGATTTTGTTATACCAATCCACAATGTAGAGCGCGCCGTCGGGGCCGAAATGTATCGCGACCGGGCGGAACCATTTGTCGGTGGTCGTCAGGAAGTCGGGCAGTTTTTCGTAGGTGTAGCGTGCGCCGTCGGCGGTGGGCGTGGCACGGACGGCGTTAATCGTGTTCGTGATGGGATTGGCGAGGAAGAAGACCTTGGCGGTGGCGTCGGATGCGGGCGCGCCGAAACGCCGGAAAAGTCCGTCGTGGTCTTCGGCGAGGGCGAGGCCGCTGAGGCCGGTGCCGCCCATCTGGGCGGTGGCGAGGGGGGGCGGCATGAGGGGCTGGTAGGGGCGGAGGAGATCTTTCGAGCCGGTGCGGACGTAGACGCCGGGTTCGTAGGGGATGACGGGGTAGCCTTGGTCGTTGGCCTCTTGGAAAAACGTCTCGCCCTCGCGCGAGGTGAGGAGGCCCCAGATGTTGTTGGGGCCGGCGGTGAGGTTTTCGAACGCGGAGCCGTCGGGGGTGAAGCGGGCGAGTTTACACTGGTTAAAAGGAACCTCGGTGGAGCCGTCGGCGAAGGAGCGGCCGTCGGGGCGGCGGACTTTGGAGTAGTTGAAGAGGCCTTGGGCAACGAAGATCTGGCCGCCGGGTTGGCGGAGAAACTGGTGGGGAAAAAGATGCGAGTCCTGGGTGCCGAAGCCGGTGAGGATCACGTCGTGGCGGTCGGCGCGGCCGTCGGCATTGGTGTCGCGGTAGAGGCGAATGTCGGCGCCGTATTGGACGAAGGCTCCGTCTTTGTAGGGCTGGACGCCGAGGGGCATGACGAGGCCGTCGGCGAAGATGCGGGGCGGGGTGGTGACGGCGGGGGCGGCGGAGGCGCCGGGCGCGAGCGGGGCGGGGGCGGCGTAAGGATGATCGAATACGACGACCTTGTCGCGGCCGCCGGCGGCGAAGAGGGCGTCGGAGGCGGCTTTTTGCTCGTTGCCGTCGACGGGGTATTCGAGGGCGGTCATCGACCAGAGCGCCATGCGGGCGTCCCAGGTGACGTTGATGAATTTGCCGAAACCGGCGGACTCGGCGACGACGAGTTCGGCGACGAATCCGGGTGGAAGCGTGAACGAGAGGCGTTCCTCCTCGGGCGTGCGCGGGCCGGTGGTGACGGCGTTGTAGCTGATGTCGCGGCTGGGCGCCGTGGTGGTTGGGGCAACGATCGGCGTGGCGGGCGGCGTGGTTGCGGCGGACTTTTTGGCCTTCGCGGCGGGGGCGGGGCGAGCCTGGGGGTGGCCGACTTGGTCCCACGTGGGCGCGCCGGGGGTGGGTGGGAGTTCCGCGACGGTGACGTCTTTGACTTGGACGAGGGCGATGCCGCCGCTGTGAATTTGGAGCGCGAGTTTACCGTCGAGGGCGACGGTGGGATCGGTTTCGGTGTAATCGAGCGCGGGGACGCCGTTGATCCACGAACGGAGCCGAGGGCCTTCGGCCAGGATGCGGTAGTCGTTCCAATCGCCGGGGCGGATCGAGGCGGTGACGGCGGCGGAGTTGGGGGAATCGGCGATGACTTTGTTGCGACGGGATTCGTCGTAGAGTTTGCCCCACCATTTGTCGCCAGCGTCGACTTGGTAGCCGGACATCTCGGTGTTGGCGGGGACGCGGAGGCTGCGGATTTGCACACCGCTGTTGATGAGGCCGGTCGCGGGATCGCCGGTGAGTTTAAGTTTGAGGCGGAGGTCGAAGTTTTGAAACGAGCGGGTCGTCGCGAGGAAGAAGTTGCGCGGGATTTTTTCGGTGGTGGAGCCGCCGGTGAGGGCGCCGTCCTGCACGCGCCACCATTTCGCGTCGCCTTCCCAGCCGTCGAGGGTGCGGCCGTCGAAGAGGGAGGCGGGAGCGGCAGCAGCAACGGCGGTAACAAAAATTGCGGTGCAAAGAATCGAAAAAAATCGGGTGGAGAGCATGGGGAAGGATCGAGGCGTTAGGGCTGGGGAGCGAGACCGGAGGGAGCGTGCCCGTTCGCAGGGCGGGAACGCGAGCCGGGGATTGCTTTGAAACGGCGCGTAAGGTTGGCGAGCGAGCTTTCGACCGCCATCCGCTCGAGACTGCTGGCGCCGACGAAGCCTTCGCAGCCCGTGGCGGAGATGACGCGGCTCGCGTCGTCGGGCGTGTTGATGGGGCCGCCGTGGCAGAGGAAGAAGATGTCTTTCCGGACGGTCGAGGCCGCGTCCATGATCTCTTGCGTGCGTTTGATCGTGTGGTCCCAGCTCACGACGGCGTTGGTCACGCCGATGCTGCCGCCGACCGTGGTGCCGACGTGGGTGATGATGGCATCGGCCCCGGCCTTGGCCATCTCGATGGCTTCCTCGGGCGAGCTGACGTAGACGATCGAGAACAGGTCCATGCGGCGGGCGAGCGCGACCATCGCGAATTCCTTTTTCACGCTCATGCCGGTCTCTTCGAGGACGCCGCGGAAGTGGCCGTCGACGATGGTGTGCGTGGGAAAATTGTTTACGCCGGAGAAGCCCATGGCCTTCACTTCGCCGAGCCAGTGCCACATGCGGCGGCGCGGATCGGTGGCGTGCACGCCGCAGATCACGGGAATCTCCTCTACGACGGGCAGCACTTCGTATTGGCCGATCTCCATGGCGATGGCGTTGGCGTCGCCGTAGGCCATGAGGCCGGCGGTTGAGCCATGACCGGCCATCCGGAAGCGGCCGGAGTTGTAAACGATCAGGAGGTCCGCGCCGCCCTTCTCGATGAATTTCGCGGAGATGCCGGTGCCGGCCCCGGCGGCGATGATCGCTTCGCCGCGCGCGACGGTGGCGCGGAGGCGTTCGATGACTTCCGTGCGGGTGTAGGGATTCCCTTTCCCGGTCCATGGATTCGGCATGAGGGGAGAGCGGTTTAATGGACGATTTGGTCGAGGACGATGACGCGGGCGAGGCGCGGTATCACGATTTGCACGGCGGCTTGATGCACGGGGTGCGGCAGGTAGGCATCGCGCGCGGCGACGCTCTCGAAGGTGAAGATAAAGCTGTGCGTGAAGCCGTCGGTCAGGCCCTCGGTGCTGACATCGGGCGACCAGTTGAACGCGACGATGCCGGGGATGGCCTGCGGCAAATCGGCGATGGTGCGGCGGACGAGTTCAATGTCGTCCGCCGTGCACTCGGGCTTGAATTGTAACAGGGCGAGGTGGTTGAGGCGGGGCATGGGAGTCGGAAAGGTAGCGCGCGCGTGATCGCGAGAAGGTGGGATAGCTTATTTCGCGGGTGCGGAGGCTTTCGCCGCCGGGATATCCGGCCGCCGGGGGTCCGGATCGAAAAAGCGTGCGCCGGCGCCGATGCGATCGAAGTCACCGATATCGGCGCGGGCTTTCTCGGCGAGCGCGGACAGTCGGGCGACGACCGGCGGGTGTTGCGCGGCGACGTTGGTTCGCTCCCCGATGTCGGCTTCGAGATCGAAGAGCAGCGGCTCCGCGAGCGCGGCCGTTTCCGTCGGCGCGCCAAAGACGGACCACGCCTTGTTCTCCGGACGCGGCGGATGCAGTTTCCAACGGCCCGCGCGCACCGCCTCGAGCCGCGTGTGGCAGTAGTAGTAGAACGCTTCGGTCGGACTGGTCGCTCCTGCCGTGCCGTGGAGCAACGGGCCGATGTCGCGGCCATCGATGATGCGGTCGGCGGGCGCGGTGGCGCCGGCCAACTTCGCGAGGGTGGGCAGAAGATCGAGCGTCGAGGCGATCTCGTGGCACGTCGTGCCAGCCGACACGCGACCGGGCGCGCGCACGATGCACGGTACGCGGAAACCGCCCTCCCAGCTTGAGGCCTTGGCGCCGCGCAACGGACCGGCGGCGCCGAAGTGCGCGCCGCGCTCGTCGCGTTGATTGAAGGGATACTTGAGCTGCCCCTGCGGCCCCCGCGTGCGGGCATCGTCGGGCGCGGCGAGGTGGCGGTCGAGATACCACGGGCCGTTGTCGCTCGTGAAAATGATATAGGTGGATTCGTCCAATCCTTCGGCGCGCAGCGCTTCCCACAGTCGGCCCACGTGTGAATCGAGCTCCTCGACGGCATCGCCGAAAAGCCCGGCGGCGGATTTCCCGGCGAACGCCGGCGAGGCAGCGACCCGCGTGTGCGGCATCGAGTGCGCGAGATAAACGAAGAAGGGGCGATCCTTGCTCCGGCGGATAAAGGAGATCGCCTCGTCCGTGTAACGCTGCGTCAGCGTGGACATGTCGGCGCCGTTTTCCACGACCTCGGTGCCGCGCAGCAGATTTACCGTGGAGTCGTTGCTTGAGGGCGTGCCGAAAAATTCATCGAAGCCCTGGTGAGTCGGGAGCAGGTCGGGCTCATACGCGGAGGCTTTTTGGGAATGCCCGGCGAGATCCCACTTGCCGAAGGCAGCCGTGGCGTAGCCGCGCGTCTTCAGGATTTCGGCGATGGTAATCTCCTGCGCGTGGAGTCGCGGGTGATGCTCGACCACGTTTTTGCGCTTGGCCACGCGGAGGGGGTAGCTGCCCGTCATGAGCGCGGCGCGCGAAGGTCCACACACCGGCTGCGCGTAGAAACTGGTGAAACGCATCCCCTCGGCCGCGAGGCGGTCCAGATTCGGCGTGCGCATGCGTTTCCCTCCGTAGGAACCCAAGTCGCCGTAGCCGAGATCGTCGGCCAGAATGATGATGACGTTTGGCGTGCTTCCGCGTGCTGGCGCCGGCGGCGTGGCGGCGCTGGCCGCGATCCAAACGCTCAACAGGGCGGCAACGAACCCGGCGCGGGCAGATAAACGACTCTTGGTTGTCGAAGGGTTGGGCATAAGAAAAAACGCGGGGCGGTGGTTGCGTGGCATGGTGAGATACGGGAGGGAGGATAGGAATGTTTAGGGCAGCGGCGCCGTGCGCGAACCGGCGCGGATCGTGCGCAGCAGATCGGCGAGACGTGTCGCGACCTCGGGGTGATCACGAATCACGTTGCGCGCCTGCCGCGGATCGGTGGCCAAGTTGTAGAGTTGTTCGGTGGGCGCATCGGGCGTCAATCGGCCTTCGGCCACATCGCTGTTCACCTGCCCGGAAAATTGCAGCGCCGCTGGGCCTCCCAAGGCGTGCTCGCCGACCTTGGTGCCCTTGAAGCCGCCGCCGCCCTGCGCACCGATATGTACCCAAGGCCCCTGGCGCACGGCGAGGTGCGTGGGGCTGTTGGCGGCGAAGATGGCATGATCGCGAATCGGACGCGCCGGTGTGCCCGTGAACGCCGGCAACACGTTGAAGCTGTCCGGCGCATCCGCCGCGCTGAGCTTGACGCCGGTAAGCGCAGCCATCGTCGCGAACAGATCGACGTTGGAGATGAGTTGGTCGGAAACGGAACCGGCGGGGATGTGCTTGGGCCACCGCGCCACGAACGGCACGCGATGCCCGCCCTCCCACGCCTCGAATTTGAATCCCAGCAAATCGCCGTTGAGGCGATGACCGAGGCTCACGGCTTCCTGTCCGCCCAGGTTGATCATGCCGCCGTTGTCGCTCGTGAAAAGGACCAGTGTGTTTTCGGCGAGCCCGATTTCGTCGAGCGTGCGCAGGAGCTCGCCGACCATCCAGTCGAGTTCGTGGATGAAGTCGCCGTAGACGCCGCACTCGCTCGTGCCGCGGAAGCGCGGATGCGGCGTGAACGGATGATGGATGTTAGTCGTGGCGAGATAGAGGAAGAAGGGCTCGCGCGCGCGGGCTTTGATCCACGCGACGGATTTCTCCGCGAGGCGCGTGCCGACCTGTTCGTCGTCGTAAAGGGCGTGCGCGGCCTTGCCGCCGCCGATCTGGCGGAGGCCCATTTTCTCGCGAAACTCCCGCGTCTCGGCCGGCTGATCGTAGACGAGCGGATCGTCCGCCACGAGTCCGACCACGCGGCGGTCCTCTACCCAGACGAAGGGCGGGTGACTGTTCACGACCGGCACGCCGAAAAAGGTATCGAAGCCGAGCTCGAGTGGACCGGGCTTCAGTGCGCCGTTCCAGTCGGGCGTCGTCGCACCGAAGCCGAGATGCCATTTGCCGAAGCAAGCGGTGCGGTAACCGGCGCGCTGCATGACATCCGCGAGCGTGGTGCGCTCGGGATCGATCACGAGGCCTTGTTTGAGAAATACCGGCACGTTGAGCCCCCGCCGAAACGGATACTCGCCGGTGAGCATCGCGTAGCGTGACGGCGTGCAAACGGCCGAGGTGGAATGCGCATCGGTGAAACGCCGGCCCTCGCGGGCGAGCCGGTCGATGTGCGGCGTGCGCACCTTGTCCGCGCCGTAGCAGCCGACGTCGCCGTACCCGAGATCGTCGGCCAAAATCAGGATGACGTTGGGCGGCGGCGCCGGGGCAGGCGCGGTTGTCGCAGCTGCTGCCGGAGCGGCGGAGGCGGAGCACACGCCGAGCATCGCGCCCACGAACCAGGAGAAATAGCGGGGGCGCATGGGCCGCATCAGAATTTACCCTGCACGCCGAAGTTGAAGCGCCGCGATCCGGCCCAGACGGCGCTGGCATACTGGCGGTCGCCGATGCCGAGAAGCTGGTAGGAGGGGCGCTCGGTCAGATTGTCGATGGCGAAGAAGAACTCGCACGACTTGCGCCAGCGAAAGCCGAGGTTGACGTCGATTTTCTCGCGGCGCGGGTTGGTCGTCGCGAGCACCGGATTGGCGGTGGTGCCGACGGGGAACGCCGCCTGCTGATTGTAGCGGACGAGGGAGTAAAAGCGGCCCTTGGCGTATTCACCCACGATGTTCCATGCGCGGGGGATGAATCCCGGCACCTGGCCGGAACGCAGCCGGGAACCGGTTCCGAAATCGCCCTCGGCGCTCAAGACCGTGAGGTTGCCCTTGAACGTGAAAAGACCGAGCTGGCGCGGGATGAAATTGAGCTGGCGCACGAGATTGAACTCGAGTCCCTGCACCTTGGCCGAGCCGCCGTTGACGGAGGTCCGGAGTTCGTAGCCGACGTATTGCTCGCCGAGCGGGAAACCCGGGGGGACCACGCCGATCTGGCTGACGATATAGTCGCTGATATCCTTGCGGAAAACACCCAGCGAGACGAGGCCCGCGGGCTCGGTGTAATATTCGAGGCTCAGATCGTAGCTGTCGGCGAACTGCGGGCGGATCCCGGGGTTGTTCGTCGTCACCACGTCGGTTTGTTCGTTGACGGTGGTGTTGGGCACGATGGCGCCGAATCCAGGGCGACCGATTCCGGTCGAGTAACTGGCGCGGAGCTGCAGCTCGGGCCGGAACTTGTAGAGCAGGTGGACGCTGGGAAAGGTGTTCCGATAGCGGTTGGTGAGGGTGACGTTCTTGCCCGCGTTGGCGATGGCGCGCTGGACCGGATCAGGAATCTGCGCGGCGGTGGCTTGGATCGGATTGGCAAACACGCCGGTCCCGGTGACCTTGGTTTCTTCCCAGCGGACGCCCGCGAGGAAATGGAATTTGCCCCAGTCGGTCTCCGCCATCGCATAGCCGGCGGAAATCTCTTCCTCGGCCTTATAGTTGGTTTGGAGCGCACGCAGGGTGTTGCCGTAGACGTCGTCGATCCAGAGGCGCGGCTGCTGGGCGAAGTTGCGGTTGATAGCCGCGAAATCGAAGAGGAAGGGGCGCCGGTTGCCGACGTCGCTGTAACCGCTGAGGGAGGGGTTGGGGTTCACGAAGCGGCTGAGCCGGTCGTCGCTGCGGCCGGTGGCCGCGTTGAGGCCGAGGACGCCATCCTCGCCGACGAATGAGCGTTGATTGTTTTTCAGCGTGCTGAGCCGGCTTTGCTCGTTGCGACTGAAGCCGGTCTTGACGGTCGTCGGCAGTTTCCACGCAAACGCGCGTTTGACATCGAGACGCCCGCCGCTGCGCAGATCGTCGCGGAACTGCCAATTCTGCGCGACGGCCAGCGTGTAGTTGTCCGGATTGAAGAGGACGTCCGGATTGGCGCTCGTGAACGTGATGACGGGAAAGAGCTGATCACGCGAGGAATCGGCCACATAGCCCGACCGCAGCGAGGGAAGCAGCGTGGCGGTGTGCGAGCCGTAGTTGACCACGCCTTCGCTGCCGCCGGACGGACGGATGTTGCGGAGGCGGGCCTTGGAGTGGAAAACCGTGTAGGTCACCTCCCACGGATCGAGGCGGTGCTTACCCTCGAAGGAGAGCGAATCGGCGCGGGTGAACGGGTATTCGTTGTTGTGGCCGACGACCAGGTTGGCGGTGGAGTAGGCGCGCACGGCGCGCGTCCAGCTCGGCGCGGGGACGGCACTGTTGAGCGTGGTGGTGAGGGTCTCGGTGTATTCGGTCCAGTTGTCGTGCTTGTATTTCAGCGCGAACTCATGGGCGCCGCCCCGGCGGTGGTCGAGGGTCGCCGACCAGTTCTTCCGGTAGCGAAACCGATCGTTCTCGAGCGCTTGGTTCACCGTGGGGATGGCGCCGAAGGTGGCGTTGGAGACGATGTTCTGCACGGAGCGGAGCTGGTTGGTCGCCTCCTTGTGCATGCCGCCGGTGAGAAACAAGCCCCAGTCGCGCTTCGGGCCGAAGGTCGAATGGTAGGTCAACTGGGCGTTGGGGGTCGGGCGGGTTTCGAAGCCGCTGCGGGTATTCACATACTGTCCGCCGACCCGGTATTCGAACTTTGCGGCCGACTTTGGGTAGTCGAGCGCGCTGCGTTGGATCAGGTTGACCATGCCGCCGATCGCATCGGCGGAGCGGTCGGGGGTGATGGCCTTGATAACCTCCGCGGACTTGATGTTGTTGGTGTTCGTCGTGGAGAGAATCGAGGAGCGGTCGTTGACGGAACCGTTGATGGAGGGCGTGGCGAAGCTGTTGCCGTCGAGCTGAATGTTGTTCAGCGCGGAACTCATGCCGCGAATCGACACGCGGTCCGTCTCGTTGAAGAAGATGGAGCCGGTCACGCCGGGGAGGAGCTGGAGCAGCTCGGCGGGATTGTCGTTGTTCAGCATGCCGTAGGCCTGGATATCGACGACGTTCTTCACGTTGGGCGCGTTGCGTTGTTCGGTGACGGCGAGCGCGTCGGCGTTGCGGTTGGTGACGACGGAGAAGGCGCCCATCTTGATGGCGTCGTCCCGGAGAGCGGTGGTGAGCGTGGCGGTCTGGCCGGCGGCCACGACCGCGCGGACGGTGGTTGGAGTCATGCCCGTGTAGGCGATGCGCAGCGAATACTCGCCGGGAGCCAGCGCGCTGAAATCGAATTCGCCGCGGCGGTCCGTGGTGGTGGCGCGGTTGGTGCCGTCGATCGTGACCGTGGCGCCTTCGAGATAGGCGCTGCCGCTGCTGTCGGTCACGACGCCGGTGATACGGCCGGTGGGGGTCTGCCCGACGGCAAGCGACACCAGGAGGAAGGAAAACAGGGAGGCAAGCGCTGCCCGTAAGAACGGCAGCGCGCGGGGGAGCGAGGGGGAGGGTTTCATAGGGCCGGGGTGAGCTGAGGGAGAAAGGGGCGGGTAAGCCGACGGTGCGTCGCGGTGGCTGGCGGTCTGACGGGCGCTTATGGTTTAGCCGCAGTTGGGAGCGGCACTTGGAGTTTACGCGGACCGGCTTCAAAAAACCGTGCGCCGCGGCCCGTCCGATCAATGTCTCCCAACTCGGTGCGAGCCGCTTCGAGTCGCCCGCTGAGACTGGCGACGATGTCCGGATGCCGTGGAGCGAGGTTGGTCGTTTCACCAGGATCGGCGGTGAGGTCGAACAATTGCGGCTCGGCGATCCGCTCAATCAGGCGGCCCCACCAACCCGTGCCGGGAGGTGCGGCGGGGCGGGGGATGACGAGTTTCCATTGGTTCTGCCGGATCCCGGTCAGCAGGCAGCCGGTGTAGTAGAGATACTCGGTGCGGGGACTGCGGGTGGATTTTCCGAGGAGAAATGCGCTCGCGTCGAGGCCGTCGATGCGGAGCGAGGCGGGCAGCGTGCCCCCGGCGAACGCGGCGAACGTGGGCAGCAGATCCATCGTGGTGAGGATTTGGTCGCTCTTCCCGCCCGCGGGAATCTTTCCCGGCCAGCGCGCGATGAACGGGACACGCGAGCCACCCTCCCAAGCGGACATTTTCCAAGCGCGCAGCGGCTCGGCGTGGCCGGAATGATCGCGGGGAATGAACGCTTTTCCGGTCGGAGCCATGGCGTGTGTGGTCTCGACCCATGGACCGTTGTCAGAGGTGAAGATGACGAGCGTCCGCTCGTCGAGCCCGAGCTCGCGGAGCTTCCGGAGAATCTCCCCGGTGGACCAGTCGATCTCCTCGACCGCGTCGCCATAGGGGCCGCCGGCGGATTTGCCTTTGAAGGCCGGCGAGGCACCGAGCGGGATGTGCGGCATGTTGTGCGCGAGGTAGAGGAAGAACGGTTTTTCCCGGTTCGCGGTGATGTAGGCGATGGCTTCGCGGGTGTAATCGGCGGTGATATTGTCCCACGTCTGGACGGCCTTCACGACCACCTCGCCGTTACGGAAAATCGGACTGCGAAACGGACCGTCGGGCACAGACACGACAGCGCCATTATACAACGGCGTGCCGTAGAAGTAATCGAAGCCCTGGGCGTTGGGCATCGTGGCGCGATCGAAACCGCCCGGCGCGGATTTGTCCGTGTCGCAGAGGTGCCACTTGCCAATGATCCCGGTGGCATAGCCGGCGGATTTGAGGACCTCGGCCATCGTGAGTTCCTGGGGATGAGGCACCGTGTGCAGGCGTTTCAGATTTCCGGGCTCGCCAACGCGGATGGGATAGGAACCGGTCATCAACGCGGCGCGGGAGACGCCACAGACCGGTTGCGCGTAAAATCCCTTGAGCATCAACCCGCCCGCCGCCATGCGATCAAGGTGCGGGGTTTTGATTGTCTTGGAGCCGAAACAGCCGAGGTCCTGATAGCCTTGGTCGTCGGTGAAAATGACGATGATGTTGGGTCGTGGCGCGGCAGCAGCGCTGGCCGCGTGCGGGAGCAAAACGAACGACAGAACTACGATCGTGGCTAGCGAGTGAAGGCGGCTTAAGGCAGGCATTTTTGTGGGGTGGAGGTTACGATCCGGGGGTGGCGGAAAGAGGAGCGAAGCGTGAACAGGAATCGGGCATTCCCGACGCCGTGGGAAGCCCTGGCCTCACACCACCTCACGACGATTCTCCACATCGTTCCCCAGACGAGGGGCGCATCGCAATTTCCTGCAAACACCGCCTGAGGTGGGCCGGTCGCTCCGCGGGCGGCGGATCGCAGGTCGGGGCGTGACGCGTTGAGCCGCGCGCGGAGCGCCCGGCCCACCCCGGGAAAACGGAGCGCTGCACGAAAGTGAGATGCGGCCTGGGTCGAGTAGCGGGTGAGCGTCCGCTTGTCAGTGGGGCGTCAGGCAATCAGCGTCGCCGGATGTTCATCCCTCCGTCGCTACTCACCGACTCCACGGTCGATGGCGCGCGCAGTCGGAGGTGGGTGTTGGAAGCGAAGGACTGTTCGGAGTTGGCCGTGCGGCACATGGCACGGCTGGGAATCGATGAGGCGCAGGCACCGTATTGTCGGGTGCGGTTGCAGCCGGCCGGCAGTTTTTTCCTCGCGGCGCTCGAGGGCGAAGGGCGTGTGCTCCTGGAGGGGCGTTGGCAGAAAATCGGTCCCGGCATGATGTGCCTCGCACCGCCGCGGGTCTTGAATGCCCTGGTGGCCACGCCGGGCCAGCGGTGGGTGTTTGCGTGGGTGCGCTACGACGAACCGTCGTGGGTGAGTCCGCTGGTGGGGGCGTCGTCCCCGCTGCGCGTCCGAGCCGGCGCGGAGGAATTTGGCCACGTGCTGCGGGGGCTGCGCCGGGAATGGGACGGTGAGCGGGACGCGGCGCAGCTGCATCACTGGGTTAGCTTGCTGCACGGACTGGCGCTGCGCGCGGCGCGGCCGTGGCATAGCGATTCACGCGTGGGGCGGCTCTGGGAGGTGGTCGCCCACGATCTCGCTCACGACTGGAAACTGAGTTCGCTGGCGGCGCGCTGTCATATGAGCGCGGAGCATCTACGGCGGTTGTGCCGGCAAGAGTTTGGCCGCACGCCGATGGAGCATGTCACTTATATGCGGATTCGCCGGGCGCAGGGGTTGCTGGAAACGACCGAGCACAAACTGGAGCACATCGCCGCGAGCGTCGGCTACCGGAGCAACGATGTGTTTACGCGGGCGTTTGTGCGGTGTGTGGGTGTGACGCCTTCGGGCTACCGCGAACGGCGGTGAGGGGGGCCGGGATCGGCGGCGTTTGTGCGGAGAAACGCGGTGGGGAGCGGCGAGGCGGCGGTCGGTGGGGGCGGTGCGGTCGGCGACCATTTTTTCAAGGTCGGAGACGACGGCGGTGGCGCGGCTCTAGAGCGTTTCCGGGCTGATCACGTTGACTCCACGCAGCCCGAAGAGCGGGGCGGCGGCGAGGAAGTGACGGTCGTGCGAATGGACTTCACTGTATCCGTTTTCCACTGCGCAGGCGAGGTGCAGGGCGTCGGCGGCACGCAGAAAAACGGTGGCCGGAGCTTTTTGAAAAAACTGTTCCAGCCGCTGCTGAACGGGATCGGTCAGGGGCAGCCAAACAAACAGGCCGTCGTTGGATTCCGCCATGAATTGGTCCAGCGCGTGGAGATAAGCGCGGTGCTGAAGCCGACCGTCGCGAAAGGAGCGATGGAGCGCGGCGGTGATTTCGGCTTGGGCGTGCCAAGCGCTGGCGATGCTGGCGGAAGCACCGGCCAACTCGCGCACGGCGTCGAAACCTCGGTCGCGCAGATACAGCCGCACCAGATACGAAGTATCGAAATAGGGAACGTTAGCGGCCATCGCGGTCGTCGGAGATCAGCGCGGTAATATCGCGATCGCCGGGGTGGACGTTGAAGGCTCCGGCGGCTTCCTCGCGCGCGAATTCGGGCAGGAGTTTGCGCTGCGCCCAGCGGGCAACCGGCGGGGCGGCACCGGCCCGAGGAGCGTTGAGTTCGCGCTCAAGCGCGGTCAGCACAATGTCTTTCAGGGTTAAGCCACGCTCGATGGCCTGGATTTTGGCCTTTTTGTAGAGGGAATCGGGGATATCGATGGTGGTCTTCACGGCAAAACGATACGGCAATATGGTTTCCCGTCAAACCTGCTTTCCGTATCGGCCAATCGACCTCGGTTGGCGACAGACTCACGCAAGTAGGGCCTGTCGTTTGAATTCGAGATTCGCTTGCGGTGACGCGAAGGCACGGAGACGAACGACACCATAAGCAAGGCGAGCGAAAACGACCGTCGATGACGGGAAGCAGGCGAACCTACTTCTGGGTCGGGGCGGGCACAGGCGCGGGCGGGGCTTTTTTCTTTTTGGCGTTCGGGTCGCGCGGTTTCGGGTGGCCGACTTTATCCCAGGTGGGCGCGCCGGGGGTGGGCGGGAGTTCCTCGAGGGTGACGTCTTTGACTTGGACGAGGGCGAAGCCGCCGCTGTGGATTTGGAGGGCGATCTTGCCGTCGAGGGCGACGGAGGGATCGGCTTCGGTGTAGTCGACGGTGGGGACGCCGTTGATCCAGGCGCGGATGCGGGGGCCCTCGGTGCGGATGCGGTATTCATTCCAGCCGCCTTTTTTCACGGCGGCATCGGCGGCGACGGCGTCGAGGGGCTCGGCGATGACCTTGTTGCGGCGGGATTCGTCGTAGAGTTTGCCCCACCATTTGTCGCCGGCGTCGACTTGATAACCGCTCATCTCCGTGTCGGCGGGGACGCGGAGGCTGCGGATTTGCACGCCGCTGTTGATCATGCCGGTTTTGGGATCGCCGGTGAGCTTGAGCTGGAGGCGGAGGTCAAAGTTTTGAAACGAGCGGGTGGTCGCGAGGAAGAAATTGCGCGGGATTTTTTCGGTGGTGGAGCCGCCGGTGAGGGCGCCGTCGGCGACGCGCCACCACTTCGCGTCACCTTCCCAGCCGGCGAGGGATTGGCCATCGAAGAGGGTGGTGGCGGGCGCGGCGCGGAGGGCGGGGGCGAGGGCGAGGAGGGCGAAGGAGAGCAGGAGAGAGGGGGAGAAGCGGAGGCGGAGGGAGGGCATGGGGTGGAGGGTTTTTTGGGGGAACGCTAACCGGTGGTGATTGAGGTTATCTCAGCAAAGGGTTTTCCCAGCTCACGCCGGTGAGACGGGCGAAGTCAGTGTCGGCGGTGTGAACCGTGGCGCCATACTCCAATGCCAAGGCGGCGATTTGGGCGTCGGTCACGAGATTACCGGCGGTGCCCGCTTTGGTCAGCAAGCGGCAGACGGCTTCGACGTGGCTGGGGCCAGCCACGAGGAGGCGAACATTGGGTCGGGCCAACCAAGCGGCGATGCGCTCGCTGGCTTCGTTCACGGTCAGCGGGTGCTCGAACACTTTCCCATGGGTGGACAAACGGAGGAACGCGAAAACCACGACGGGGCAAAGACCGACCGGTTCGACCCCGGAGAGGAGGGCCGCCCACCAACGCGAAGCGGCCTGGTGAAAGGGGCTCTCAGCGTCGTAGGCGTAGAGCAGCAGGTTGGCGTCAGGGACGATCATTTTTTCAACGCCTTGCGGAGCTTGCGGGTCGTGACGACAAAGGTCTCGGCTTCGAGGTCATCCGCGAGATCGTGCAGTCGCGAGGGATCCAGGCCGGTGCGCAGGCCCATGGGACGAGCCTTGACGACGAACGGCGTGACCGCGACGGCGGGCGCGAGGTGCGCGAGGCCGCGGCGCAAGCCGTCGTTGAGCGCTGCCTTGAAGTTCTGCTGAGAGCCGTGGGTCGCGTGACGGAGCAGTTGTTCGACGTCGGGATCGAGGGTGACCGTAGTTCTCATGGAAGCATCATGATGCCTCGTTTTTTAGGCTGTCAAGATGCGGCGGGGCGACGCGGCGGGGCGACGTGGCCCGGCAGCGACTACGGCACTTCGTAAATCTCCAGCAGGGCGACGCCGGTGGCGGCGTTTTTGCCTTCGATTTTGGCCGTGTAGGCGCCGGGGGGCAGGGTGATCAGGAGCGCGGCGTCTTCGGTGCCAGGCGCCAAGGCGAACGCGCCGACAGTGGCGGTGGCGGCGACAAGGGCGGCGGTGTCGGGGCCGGACGACCAGGCGTCGTTGGTGGCGACGATGGCTTGGCCGGCGTAGAGGGTGAGGAGGGGATCGGTCAAGGCGGCGGTGAGACCGAAGGCCTGCAAGGTGGGCCCGATGCCGCGGACGAGGACGCGTTGGTAGGCGGGGCCCTGGATGACGAAGCCGCCGATGAGGGCGCCGTCGCCGGGTTGCACCTGGACGCGGACGGAGAGGTTGGAGGTGCGGCCGGCGGTGCCCGTTTCGTAGAGTTCGGCGAGGGCGACCCCGGTGTTGCCCGAGGCACTGGAGACCCGCACGGTGTAGGCGCCGGCGGTCAACTGCGGGAGCAGGGCGGAATCGGCGCTGGTGGCGGCGAAGGCAAAGGCGCCCAACGCGAGGGAAGTCGCGGGCAAGGCGGCGACGTCGGGGCCGGTGCGCCAGCCGGTGTTTTTATAAATCTCCGTGCCGTTGGCGCGGCGGATACTGAGTTCGGGATCGGCGAGGGTGCCCGGGACGCCGAAGACGCCGAGGGTGGGGCCGACGCCGCGGACGAGGTAGTTTTTTTGGGACGTATCCGCGACGACGATGCCGGCGATGAGGACGTTTTCGCCGGTGCCGACCGCGGCGCGGGCGGAGAGGTTGACGAGGCGGGCGACGGGGGTGAGGGGCGAGGATTTGGGGCCGGCGGCGGCGGAGCTCCAGGGTGAGCCGGGGAAGACGCCCTCGCGATCGGCGCGGTAGCTGCGGACGTGGACGTTGGTGGCGGAGGGGACGGTGAGCGGGGCGGAGGTGAGTTTGGCGTTGGGGGCGAGTTTGCCGCCGCGGGAGCGCGGGTCGGAGCCGTCGACGGTGTAGGCCAGTTGGGTGCCGGTGGCGGGGGTGAACGTGAGGGTGGTGCTGCCGGCGATGAGGGAGGGCGGTGCGACGAGTTGGTCGTCGATCCAGCCCACGCGTTGGGTGATCCAAGTCTTCATGGCGGGCAGACCGCCGGTGAGACCCGCGGTGTATTCGGGGGTGGTTTGGGGCCAGCGGGCGGCGTCGCGGGCGAGGACGGCCGGACCGATCGCAGTGGAGAAGGAATCGGCGAGGGCGAGCAGGCTGGTGTTGGCCAGGAGGCCCTGGCGGAGGGATTGCCAGCGATCGACCCAGTCCTGCATGAATTCCGGGTCGCGGGTGAGCCAGCCCCACCAGCCGGTTTGCCAGAAGTTCACGCCGCCTTCGACGAACCAGCGGTCCCAGGGCACGGTCGCGTAGTAGGTGGCGGCGCCGAAGGCGCGGTCGAAATCCCAGAGCGGGCCGGCGACGAGTTTGCCGCCGCGGTCTTTGGAGTAGTAGGCGCTGCGTTCGAATGCGTCGAAGTTGCTCGAGAAGACGTTGAGGAGGTGGAAATCGAGCCAGGAGGCGCGGTCGATATAGTCGAGGTAGTTGCGGGTGGCGAAGGCGCCCTGAAAGTCGGCGACCAAGGTGTCTTCCATCTGCTGGAAGTAGGTGGTGAGGTAGGTCCGGTGGGCGGCGGAGAGTTCGTCGGCCTTGGCCGAGGCCACGACGATGGCGGAATTGCCGCCCGGGACGTCGCGGGAGGTCGAGAAGCTGAATTCATCGGGGTCGGGTGAATCCAGTTTGATAATATAGCCGCCGGTGACGTCGGCCGTCGCGCCGGTGGCGAGGTCCTTGAGGTCGATTTTTTGGGCATCGATCTCGATGCGTTCGGTGAGGAGGTAAAGGCCGACGTAGTCGACCGCGCCCAGCTCGCCGCCGGTGTGGAAGAAGACCTCGACGGGCTGGGTGCCGGGCGCCCAATGGCCGAGGCGGTTGCTCAGGGCGTAGAGAAAGCTGTTCTTGATCGCGGTCTGGTCGAAATACCACGGGCCGATCAGAGCCCATTTTTTCGAAGCGACCGAGCCGACCAAGGGCAGAGCGCTTTTTCCGCCGGTGGGGCTGCCGAGTTCCAGACTGTAACTTTTCTTGGGAAAACCGGCCGACGAGGAACCCCGGACGGTCAGGGTGACGGGAACGGAGACGTCGGGCGGGCCGGCGAGGGCGGGTGCGGCGGGGGATTTGGCGGGGTAGCGGTAGAGCCAGCCCTCATGGTCGACGAGGTCCTTTTTCAGGGGGCCGGCGCCGTGGTTGTCGAGGAGGAGGACGGGGAGGTTGCTGGAGAAATTGACGAGGTCGGTGGCGGTGGTGCCGCCGATTTTCACGTAGTGCGTACGGGAGGCGGTGCCCCGATTGGAGGCGTCGGCCGTGAAGACGGCGGCTTTGACGAAGACGGAGGAGTCGATCGTGAGGGGGCCGGTGTATTTGGTCGAGGTGGCGGTGGGGTCCGGGGCGGCGGTGCCGGTGGCGGAGGGGGCGACGAGGACGTAGCGAATGTCCTGGCCGGCGGCGGCGCCGGACAGCGTGAGGGTGAACGGGGTGCTGAACGGGCCGGCGGCGCGGGAAAAGACGACGGTTTCCGTGAGGGCGGCTTGGAGGCCCGCGCTGTTGCGGGTGCCGGGAGTGGGGGTGACGAGGAAGCCGACCGTGCCGACGCCGGCCGTGGTCGGCGAAAGGGTGCCGTAGGAGACGTCGGTGCGCTGGGCGGGGAACGTCGGAGCGAATTCGGTGGTGGCGGTCACGCCGTCGGGTCGCACCAAGGCGAGATATTCGCCGTCGGCATTGAGACTGAAGTTGGTGTGGAGGGGTTTGGCGGGATCGCGCCGGTCTTTGCCGGAGGTAAACACGACGAGGTAAGCCTGGGGCGCGAGGGTGACGGCGGGGAACGTCCACTTTTTCTTGTCGGTCGCGTTGTCGGTCAGGAACCAGCCGCTGAGGTTCACGGCCGTGGCGTCGGGATTGTAGAGTTCGATCCAGTCGGGGAAGGCCCGGTCCTCGTCCGCGAGCGTCGTGGAGTTGGACGCCATGAATTCGGTGATCAACGGGGCGGCGGCGGCGGGCGTGGGCAGGCCGGCGAACAGGGCGAGCGCGAGGGACAGCAGGGTTGCGAACCGGGTGATGCCCGGGCGGGAGGGGCCGGAGGGGCCGGAGGGGCCGGAGGGGCGGGTCAGACCGGCCTGAATGGCTGCGCCGAAGCCAGACGGGGTGGCGGTCGGAGGCGGAAGAGAGGCCGGGTGGGCTGACGGAGCGACGGGCGGCATGTGAGAACAGGAGACGTTAACACGGTTGGGGAAGTTTACAGAGAAAAAGGCGGAATTTCTGTCCGGCGTGTAACCGGCGTCCGGGGAGGCGGGGCATGGGGCGGTCCCAGCAACGCCGCCCCACCGGACGGGCCAGGGTGTGGCGGGTCGGTCCGCCAAGGCGCGCCCGGCCAGGATGAAAGCCTGATCCAGGCCGCCCCCGGCACCGGCGCCCACCGCCGCGGTGACCGGAAGCTCGTCGGCAACGGCCGCCTCCCATGCAAGGGCGGCACGCCGCCGAATAATGTTTCGTGGGCCGATCTGTTCCGCACCGAGAACCACCCGGCCGAGGCCGCCCAGCAGCGCAGCGAACGTTTCAACCTCGCCACCGATCCCTCCGAATCGAAGAACCTCGCCGCCGCCCACCCGGAGATCGTCCGCGAACTCACCGCCCGTCATGCCGCCTGCGCCCGCAGCGCCGAGCCGCTCGTCGGCGCCGAGCCGATGCCCGGGTTCCAGCCGCCACCCGGGTGGGGCGAATTCCCGCGCTGACCGGCCGTGCATCGTTTCGTCCGCTCAAACGGTCTGGAATCGGCTGACGTTGCGCGGTGCCTGGCTCGTCGCCCGCTGGGGTGTCGCCCCCGTGCGCCTCGCGGCACAAGGCGAGGTCGCGAAGACCCAGCCTGGTTTGAGCGGCGGGAGAGCGTCGGCCGCTCGGCGCCCTGCCGCCCAACCGAGCTCGACGATCCCTCTTGGCCGCTCCTGCGGCCCGGCGGCCCTTGCGCCATGGACGCGGCCCCGCCGCCGCGACGATTGGCACGGGTTCCGGAACCCAGGCGACGGCGATTTCGGCAACAGCGGGGTGGATCCCCTCGATGCTTGCCTGATGCCCGTCGCGAATCGCGGCCGATGCAGAGCGCGGGAAGGCGCGTGATGGTTTTCGCGGCCGCCGCGGGGGTTTCGCGCCCGACGGCGAGGGGCGCTTGGGTGGCTCCGGCAGAGCGATGAATTCTTTTTCACCCGATGCCCGGGGCGTTGCTCGGGTTTTCGCATCCCACCCCTGCGGGGCTCCGGCCAAGCGCCCTCGACCCCCTGAAAACCGCGAAGGCCCCATTTTCTTTGCTAATTTCAGCCGTTGCCCGGCAATCCTTCTCGGATGAGTTCACCCTCCCCATCTCCCGAGGAGCACACGCTGCAGGTGCAAACGCTCTATGTCCGGCATCACCCGGCGATCCTCGCCTATGTCCTGGCGATGGAACCGGGTTTTGCCGATGCCCAGGACATCGTGCAGGAGGTTTTTCTGACGCTCACCCGCAAAGCGCACGCGTGGACCCCGGGCACCCAGTTCATGGCGTGGGCCTGCACGATCGCCCGTTATCACACCCTGCACTTTCAGCGGACGCGGTCGCGCCGCGTGGCCCGGCTGGATGACGACGTGGTCGAGCTGCTGCATCCTGCGCCCAGCTTGGATGAGGCGGCCTTTCAACGCCGCCTCACGGTGCTGCAGGCGTGTATGGCCAAACTGGCACCGCGCAGCCACCAACTCGTGATGCTGCGCTATCACCACGGACAAATGCCCGAAAAAATTGCGGAGACCGTCGGCTGGAGCGTCAACGCCGTGCGGGTCGCGCTTTCGCGGGCGCGCCAGGCTTTGCGCGAGTGCCTGGATCGGCGGTTGGCGCTGGGCGAGATCCCATGAGCGCCGCACGCCTCAGCCACCTCACAGAGGCCTGGCGGGAAAACCGTCTGACCCCGGGCGAAGCGACCGAACTCAGCGCGCTCCTGCGTTCGGACGAGGCCGCGCGCCACACCTTCCGCCTCGAAGCGGAGTTGCACGGCTTGTTGCATGGCGCCGCGAACGGCGTGGCCGTGGCGAAGGCGAGCGAGCTGAGCTCCTACCCCGGCGCCAACTCCGCCGGGGCGGAAAATTTCCTCGGCTGGCTGCGGCGGCACGGTCGGCTCGGGTTGATCGCGACCGCCTGCGGCGTGGGTGTGGGGATCGCGAGCGCCTCCGTGTGGTCGCTGGCCCACCCACCTGCGCTCCACGCGCAGGCGCGCACCGTTCAGCTCGCCGCGCCGGAGTTTGCGGGCCAAAGCGGGCGCGTGCTCGCGGGTTTCCCGACGCGCCACGGCATCTGGGCGGGGGATGAATCCGAATTTGTGATCCGCCCCGATCTGCCCGCCGGGGCCGACACGCCGGTCTTACGCTTTATCAAAGCCGAGGGCGAAGGTCCGCTCGGGCTGCCCGCGATGGCGTGCGATGTCTTTCAACTCGTCGATCTGCGGCCCCTCCACGCGCAGCTCAGGCCCGATCAGGAAGCGACTCTGGAGTTCTCGGCCGAGTTTCTCGATGCGAGGGAAGGCGCCCGCGCTTCCCTCCGCTTCGGCTGCGCGATCATGCTGTTCGCCGGCGATCCCACCCAGCTGCACGCAAATTGGCCGGCCGCCGCGGAGGAGGTGCTCAGCGCCGGTCGCGCCCACCTCGCGAGCGGCGATGCGGCGCCCGGCCAGTGGCACCGTTTGACCGCCCGCTGTCTGTTTACCACGGCCGCCGACTTTGCCGTCATCCGGCTGAGCGCCGCCCAGCGTGCCGCGGTGCCCAACGAATTCGGCCGGCAATTCGCCGGCCGTCCCACGCTCGTGCTCAAAACCCAACCGCAGCTGACCGTGCGCGTCGCAAAAACCCCGTAGCTCCACCCTGCCCATGCCAAAGTCGCTCCGTCTCCTCGTGTTCTTGTCGCTCGTGCTCTCCCGGGCCGCCGCGGCCCATGATGTCGTGGTCTACGGCGACACCCTCGCCGGCATCAGTGCGGCGATTCAAGCGGCGCGCCTGAAACAAGCGGTCGTGCTCCTGGCGCCCACCGCCCACCTCGGGGGAGTCGCCACCGCCGGCCTGACCGCGACCGACATGAACCGCAGCCCGGTGATCGGCGGCATCGCCCGCGAGTTCTACCAGAAGATCTACGAGCACTATCTGCCGCCCGCGGCCTGGCGCAATCAGACCCGAGACGAGTTTTTCGAGCTTTCCAAAAAACGCACCTACACCGGCAAGAACGACGCGCTGCGCATGCAATGGGTCTACGAATCCCATGTGGCGGAAAAAATTCTCGCGGCGATGCTGCGCCAGGCCGGCGTCGAAGTCGTGCGCCAACAACGGCTCGCGGAGACGCCGTCCGCCGTCGAGCTGGCGCAGGGCCGCATCGTCGCCCTGCGCACGGAGAATGGCGCACGCTACCCCGGGCGCATGTTCATCGACGCCTCCTATGAGGGCGACCTCATGGCGCGCGCCGGGGTGAGCCACCTGGTCGGCCGGGAGGGCAACCGCGATTTCGGCGAGACGTTGAACGGCATCCGCCTCGCCGGAGTGGTCGGGGCGGGCGAGCGTTCCATCGACCCGTGGATCCGGCCCGGCGATCCCACCTCGGGGCTGCTCCCCTACATCGATCGCGCCCTCTGGGGCCGTCCCGGAGAACAAGATACCCGCACCATGGCTTATTGCTATCGCCTGACGCTCACCAACGACCCCGCGAATCGTCTGCCGATCGTGAAGCCGGCCCACTTCAATCCGCTCTGGCACGAGGCGCTCGTGCGCCAGCTGCAACTGGCGCCCGAGACGCCGCTCCAAAAAATCATCTCGCTCACGCCGATGCCCAATCGGAAAACCGACACCAACCAGGTGAACTTCATCGGCGCGAATCGCGACTACCAGACTGCCAGCCACCGGGAGCGCGAGCGGTTGGATCAAATGCACCGCGACTTTGCGGTCGGCATGCTCTGGACGCTGGCCAACGACGAACGCGTCCCCGCGCCCATTCGCGAGGAGATGAAGCCGTGGGGGTGGCCCAAGGACGAGTTTACCGACAACGGAAATTTTCCGCACCAGCTCTATATCCGGGAGGCCCGGCGCCTGCGGGGGGCTTTTGTCATGAAGGAGGAAAATCTCCGCCGCGCCGAGCGGGTCGACGCGGGCCACTCCGTCGGCATCGGCTCCTACGCCCTCGATTCTCACGTCGTGTCACGCGTGCTGGACGAGCAGGGCCGGGTCCGCAACGAGGGCTCGCTCATGGTCACCCAGTCGATCCGCCCTTATCCGATCAGCTATTTCGCGTTGGTGCCGCAGCCGACCGAGTGCAGCAACCTCCTCGTTCCCGTCTGCCTCTCCGCCACGCACGTCGCCTACACTTCGATCCGCATGGAGCCGGTCTACATGGTGCTTGGTCAGGCGGCCGGCGCCGCCGCCGCACTCGCGATCACCGGCGAGCGCGCGGTGCAGGACGTGCCCTACCCGCAGCTCCGCGAGCTCCTGCTGCAAGCCGGACAAATCCTCGATCTGACGCCCTGAATCCACGCCCGCCCCAGGCCTCGCCTTGAGAACCGTGCCCGAGGGCGAGCCGTCTGTCGCCCCGTCGCCCTCGCCGTGGGCTGTGCCGCATCCGTCGCCCTCTTCGCCCAAAGCACCCCGCCTCCGCGGCCACCTCGCCGCGCCCCGAGCCCGTCAGGCTCTCCGCCTTCGAGGTGAGTGCCCACGGCGACGACGGCTACAAGGCCGCCAACGCCATCTCCGGCCCGAGTTTCAACACCGCGCGGCTCGATCTCCCGCGCCCGAGCGAGGTCATCACGGCGGAATTCATCGAGGATATCGGCGCGAAGGAAATCGGTGAGGCGCTGAAATACAGCGGCAGCCTGGCCGACAACGGCACGGCGACGCCCGATGACGTGACCGGAAATAACTTCTACAACCGCGGCTTCCAGTCGTTCACGACCTACCGCAACGGCTACCGCTCCTGCGGCGTGGCCGACACGCTCTTCATCGACCGCGTCGAGATCATCAAGGGTCCGTCGTCCACCTTCTCCGGCACGATTGAGCCGGGCGGCACGATCAACCGGATCACCCGCCGCCCCGGTGCGAATCCCGGCAGCCATCTGCGCCTGCGCTCCGGCGCGCACGACAGCCGCCGCGCGGAGCTGCTCTACTCCACCCCCCTCGACGACGGTAAGAAGCTGCGTGTCCTCGTCGGCGCGGCCTATGAAGATTACGGGACCGCCTACGCCTTCGCCGGCCGCGAGCGCAAAGGCTACGGCGGTAATATCCAATACGCACCCACGGCGCGGACGCGCCTCGGTTTCGATTTTCAGTGGCAGACGACGCGCGGCACGCAGGCGATTCCTCCGATCTATTTCACCTCGACGACGGGTGTCTACGGGAAGGATATCCCGCGCGGCATCAACCGCGCCGGCCCCGAATCCACCTCCGCCATCATCCAGTCGCAGACGGCCCTCGAGCTGACGCACCAGCTCACCCCGCGCTGGGTGGTCCGCGCCGGCGGCTACTTCCGCAGCCAGCGGCAGGGCCGCAATATGATGGCCGGCTCGCAGGCCCGCGTCGTCAACGCCGCCACGCGCGCCCGCACCGTCGCGCGGATCCCCACGGTGCAGATGACCGGCAACGACAACTACCTCGCGCAGACCAGCCTCCTCGGCGACCTCGCTTACGGCGGGATCACGCACAAGATCTTCCTCGGCTTCGAATACCCCGGGGTCGTCGATTCGCGCAGCCAGCAATTTCGCCAGCCCGTGAATCCCGCGAATATCAACGTCGACTCCGCCAGCCGTGCCGATCACGCGCTCGGACCGTGGTCGGCCCACACCACGCGTTTCGCCGACACCACGCTCGATTCCGGCGCGCGGGGCTACACGTTCAGCAACCTCGTGCAGGGGCTGCAGACCCGGTTGCTGCTGATGCAAGGTTACCGCTACGGTCATTTTTTCCAGAACAGCGAAAACCGCCTCGCCCGCACCGCCGCCAGTTCCAGCCAGAGTGCGGAGGTCGGCAGCTACGGAGCCTCGTATCGCCTCGCGCCGCGGATGACCTTCTTCGCGAGCTACGCGGAATCGTTTTCGCCCCAGACCGCGACGGACTTTACGGGCCGGCTCTTCGCGCCGGTCACGGGCAAAGGCTGGGACCTTGGCCCGAAGTTTGATCTCATCGAGGGTCGGCTCGCCGGCACGCTCGTCGCGTTTGCGATCGAACGCGCCAACGTCCTCCAACCCGATCCCGACCACCCCGGCTTCAACATCGCCTCCGGCCTCGACCGCTCGCGCGGGATCGAATTCACGCTCAACGCCCGCCCGCTGCGCCTATGGCAGGTCGTACTCAGTTACGCCAACGTCGACGTGAAAACCATCAAAGACCCCACCCGCCCGGCGAACGTGGGTCTCACGCCGCCCAACGTCGCGCGCCACCAGGCGAACGTGTGGAATCGCTCCTCGTTTTAATCCGGTCCGCTCAAGGGCCTCGGGGCCGGGCTCGGCGTAATCTACGTCGGCGAACGCCGGGGCAACGGCAACCTGCCGAACCTCCCGGCGTTCCGCTCGCCTGCCTACACCAAGGCCGACACCAACGTCACCTACGCGCGGAAAATTTTCGGCCGAAGCACGACGTTCAGCCTCGCGCTCCAAAACCTCACGAACGCCGACTACTACGCGAGTTTCAGCGCCTTGAGCGAACCGCGCAGCGCGACGGCAGCGGTGCGGATGCGTTTCTGAAATTTCCGCGCCGCGCGCCCTGGCCCGCAGCGCTCACCGCGCACCCGAGGCGTGCGCTCCGGCGAGGTGAGCGAGGAGCGACTCCGCGCAGGCGCGGGCGAAGGCGGGGTCGTTGATTTCTCCGTCGTGCGTGACGACGGGAATGTCGGGGCGGAGGTGGTGGCGGAGGGACGTGAAGAGGGCGGTGTCGGCGGCCGGGGAGTGGAAGGGGTGGCCGGGGGCGCTGATCACGCTGATGGCGCGGAGCGGGAGCAGGACGGTGACGGGGGCGGTGTAGCGGTTGATTTTCTCGGCGAGGATGCGGCCGAGTTCGGCGCACTCGGCGGGCGTCGTGCGCATGAGGGTCACCTGCGGGTTGTGCTGGTAGAAGAGGCGGCCGGCGAATTTGGCGGGGACGGAGGCGGGTTCGCCGAAGTTGACCATGTCGAGGCAGCCGGGGGCGATGATCGCGGGGATCTTGGCCTTGGCGGTGGCGTCGAGGCGTTCGGGGCCGGCGGTGAGGACGCCGCCGACGAGTTCGTCGGCCCACTCGGTGGTCGTGAGGTCGAGCACGCCGGCGACGAGGCCGCTGGCGATGAGGGCTTCCATGGCACGGCCGCCGTTGCCGGTGGCGGCGAAGACGAGGACTTCGTAGCCGGCGGCTTCGAGGATCTTTTTGGCTTCGGTCACGCACGCGGTGGTGTTGCCGAACATGCTGGCAACGATGAGGGGTTTGTCGGGCGCGGCGGCGGATGCCGAGGACGCGGCGAGTCGGGCGGTGACCATGCCGGCGATGGCGCCGGCGGCGTTGGTGAAGATGGCGCGGGAGACGCGGTTGAGGCCGGAGACGTCGACGATGGCGGGCATCATCGTGAGGTCGCTCGTGCCGACGTAGGGTGCGACCTGGCCGCTCGCGAGGGTCGAGACCATCAGTTTGGGGAAACCAATGGGAAGGGCGCGCATGGCGGCCGTGGCGATGGCGGTGCCGCCGCCGCCGCCGAGGGAAATGAGGCCGTCGATGCGGCCGGCAGCGTGGAGCGCGGTGACGCAGGCGGCGGCGGCGCGGGCCATGAGGGTGACGCATTCGCCGCGGTCGCGGCGGGCGAAAATGGCGGCGGTGTCGGGGGCGGAGGAAGGCTCGGCGGCGGTGAGCGCGGCGAGGACTTCGGCGCGCGGAATGTCGGGCGTGATCGAGGGGGCGTCGAGGGAGCCGACGTCGATGAGGAGCGGGGTGTGGCCGGCGCGGCGGAGGGCGTCGGCGATGAAGGCGTGTTCGGGGCCTTTGCTGTCGAGGGTGCCGAGGACGGCGATGGTGGGCATGGCGGCGGGCGGCGGAGGGCGGTTAGTTTTTCGACGCGGAAATCACGGAGGAGAAGGGAGGCGGAGCGATGGCCCCAAGAAGCGCAAAAAACGGAGGGCGATGGGGCGTCTAAAGGCGCCTAGCCCGCATCAATCACACTCTCCTCAAGAAATTCCTTTTTCACAGAGCGCACAGAGGTCCAAACCGAGGACACGGATTCAAACACCCTGTCCGCTCTGTGTCCTTGTGGGCTGGGCTCCGTGCCCTCTGTGCCAAGAATTTGGTGAACGTGCGTGTGAAATATCCGGGCGAGAGGCGCGCGGGGGCGGAGAGGGGCGGAGTTTTTTGACCACGGATTTTACGGATGGCACGGATGAAGCCCGCGCGATGCGGAGGTTTGATCCGGGGAATCCGTGGGGTCGGTGGTGGAATTTGAGTTTTGAAAGCGCGGGCTGAAGCACCGCGCTACTTACCGGAGGCCCATTTCACGGCGTTCGTGAGGAGGGTTTTGAAGGGGGCGAGGTCGTGGACGCGGCCGTCGTGGCCGATGGTCAGGCCGACGATGCGGGCGGTGGGGTGCTTGGTCGTCCAGACGACGGGGTGCGGTTTCTTGAATTTTACGGAGGGCGAGGTTTCGGCGAGGACGTCGATGGGGGAGGTGCCGGGCGGGATTTTTTCGGGCTCGGCGTTGATGTAGTAGAGTTCGTCTTCGACTTCGAAACTCGCGGGCACGTTTTTCATGATCGGGTGCGCGGGCTGCAGGGCGTTGACGGAATATTTGGCGATCTTGTCGTGGCCGCGGGCGCCGCCGCCGACGATCTGGGCGTTGAGTTCGGGCCAATCGGCGAAGCCATACCAGGTGCCGGGGTGGTGCATCACGATGCCTTTGCCGGCGGCGGCGAAGGCGAAGAGGGCTTTGCGGTAGGCGGGGGTGTCGAAGAATTTCCGGTTCACGCTGATCACGGCGACGTCGGCGCCGGCGAGTTCGGCGGCGGCCTGGTCGCGGTCTTCGGTGTAGTTCACCGTGTAGCCGGCGGCGCGGAGGGTGGCGCGGTCGGCTTGGCCGAAGAACTCGCCGAATTTATGGGAGCTGCCACCGCCGATGAGGAGGACGCGGGTCTTGCCGGGTTCCCAGACGACGGGGGTGGTTTCCGGGAGCATCGCATCGCCGCGGCCGCCGGCTTTCGGGGTGAGGTCGACGGGGGCGGCGGGAGCGGTGGTGGTCACGGATGGCGTGGCGGGTTTCGAGTTGGCGGCGAGGTAGGCGATGATGTCGCGGAGGCCGGCGGCGCCGAGGCCGTCGAAGCCCTCGGGCATGAGGGAGCGGCGGGTGTTTTCGCGGGTGGCGATGTCGGCGGTTTTGACTTCGGTGTCGCCGCCCTGGTTGCGAATGATGAGGGCGGCGGTGGTTTCGGAAACGATCACGCCGGAGAAGGTCTCCCCTTTTTTCGTGGTGATGTTCCACTGCCAGAAATTGGGCTCCACCTGGCGGTTCGGGTCGACGATGGCCGTGAGCAAATCGGCGGGGGCGTGGGCGCCGATGCCGGCGAGGGGCGGGCCGACGTCGCGGAAGCCGACGTCGCCGAGTTTGTGGCAGATGGCGCAGGCGGCGGCGTAGAGGGTGCGACCGTTGGCGAGATCGCCGGGCTTTTGGACTTCGGGGAGCAGCTGGGCGATGAGATCGTCCTTGGCTTTCGTGGACGTGTGGGTGGCGCCGAGGACGACGAGGGCTTCGCGGGCGACTTTGGTGGTGGGGTGTTGGCGGAGGCGCGCGATGTTGGCAGGCCCGAGGGCGGAGGGGCTGACGCGGTTGGCGGCGATCGCGGCGACGAGGGCGAGGGCGGACTCCTGGCGCTTCAGGATCTGTTCGAAGACCGGGGCGGATTTCGTTTGGACGAAGGCGTTGATGAGGACGTCGACGGCTTCGCGGCCGGCGAGTTCGCCGACGGTGGCGATGAGGGGCGCGGTGACGGCGGCGGGCGTGGCCGGGTCGCTGAGGAGGGCGGCGATTTTCGCGAGGGCGGCGGAGCGGTGGTCCGGGAGCGCGACGAGGGCGGTGGCGATGTCGGCACGGAGGGTGGCGGGGGTGGCCGGAGCGGCGAGGTCGGCAAGGACGCGGCGGGCGGCGGTGGCGATGGGTTCGGTGAGGGCGCCGGTGGTATCCCATTTGGCGGCGACGCCGAGGGCGGCGGCGGTGGTGGCGGGGGCGGCGAGGAGGGTTTTGAGGGCGGCCGCGAGGGTCGGCTCGCTGGCGCTCGCCGCGACGGAAGAAGCGGCGAGGCCGCGGAGGAGGGCCGCGGCGAGCGGTGTCGGCGAGGCGGCGGCGGCGGCGGTGAGGCGGGCGAGGTCGGCCGACGGGACGGAGGCGGCGAGGGCGGTGACGAAGGGGGCGAGGGTCGCCGGTGGGAAACCGCCGCTCCGTTGAGCCAGAGCATCGATGAGGAAGTCGGCGGCGTGGTCGCTGGCGGCGGCGATGAGGGCGGACTTGGTCCAGTCATCGGTGGCGGCGGCGAAGTCGGCGAGGACGGCGGCGCGTTGGGCGGGCGTGGTGGCGGTGCGGGCGGATTCGTAGCGGGCGAGGGCGGCGCTGCCCATTGTGGGCGAGAGCGAGGTGAGGGGCGCGGCGCCGGCGTGATTTTCCTGTGCGAGCCGGAGCGCGAGTTTTTTCACGTGGGCGTTGGGGCTGGTCTGGATGGCGCTGAGGAGGCCGGGGAGATTTTTGCGGTCGAGGGCGACGGCGGGGAGGACCTTCGCCTCCTTGTGCTGCACTTTCCAGATGCGGGAGAAGTAATGGTCGCGGTCGGGGCGGACGGCGGCGTTGGTCTGGCTGTGGACGGGGCCGCGGGTGTCGTTGTGGATGACGGCCTGGTTGTAGAAATCGACGACGTAGAGGGCGCCGTCGGGGCCGACGCGGTTTTCGATGGGGCGGAACCAGAGATCGGTGCTGCGGATGAACTCGGTTTCCTCGCGGCCTTTTTCCTTTTCGACGGAGTAGCTGACGCCGTCGCGGCGGACGAACTGGTGGTGGACGATGTTGAGGGTGGGTTCGGTGGTGAAGTAGCTGTAGTTCCACTTGGCGGGCCAGGCGCCGCCCTCGTAGACGGCGCAACCGGCGGCGGCGGTGAAGCGGCCGACCTGGTCGATCTGCACGTAGGCCTGCTCGGGCCACTCCATCGCGGGGAAGGAGCGCTGGTTCGTGATCAGGCCCTTCCACGAGGTGGTGCCGGGGAGTTTGCCTTTGGCGAGGACGCTCTCGGGGAGGACGGTGTGGAAAAACACGGTGCCGCTGGTGGGCTGGGTCCAGAAGACCTGGCCGTCCCAGGTGATGTCGAGGCCCCAGGTGTTGCCGTTGCGGGAGGCGTATTGTTCGAAGGCGGAGCCATCGGGTTTGAAGCGGACGACGCCGGAGCCGTCGGGGCCGAATTTCTTCGCACCGTCGCCGGACGTCACGTCGCCGCGGCTGTAGCCGTGGGAGGCGTAGACCCAGCCGTCGTGGCCCCAGCGGAGATTGTTGATGACGGCGTGGGTGTCATTGATGCCGAGACCGGTGTAGAGCTTGGTGCGTTTGTCGGCGACGCCGTCGGCGTTGGTGTCTTCGAGATACCAGATGTCGGGCGAGGTGGCGGCGATGACGCCGTTTTTGTAGAGGACGAAACTGGTGACGAGTTCGAGTTTGTCGGCGAAGACCTGTTTTTTATCCATGAGGCCGTCGCCGTTGGTGTCGGTGAGGATGGAGATGGAATCTTCGGGGTCGCGGTCGGCGACGAACGGTTTGTGGGAGCCGGAGTCTTTCCAGCGCGGGAGGGCGGAATTGGCGGGGGTGTTGGGCTTGCGGCGGCCGTTGGGATACTCGGGGGTTTCGCAGACCCAGAGGCGGCCTTTTTCATCCCAGTCGATGTTCATGACCTTGTTGATGAGCGGCTCGGAGGCGACGAGGGAGAGGTTGAACTCGGGGTGGACCTGGATTTTGGCGGCGGCTTTGGCGGGCGCCGTGGGGCCGCCCTCGGGATAACGGAGGGCGTCGCCGAGTTCGTCGGCGCGGCAGAGTTCGTCGGCGTTGGCGCGGTGGCCGGCCCAGGCGATGCCGCGGAGGAGAAGGGCGCGGTAGTTGGGGCGGTCGAAGTTGAGGTAGAGATGGCCGGGGATAGAGACGAAGGCGCGGTAGGGTTTGGTGGCGGTGGGAAGGGTGCGCTCGTAGGTCCAGAGCTGGGGCTGGTGGTCGTAGATATTGACGGCTTTGTTTTTCGCGACGGCTTCGGCGGCGCGGGCCTGGGCTTCGCGGTTGCCGCGGCCGCCGGTGTCGATGGCTTTGGGCGTGTAGGCGGTGGCGAGGACGTGGGCGTCGGGCAAGAGATCCATGTCGTAGTAGATCTCGTCGTTCATCTGCCAGTTGGAGGCGTGGCGGGTGATGGGGTGCTCGCGGTCGATGAAGTAGAGGTGCATCGGGGCCTCGAGGAACTTGGTGGTGCCCTGGCGCCAAGAGCCGCCGACGATGGTTTTATACCAATCGGTGTCTTTCGCGACGGCGGCGGCGTGGATGACGACGAGGCCGCCGCCGCGGGCGAGGTAGGTGTTTAAGTTGGCGCGGTCCGGTGCGGCAATGTTGCCGGCTTCCTGGGCGTGGAGGACGAGGACGTCGGTGGCGGCGAGTTGGTCGGCGGAGGGGAAGGTGTTGCCGCCGGAGGCGACGGCGCCGCGGGCATTGAGGAGCGGGACCCATTCGGCGAGGAAGCGCGGGTGGTCGTGGGCGCCGGGGCCGTGGGATTTGGGGCCGGAGCGGATGAAGACGCGGAGGGGCTCGGCGGCGGAGAGCGCGGAGGAGAGCGCGGAAGCGACGGCGAGCGTGAGGAGGACGACGAGAGAGGGGAGGCGTTTCATGGGGAGTTTTTTTAACCGCTCATCTTCGCTCATTTTTCGATCACGGAAGATTCGCCGGATCGGCGAATCAAGGCGGGTGGAAGCGGTGAAGAAGAGGCGAGCGGGTTTGGGATTAGCGCGGATGAGCGAAAATTAGCGGTTCAAGGATCTTGGATCTAGCTGCGGGTGCGGCAGGGCGTGAGATGGTCGCGGAGGCTGGCCCAGGGTTCTTGGGTGGAGACGTCGAAGGGGTCGGGGACGATGGCGAGGTCGTCGGGGAGTTTTGCCGGGGAGAGCATGGCGAGGAAGACGAGGGGCTCGGCGCGGGGGTTGTAGGTGGCGTGAACGGTGCCGGCGGGGATGTGGGCCATTTCGCCGGCGCTGAGGATGCGATATTCGTGGCCCACCCACTGTTCGGCGCGGCCGTAGAGCACGTAGATGATCTCCTCGCGGTGCGGGTGGTAGTGAAACGGGTGGCAGTGCAGCGGGTCCATGTTGGCGCGCACGAGGAGGAGTTTCTCGGCGGCGACGAGGTCGGGGCGGCAGAGCCATTCGTTGTTGGTCCACGCGTTGGGTTCGCGGAGGGCGTCGGCGATTTGGACGAAGCGGCGGGCGGCGGGGGATGACATGGGGTGGTTCATTTCTTCGACACAGAGGTCACGGAGGAGACACAGAGGTCAGGGAGAAACGAGGAAGGCTGGGAAGAATTACTCCGTGAACTCGGTTTGGGCCTCGGTGAACTCTGTGACTCGGATTGAAGTCAGCAGAAGTGCGCTGGGGGATGAGAGGGCGGGTCGGAGACCGCGCCCTACTTTTTCGGGGTGCGTTTCAGGGATTTGAATTTGCGGGTGAGGTTGGTGAGGGATTCTTCGACGCCCATGCGTTCGAGGCTGCTGGCGCCGACGAAGCCGTCGCAGGTGGTGGCGCCGATGACGCGGGCGGCGTCTTCGGGGGTGTTGATGGGGCCGCCATGGCAGAGGAAGAAGATGTCTTTGCGGATGGTGGAGGCGGCGTCGATGATGGCCTGCGTGGTCTTGATGGTGTGGTCCCAGCTGACGAGGGCGTTTTTGACGCCGATACTGCCGCCGACGGTGGTGCCGACGTGGGCGATGATGGCGTCGGCGCCGGCCTTGGCCATCTCGATGGCTTCCTCGGGCGAGCCGACGTAGACGACGGAGAAGAGGTCCATGCGGCGGGCGAGGGCGATCATCTCGTATTCCTTCTTTACGGACATGCCGGTCTCTTCGAGGACGCCGCGGAAGTGGCCGTCGACGATGGTGTGGGTGGGGAAATTGTTGACGCCGGAGAAGCCCATTTCTTTGACCTGGCCGAGCCAGTGCCACATGCGGCGGCGGGGGTCGGTGGCGTGGACGCCGCAGATGACGGGGCATTCCTCGACGACGGGGAGCACCTCGTATTCGCCGATCTCCATGGCGATGGCGTTGGCGTCGCCGTAGGCCATCATGCCGGCGGTGGAGCCGTGGCCCATCATCCGGAAGCGGCCGCTGTTGTAGATGATGATGAGATCGGCGCCGCCCTTCTCGATGAATTTGGCGCTGATGCCGGTGCCGGCACCGGCGGCGATGATGGCGTCACCCTTGGCGAGGGTGGCGCTGAGGCGGGCGCGCACTTCCTCGCGCGTGTAAGGGTTTCCTTTTCCGGTCCAAGGGTTGGGCATGATGGGTGAGAGTGGGGATGAAGGGGAAAGGGAGCGTGAAAGGGCAGGGGAAAGGGAGAGGGAAAGGACCAAGGTTCAAGGACCAAGGGAGGCGAATGACCCATGACTAATGTCTAATGGCGCAGGTGGAAGGGTGGAGTTCACACATTTGGGTGATGAATTTCCACATGGCGTGGACGGAGCGTCGGAAATTTTTAACCACGGATTACGCGGATGGCGCGGATAAAACCGGGGGCTGTGAAATGAGCGTGGGGTTCGGCCGTGTAATCTTTGGGAAAATGGTTTGGGTGGAGGCGATGAATCCGGTTTGGGAAGAAACGACCATTGACGGGGCGCGCACGCGACGGTGGTCGCTGGACGCGAACCAGTGTTCGGAACTCGCCGTCAACCGGATCGCGTGGCTGGGGATCGACACGGTGGCGGTGCCGTATCGGCGGGTGCGGCTGGCGCCGTCGGGGAGTTTCGTGCTCGCGACGCTCGGGGGCGAAGGGCGCGTGTGGCTGGAAGGACGGTGGCAACGCGTGGGCGCGGGGGCGGTGTGGCTCGCGCCGCCGCGGGTGCTCAATGCGTTTCACGCGGTGCCGGGAAGGGCGTGGACGTTTGCGTGGGTGCGTTACGAGGAGCCGGTGGGCAAGGGGCCGCTCGTGGGCGCGGATTCGCCGCTGCGGTTGAAGACGGGGGCGGAGGAGTTGGGGCGCGTGCTGGAGGGGCTCCGCGCGGAGTGGGCGGGCGAGCGTGATGCGGCGCTGACGAGTCACTGGGTGAGTTTGGTGCACGGGCAGGTGCGGCGGTTGGCGCGGCCCTGGCGCGGCGATTCCCGGATGGGCGGGCTGTGGGAAAAAGTGGCGGGAGCGCTGGCGGCGGATTGGAAACTGCCGACGCTCGCGGAGGCGTGTGCGGTGAGTGCGGAGCATTTGCGGCGACTGTGCCGGAGCGAACTCGGGCGCACGCCGATGGAGCACGTCGCGTATATGCGGGTGCATCGGGCGCAGGAGTTGTTGGCCGAGACGAATGACAAACTCGATGCGATCGCCCCGCAGGTGGGCTATCACAGTGCGGTGGTCTTCTCGCGGGCGTTTGTGCGCTGCACGGGCATGACGCCGACGGAGTATCGCGAGCGGGGGCGGCGGAAGTAGGCGGGGGGGACGGAGCGGGAGCGGGGACGCGGATGGTCCACTCGCTGGCGCTCGCGGCTACGGGAAGCAGGGAAGCGCGGGCGGAAGCACCGCGCTACGGTTGACGGAGCGCGGGGCGGGCTTCGGGGTGGCGGGCGAGGATGGCGCGGAGTTGGGCGACGACGGCGGGTTGCTCGGCGGCGATGTTGCGCGATTCGACGGTGGCGGTGGCGTAGTCGTAGAGTTCGAGTTGCGCGGTGTCGGCGGGGGCCCCGGGTTTCTTCCACTCGACGAGGCGGTAGCGCTCGGTGCGGATCGCGCGGCCGAGCTCGCCGCGGGGGAAGCAGTGGTAGGCGTGATCGCGGACGCGGGCGGCGGGATTTTTCAGGACGGGCACGAGGCTGGTGCCGTCGACGGGCAGCGGGCCGGCGGGTTGGGGCAGGCCGGCGAGTTCGGCGAGCGTGGGGTAGAGATCGACGGTCTCGGCGAGCTGGCCGGTGGAGGTGCCGGGGCGGGTGACGCCGGGCGCGATCACGACGAGCGGGATGCGGTTGGCCTGCTCGAAATTGGTGTGCTTGGTCCAGATGCCGAGGTCACCGAGGTGCCAGCCATGGTCGCCCCAGAGGACGACGATGGTGTTGTCGGCGAGTTTCAATTCGTCGAGCGCGGCCATGACGCGGCCGATCTGCACGTCGGCATAGCTCATGCTCGCGTAGTACCCGTGGATGAGCTGGCGCTTGAGGTCGTCGGGGTAGGGGTGCACGGGTGGTTTGGGCACGGGGAAAAACGCGTCGATTTCGCCGCCGCGTTTCAGGGCCATCGGCACGGCGCCGTCCGGGGCGGTCTCGCGCGCGGGCATCGGGAGCTGGGCGGGATCGTAGAGGTCCCAGTATTTTTTCGGTACGGAGAACGGGAGGTGCGGGCGCACGAAGCCCACGGCGAGGAAGAAGGGCTCGGCGGGTTTTTCGCGGGCGGCGCGCAGGCGCGAGATGGCGTGGGTGGCGACGCGGGCATCGGCGTAGGCCTCGTCGGGGACGTCGGGCGATTCCCAGGCGGCGCCGCGCGGGAGCGGGCCGGAGCCGGGCGTGCGGCGGAGATTGGTGAAGAGGGCCTGCTCGTTGGTGGGCGAGCCCTCGCGGGTGCTGGCGGGATCGGCGTACTCGATGACGAGATCTTTGTGCACGGGCAGGCTCCAGGAGGCGGGATCGTCGTAGGTGCCGTGGCCGACGTGAAAGACTTTGCCCATCGACTCGGTGCGGTAGCCGTGGCGCATGAAGAACTGCGGGAGGGTGACGGCGTCGGGGTAGGTGTCGCGGAAGTTGCGGCCGAATTGGTAGAGCCCGGTGGTGGTGGAGCGGGCGCCGAGGAGGAGGGTGAAACGCGAGGAGGCGCAGACGGCCTGGTTGCAATACGCGGCGTCGAAGCGCAGGCCGCGGCCGACGAGGCGGTCGAGATTCGGCGTGATGGCGGTGCGGTCGCCATAGGCGCCGAGCGTGGGCTTCAGGTCGTCGACGAGAAGGAGGAGGATGTTGGGGCGCGGCGGGGTGTGCGCGGGGGCGGGGGCGGCGGCGTGCGGGCGCGGGGTGGCGGCGGCGAGGGCGAGGAGGGAGAGCGCGAGGGAAAGGGGGGGGAGGGCGAGACGGCGAGGGCGCATGAGGAAGGGGATGTTGACGACGGAGTGCGCGGAGGGAACGGATAAAGGCGGGAGCGGGGCGTGGGTTCGCGGTGGGATGGCTTGGGGCGTGGCGAGGGCGGCAGGGAGGGCGGGTCGGAGACCCGGCCCTACTTGACGGTCTTGGGGAGGACGCGGTGGGTGTGGGCCCAGGTGGTCCAGGACGTCGTGAGTTCGTGGAGACGGGCGGGTTGGGCGGCGGCTTGATCGCGGAGTTCGGTGGGATCGGTGGCGAGGTCGTAGAGCTCCCAGGGAGAATTTTTCTCGGCGGGTTGGACGGCTTTCCAGGCGCCGTGGCGGACGGCTTTGTTGTCGTATTGCTCCCAATAGAGCCAGCGGTCGGCGGGGAGCTCGGTGCCGCGGAACAGGGGCGCGAGACTGCGGCCGACGAAGGGTTGGATGGGCTGGCCGGCGAATGCGCGCGGGTAGGTCGCGCCGGTGACCTCGAGGACGGTGGGCATGAAATCGCTGAGGTAGCCGACCGAGGCCGTGAGCGCGCCGGGTTTGGTTTTCAGGCCGGCCGGCCAGTGGGCGATGAGGGGCGTCGCGATGCCGCCTTCGTGCAGGCGGGACTTGTAGCGGCGAAAGGGTGTGTTGGAGGCGTTGGCCCAGCCGGTGCCGTAGGAGGAGCCGCCGGTGCCCGCGGCGCGCCCGCCCGAGCCCGCGGCGGCGGGTTGGTTCACGGCCGAGAACGCGCCGCCACCGAGATCGGTGTAGGGCTCGGCGCAGCCGCCGTTGTCGGAGAGGAAAAGGATGAGCGTGTTGTCGAGCTGCCCGCGCTCGCGCAGATGCGCGACCAGGCGGCCGACATTGTGATCCATGCGGTGGACCTGGGCGGCGTAGACGGCCATGCGATAGTCGAGCTCCGCGTGTTCCTCGGGCTTGAGTGTATCCCACGCGCGCGCCCCGTCGTCGCGCGGGGAGAGCTGCGTGTGCGCCGGCACGATGCCGAGCTCACGCTGGCGGGCGAAGCGCTGCTCGCGGAGCCGGTCCCAACCGCCGCGGTAGCGGCCGGTGAATTTCCGGATGTCCTCGTCGCGCGCGTGCAGGGGCCAGTGCGGCGCGGTGAAGGCGAGGTAGAGGAAGAACGGCTGCGCGCGCGGATGCTCGCCGAGGAACTGGATCGCGTGGTCCGTGAAGGCGTCGGTGATGTAGTAGTCCTTTTGCGCGGGCGGGGGCAGGGCGGTGTTGTCGAGCGTCAGGCCGCGGGGCGCCGTGGGCGTGTGGAAGGAACTCGCGCCGGAGACGAGCCCGTAGAAACGGTCGAAGCCGCGCGCGAGCGGCCATTTTTCCGTGCCGTGGTAGCCGAGGTGCCATTTGCCGGCGAGGTAGCTGCGGTAGCCGGCGGGGCGGAGGACCTCGGCGAGGGTGACGGCGTCGCGGCCCAGGACTTCGCGATAGCCGAGCGCCGCGGTGGCCGGGGCCTGTTTGCCGGGATCTTCGGCGAGGGTGCCCATGCCGGCTTGATGCGGATTGAGGCCGGTGAGGAGGGCGGCCCGGGTGGGGGAGCAGCGGGCGGTGTTGTAAAATTGCGTGAAGCGCAGGCCGCGTTGCGCGAGGGCGTCGAGGTGGGGCGTCGGAATTTCGGAGCCGTAGCAACCGAGGTCGGAGAAGCCCATATCGTCGGCGAGGATGATGACGACGTTGGGGCGGGCGGGCGGTGGCGCGGCCGCGCCGGGGGCGGGCGTCGCGGCGGTGGCGGTCGCGAGGACGAGGAGGGCGGTGGTGCGGACGACGAGAGGGCGCATGGGGAAGGAATTTTTAACCACGGAGGGCACGGATAAAACGGATAAAGGCAGGAGTGGTGAAGATGGATTCGTGAAATCTGGGGAATCCGTGGCGGATTGATTTTGCGAGCCGAAGAGCGGACTGAAGTCCGCCCTACTCGGTCAGAAGGAGCCTTTGACGCCGAAGGTCCAGAGGGCGCCGAAGTCGGTGGATTGGCGGAAGCGGGCGCTGGCGGGAGTCTGGGGACCGTAGATGACGATGCGCTCGGTCTGGTCGTTGACGTTGCGGAGGTTGAAAAAGAACGCGAGGTGGCGGTGGAGGGAAACCTCGCCGAGGACGTCGATGTAGAGGCGGTCGTCGCGCCAGGTGTAGATCGCGGGGCCGATGCGGTCGGTGCCGGTGGCGGTGACCGGGCCCTGGCGGCGCTGGCCCTGGTAGTTGAAATTGACGCGGAGGTTGTAGCGGGCGCGGGTGAGACTGACGCCCCAGTTGGCGCCGTGGGGCTGGTAGCCGGAGAAGAAGTCGGCGGCGGCGCCGGTGACGCGCTGGCGGCTGAGGTTGCCGAAGACCTGGAGGCCGCGGGCCCAGTGGGGGAGAAAGGTGAGGGCCTGCTTGTAGTTGAGGTCGAAGCCCTCGACGCGGGTGGAGGTGGTGAGGTTGTACTGGGTGGCGACGTCGTATTTGCCGTAGACGGCGGGATCGAGGCCGTAGAGGGCGAGGAATTCGGGGGTGGGGGCGGCGTTGCTTTGGGCGAAGAAGTTTTCGAAGTCGCGGCGGAAGGCGCCGGCGGAGAGGACGCCGACGCCGGGGAAATAATATTCGAGGCGGACCATGGAGGTGCGGGCGAACCACGGTTTGATGCCGATGTTGGCGACGGTGGTGACGTTGGTGGGGGAGGCGGGCGACTCGGTGTCGGGGAGGGTGACGCCGCCGGTGTAGAGGTCGAAATTGGGGCGGCCGATGGAGTGGTAGGAGGCGGCGCGGGCGGTGAGGTTTTCGCGGAGGGCGTAGCTGGCGTTGAGGCTGGGGAAGACGGTGAGGTATTCTTTTTTGGCGTGGGTGCCGCGGAAGACGCGGGTGAGTTGGGCGGAGGCGAAGGCGTCGGTGGTGAGGGGGAGCGGGCGGCCGTTGGTGCCGAGGAGAATCTTGCCGGCGGCGTCGCGCTGGTAGTTGCGGGTGGGGTCGTTGAGGGGGCCCTGGCCGTCGAGGTTGGTCTGTTCGGCGCGGAGGCCGGCGACGAGTTTGAGGCGGTTTTGGAGGAGGCTCAGGTCGCCGCGGAGGAAGGCGGCGGTGAGCTGTTCGCGGGCGAAGCGCGAGTTGTTGACGCTGGAGATATGGGTGGTGGCGGGGACGGAGGTGAACTGGGCGGGGGTGGCCTGGAAGAACTGATACAGGCCGTCGTTGCCGATGCGCTGGGTGAGGGGGAAGCCGAACGGGGCGGACTCCTGGGAGAGGGACGGATCGAGGAAGCGCGCGGCGGAATCGTCGTTGCCGACGGGGGTGGTGCTGGCGCGGCCGTCGGCGCCGACGAAGGTGTAGGTGGGCTGGTTGAAGGTGTTGTCGCGTTGGGAGACGAGCCAGTTGAGGCCGGTCTTCAGGGAGAACGGCACCGGGCCGCGGAAGTCGCGGCTGGCGGTGACGTAGGCGTTGCGGCGGAGATCGGCGATGACGCTCTCGTTGCTGTTGGCGGTGGCGAGGGAGTAGGAGGCGAGGCTGAAGGGATCGACCACGGAGCCGGTGGTGCCGTCGGTGACGGTGATGCGTTCGGGGCGGCCGGGGTAGTCGGGCTGGATGTTGTCGAAGGCCATCGTGAGGCCGGTGCGGCGGGCGGTGGCGTTGAAGAAGCGGCCGACCTGGACATCGACGTGGTGATTGACGTTGGAGGAGTAGGTGGCGGCGGATTCGAATTTCCAGACGGGGCCGCGGTGAAACCAGAAGACGGTGGGCATGGCGGTCTGGTTGACGCGCTCGCGGCCCTCGGTGGCGAGAATGAGCTCGGCGGTGCCGGGGCGGCTGCGCGTGGAGGTGAGCGAGAACGCGGCGGGATCGACCTGGTTGATCTGAAACGCGAGGGCTTTGTTGTAGTAGCCGATGGTGGTGCGGGCGGCGTGGAAGCCGAGGGAGAGGCGGTCGTGTTCGGTGAGGCGGAAGTCGAGGGTGATGCCGAGGGAGAGGCGCGTGGTGAATTTGCCGCCGTCCTCGTAGGAGTAGCGCGAGAGGTAGGGCAGGTCGGGCGTGGTGTGGGGAAACGCGACGCCGTTGGTGGTGGCGCTGGCGCCGCGCCAGAGGGCGACGGGCGTGTCCTGGGGGGAGAATTGGGAGGCGGAGCCGGCCGACACGGTGTAGCCGAAAGATTTACTGACGGGGGCGGAGTAACTGAAATCGGCGCCCGGGCGGATCTTGTGGGTCGCGTGCCCGCGCGGGCCGGGGGTGGCGCGGAGGCTCTTGTGATTGTCCCGCATGAGGGCGGAGACGGAGTAGTGGAAGAGCGGTTTGGTGCGCTCGAAGGCGCTGCGCGGGACGAGATTCACGGTGCCGGCGAGGGCGGAGCCGGGGGACTCGGGGGTGGGGGAGTATTCGATTTCGACGCGGGAGAGATTGTTGGTGGAAAAGAAATCCATGTTGAACGAACGGCCGCGACCGCCGTCGCCGCTCGAGCTGGCCATGCTGAGGCCGCCGAGGGTGACGGGGACGTTATCGGGCGGGACGCCGTTGATGGAGATGGAGCGGGCGTTGCCGCCGACGTAGTCGACGGAGACGCCGGGGAGGAATTTGAGGAACTCGCCGACGTTGCCCTCGGCGACGGCGCCGAACTCGTCGGTGGAGACGACGTTTTTCACGTTGGCGGCGAACCGCTGCTCGTTGATGGCGAGGGCGGCGGCGTCCATTTCGCGGGTGGCATCGACGACGAAGGCGCCGAGTTTCACGGCGTCGGTGGCGGCGGGCGTGGCGGGGGGTGGGGTGAGGGCGGCGAGAGCGAGGTCGCGGGTGGCGGTCTGGCCGGCGGGGACGTCGATGGACGCTTGGGCGGGCGCGAGGCCGGTGAAAAAGGCCTTGAGCGTGACGCGGCCGGAGGGGAGGCCGTCGAGGCGATAGGCGCCGAGTTCGTCGGTGAAGGTTTCGAGGCTGGTGCCCTCGACGGTGAGGCGGACGTTGACGAGGTAACGTCCGGTGGTGCCGTGGACGATCCGGCCCTCGATGGCGCCGGTGGCGGATTGGGCGGGGAGCGGGGCGGTGAGGAGCGCGAGAACGGCAAAGAGAAGGAGAGACGGAGAGAGGGGGAGACGGAGAGAGGAGGGCATGGGGGTGGGGGCGTAGTGGGGGCGGGGCGGGGAGAGGGCGGGTCGCGAAGCGCGCGGGGAAGGGGCCGATGGATTGCTTCGTCGCTACGCCCCTCGCAATGACAGGCCGTTTTTAGAATTTGCCCTTGAGGCCGAACGTCCAGAGGGCGGCGAAATCGGTGCGCTGGCGGAATTGGGCGTGGGCGGGTGTGCTGGGGCCGGCGATTTCGAAGTCTTCGGTGGCGTCGTTGAGATTGCGGAGATTGGCGAAGAGGGCGAAGCGGCGGGAGAGGTTATATTCGCCGAGCACGTCGATATAGAGGCGCTTGTTGCCCCAGTTGTAAGTGGCGGGGGCGATGGACGCGCCGGTGGCGACGAGGCCGCGGCGTTGGCGGCCGCGATAATTCCAGTGCATGCGGACGTTGTATTTTTCGCGGGTGAGGCTGACGCCCCAGCTGGCGGTGCGCGGGATGAAGCCGGCGAAGTTGTCGGCGCCCTCGCCGGTGGCGCGGACGGAGGAGGCGTTGGCGAAGATCTGGACGCCGCGCGCCCAGGGCGGGAGAAAGGTGAGGGCCTGGCGGTAGTCGAATTCGAGGCCGGTCGTGGTGAGGATGCCGGGGACGTTGTATTGGGTGGAGACTTCGAAGCCGCCGTAGGTGGCGGGATCGAGTTCGTAGAGGGCGAGCTGCTCGGGCGTGGCGGCGGCGGCGCGGGTGTTCCAGAAATTCGTGAAGTCGCGGCGGAAGGCGCCGACGGAAACCTGACCGACGCGCTCGAAATAATATTCGAGGCGCACCTTGGTGGTCTTGGCGGTCCAGGCTTTGACGCCGGGGTTGTTGACGGTGATGCGGTTGTTGACGCTGGCGACGGCGGAGGTGTCGGGGAGGGTGACGCCGCCGGCGTATTGGTTGAAATCGGGGCGGCCGACGGACCAGTAGTAGGCGCCGCGGGCGATGAGGTTTTCGCGGAGCGTGTAGCTGGCGTTGATACTCGGGAAGAGGCGGAGGTATTCCTTTTCGGCTTGGAGGCCGCGGTCGAGGAAGGTGAGGCGGGAGATGGCGAGGGCGTCGGTGGCGAGGGTGAGCGGGCGACCGTTGGCGCCGAGGACGAGGCGGCCGGCGGAGTCGCGTTGGAAATTGAGGGTGGGATCGCTGCGGGGGCCGGCGGCCTCGACGTTGGTTTGCTCGGCGCGGAGGCCGGTGACGATTTTCAGGCGGCGGTCGAGGAAGGCGGCGTCGCCGCGGAGGAAGGCGGAGGAGATGGTTTCCTCGGCGTATTTGGAATTATTGACGGTGGAGCGATACTGGGCGTTGGCATCGACGGTGAAGTGCGTGGGGGTGGCGACGTAGTGGCTGTAGAGCTGGGTGTTGCTGACCCAATCGATCTGCGGGAAACCGAAGGGCGCGATGCGCTGGGAGAAATCGCGGTCGATGAACTGCGCGGCGCTCTCGGTGCCGGTGTGCGTAAAGGTGGTGGACATCCCGCGGGTGTCGCGCGCGGCGACGCGGACATCGAGGCCGGCCTTGAGCGTGAAGGGCACGCGCCAGAGGAAGTCGCGCGCGGCGTTCACATAGGCGGTCTGGCGGCGGTCGCTGGAGTCGCGGGGATTCGAAGTGGCGTTGGAGACGGTCTTGGTGTCGAGACGGTAGGGATCGACCGGGGCGCCGGTGACGCCGTCGGCGACGGTGATGCGGCCGGGGCGGAGGTAGAAGATGTCGTCGAAGGCGATCGAGAGATTGCTGCGGACGGCGGTCATGTTGTTGAAGAAGCCGAAGTCGATGTCGCGGTCGGCGTTGGTGGAGCGCGAGAAGCCGAGGCCGGCCTCGGCTTTCCAGATCGGGCCGGTGTGGCGCCACGTGAACGTGGGCATGTAAGTGCGGTTGGTGCGGTTGATGGCGTTGTTGAGCGTGGTGACGTTGCCGGCGCCGGTGCCGCGGTCGCCGCGGGTGAAGGTGGGGGAGAAGTTGCCGGGGAGCACGCGGCCGATGGTGAACGTCAGCGTGCGGGCGAAGAAATCGACGTAGTTTTGGGTGGCTTGGAAAGCGAAGGAGAGGCGGTCGCGGTCGGTGAGGCGGTAGTCGACGCTGGCGCCGAAGGAGGTGCGGCCGGTTTCCTTGAGGTCGTCGCGGACGGCGAAGTCGGAGAGGTAGGGTTGGTCGGGGGTGGTGTGGGGGAAGGCGGCGCCGTTGGTGGCGGCGCCGGCGCCGCGCCAGGTGAGCTGGACGAAATCCTGGGGGGAGAATTGGGTGGCGTGGTTGGCGGAGAGGGTGAAGCCGAAGCGTTTGTTGACGGGGACGGAGTAGGCGAAATCGAAACCGGGGTGGACTTTGCGGCGCGGCTCGTGGGTGGGGCCGGGGGTTTTGGTGAAGTGGCGGGCGTTGTCGCGCAGCATGAGGAAAAGGCTGCCTTGGAGTTCGGCGCGGGCGCGTTCGAAGGCGGAGCGCGGGACCATGTTGACGGAGCCGGCGAGGGCGGCGCCGGGCGACTCGGGGGTGGGCGAGTGGAGGACCTCGACGCGCGAGACGTTGTTGATCGAGACGAAGTCGAGGGCGGCGGCGCGGCCGGTGCCGCCGACGCCGGCGCTGGAGAGATCGAAGCCGCCGACGGTGACGGGGACGTTGCCGCTGGGGGCGCCGCCGAGGGAGATGTTGCGGGCGTTGCCGCCGCCGTAGTCGATGGAGACGCCGGGCATGAATTTGAGCATCTCGGCGACGTTGCCTTCGGCGACCTGGCCGAACTCCTGGGCGGAAACGACGTTTTTGATCTCGGAGGCGAAGCGCTGCTCGTTGATGGCGAGCGCGGAGCCGTCCATGGACGGCGAGCCGACGACGAAGGCGGAGAGTTTGACGACGGACGGATCGCCGGGAGTGCGGCCGGGCGCCGAGGCGGCGAGGGGATCGGTGGATACCGGCGAGGCGAGGTCGATCTGCTGGGTGGCGATGGTGCCGGCGGCGAGGGTGAGGGTGGTGGAGGAGGGGGCGAGGCCGGTGCGGAAGGCGGAGAGCTGCACCGGGCCCGCGGGGACGCCGGCGAGGCGGAAGCGGCCGTCGGCGTCGGTGAACGTTTCGAGGGCGGTGCCGGCGATGGTGAGGCGGACGCGTTCGACGTAGGCGCCGGTTTCAGGGTTGAAGACGCGGCCTTCGATGGTGCCGGTGGCGGCTTGGGCGTGGAGCGGGGCGGTGCAGAGCGCGAGGCAGGCAAGCGCAGCGGCGACGCGGAGGCGGAACAGGGTCGAGCGGGTCATGACGGGGAGGGGTTGGGGCGGAGGCTTGCGCGCCGGAGGCGGAGGAACAAGGGCGGGGCGCACACATTCAGCTGACGATTTTCCACATCGGCGCTCCCGGCGCGCCCGCGCAGGGCGGCGGACTTCGGGCGGCGGGAGATGGGGCGAAAAAGGCGAGCGCGCGGGGGCGAGCCGGGGTGAAATCGTGCGTTGACGGGCGGCGGGTGGGGCGGCGAGCGTGGCGGGCCTCTCACCCGGTGATCGCTCCCCTCCTCTTTCCCTCATGATCCGCGTCTTCGTTTCCGGCTGTTACGATATTTTGCATGCGGGGCATGTGCAGTTTTTCCGCGAGGCGCGGGCGCTGGGGGATCACCTGACGGTGTGCTTCGCGTCGAACGACGTGTTGTGGCACCACAAACAGCGGCGGAGTTCGCTGCCGGACGAACACAAGCGGGCGTTGATCGCGGCGATGGAAATGGTGGACGAGGTGGTGGTGGGCGAAGGCATGGAGGAAGGCATCGATTTCAAGGCGCACTTTTTGCGGCTGCGGCCGGATATTTTGGCGGTGACGGAGGACGACAAATACGCGCCGTTGAAGCGGGCGTTGTGCGCGGAGGTGGGGGCGAAGTATGTGGTGATGGCGAAGACGCCGCCGCAGTTTCCGCCGATTTCGACGACGCAGATTGTGAAGTTTATCCGGGCGCCCGAGGTGGCGCCGTTGCGGGTGGATTTCGGGGGCGGCTGGCTCGATGTGCCGCGGTTGGCGCGGGCGGGGGCCTTTATCGTGAACTGTGCGATTTCGCCGACGGTGTCGTTGCGGGCGTGGCCGTATGAGCGCAATGCGGGGCTGGGGGGCTCGGGTGCGTGGGCGCTGTTGAACGGCAAGGACGGCATCGGCTCTGAGCTGGACCTGGGGGTGGGTTGGCAGGATCCGGCGGTGATTGCGGAGACGGGGCTGTGTGTGTGGCGGAGCGGGCCGCGGCCGGTGCTCGACGTGAAGACGAGCGGCGAGTGCCTGCGCGGGCGCATGGCGCTGCACTGGACGGGCACGGAGCACGATACGCCGGGGATGGTGGGCGGCGCGCGGGACTATGACGCCATCGCGCGGGCGGGTGCGACGGCGCGGGAAGCGGTGTGGCAAAACAGTTTTGCGGGTCTGGCGGAGGCGGTGCGTCAGTCGTATGCGGTGCAGCGGGCGGAAGGCATGGCGGAATTGCGGGCCGATTGGCCGGGGGCGCTGGCGTGGAAGTATTGCGGCGGCGGATTCGGCGGCTACGCGGTGTATCTTTTTGCCGAGGCGGCGCAGCGCGACGCGGCGTGTGCGACGGCGGGGTTGCGGGCGATCGAGCCCTACGTGGCGGCGCGGTGAGGGCGGGGGGCGCGCACCGCGAGCGGAGAGGAACCGCCGGCGCGGCTCACTTCAGCACGCGAAACATGCTTGAATAGTCGTCGGTCCAGAGCGGCAGGGTGTTGGGGCTGGACGCGGGCGGGCTGGCGGCGTTGCGCAGGGCGTAGTTGTCCATGAACGCGCGGTTCTGGCTGAGCACCATAAATGTCGAGCCGTAGAGCCACCAGGCGCCTTCGTCTTCGTCGTCGGTGCCGTCCTCGCATTCGATCGTGTGCGACTGGAAGCCGATGGCGCGGGCGGCGTTTTCGACCACGGGGCGGAGGTCGAGGTAGCGGTTGGAGATGTTCACGATGATCGCGCCGTCGGGCTTGAGGTGGCGGAGGTAAATGGCGAAGGCCTCGGTGGTGAGGAGGTGGACGGGCACGGCGTCGCTGCTGAAGGCGTCCATGATGAGAAAATCGAAATTCTGCGGTGGCTCGTGTTCCAGCGACAGGCGGCCGTCGCCCATGACGAGCTCGATCCGGGCGTCGCTCGTCGCGAGATAGGTGAAGGGGTTTTCGGCGATCTGCTTCACCGCCGGGTCGATTTCGTAGATGCGGAGGGTGTCACCGGGTTTGCCATAGGCGGCGACCGTGCCGACGCCGAGACCGAGGAGGCCGATGCGCTGGTTTTGCTGGCGGGGAAAATTACGGAGGGCGAGGCCGAGACCGCTGCGCGAGCCGAAATAGGAGGTGAGGGTGCGGGCGCGGTCGGGGGCGGCGAACTGGATGCCGTGGGTGATCCGGCCGTGGAGCAAGAGATGGTAATGGGAGGCGGGGTCGCCTTGGCCGTACTCCTGCACGGAGAGGACTCCGTAGAAATTGCGGGCGCTCAGCAGGGTGCTGGCGGCGGTGTCGCGGATCTGCACCCCGAGGATCACGACCAGCCCGGCGAGACCGAGGCCGAGGAGGCCGCACGCGGCCCGATGGCCGTTGAGTGCGGTGGGGCGACGGCGCCGCAGGAACAGGACGAGGGCGAAGAGGGCCCCGGCGATCAGCCAGACGGGCCAGTGCAGGCCGGCGAGGGAGGTGCCCGTCCAGAAATTTTCGAGAGGCGAATACGTCGGATAGGCCCGCGTGCGCAACCAGGCGAGACCGGCGGTGAGCGCCTGATCGGTGCCGTAGAGTGCGGCGAGGGCGAGCAGGGTCGCGAGCACGCGCCAGCGCCGCGGGCTCAGCGCCGTGGGGTCTTTGAGGGAGACGCCGAGCAGCAGGCCGACGAGCAGGGCGAGGCTGAGGTGCAGTTCATAGTAGTTGTGGAAAACAGCCGGGGCGACGAGCGCGACGAACAGTCCGCCCAGCGCGCCGCCGGCGGCGATCAGCAGGTAGAAGGCGGTGAGGTGGGCCGGGTGGGGGCGCAAGCGGTAGAGTTCCCCGTGGCAGATCATGGAGCCGACGAACAGGGTCGCCGAGTAGATCACGACCTGGTGGACGATGGGCAGATCGGCGCCGGCGAACAGGGCGACGCAGACGCCGGTCACGGCGGCGATGAGCAGGAGGGTGAACCAGAAACGCGAATACCAGCGCGGACTGTCGAAGCTGAGGATGAAGGACAGGAGATACAGCGCGAGCGGGAGGACCCAGAGAAACGGGATCGAGGCGACGTCGAGGCACATTTTGTTGGTGCCGGCGAGGAGGAGGGTGGAGGCGACGGCCGGCAGGCAGATCCAGAGGGCGCGTTGGTCAGCGGTGGGTGGCGCGAGGTCGGAGGAATCGGAAGAGGGAGAGAGGGGGAGAGCGGAGAGGGGGAGAGCGGGCGTGGACACGGCAGGGGAGGTTTTGATGACCCGCCACGCGCAGAAACCGCAGGACACCGCGTAGACCGCGAGGCCCCAGGACCAGAACTGCGCCTGCGCGAGGCGCGTGAAATGGGTTTCGAAGTAAAACGGATAGCTGACCAGGGCGAGGAGCGAGCCGACGTTGGAGAGCGCGTAGAGCCGGTAGGGCGAGGCGCCGGGGGCGGAGCGGCGGAACCATTCCTGGAGGAGCGGGCCGGTGGCGGAGAGCACGAGGTAGGGCAGGCCGAGACTGGCGGTGAGCAGGGCGAGGATGCGCCAGGCGGGATCGCTGGTGGCGGTGGGTTTCCAGGCATCGCTCGGCGTGATGGGGAGGGAGGCGAGGGCGGCGACGAGGAGGACGGCGTGGACGATCGCCTGGGTGCGGGGTTGGAGGTAGCGGCTGAGGGCGTGGGCGTAGGCGTAGCCGCCGAGGAGGAGCAGCTGGAAAAACAGCATGCACGTCGTCCACACGCCGGGCCCGCCGCCGAACCAGGGGAGGATGTATTTGCCGATGAGCGGCTGGACTTGGAAGAGGAGGAACGCGCCGGTGAAGATGGTGAGGGCGAAGGCGGGCATGAAGGGTGGGTGGGGCGAACGTGCGGGGAATGGTGGAGAAGATGAAGTGCAAAGCGGTCGGATCGGAGTCCGCCGGAACCCCCCGGGCGGGGCCAGCGAAGCCGGCCACGCTCTCCGCCTGAACCTGCGTGCCGAGTGAGTGGATTTTCTCGTGGGTCGGATTCCCGGGACGGCGTTAGCCTGCATCACTCACCCTGTCCTGAAGACAGTATTTTTCACCGAGCGCACCGAGGCCCGAACCGAGGACACGGAGGCCAACCCCGTGTCTGCGCGGTGGGCGGTGTGGGCTTGGCTCCGCGCCCTCTGGACCAACCTGTAATCAATTCGAGGGTGAACTACCGGGGTTAGTCGGGTTGCGGGCTTCCGCTCCGGAGCGAGGGGTGGGTTTGATCGCCAAGGAAAAGTAAACCGGCGTGCTCGGGGGAGAAACGGGAACTCGCTGACCCCCTGAAGCCCGAGCACCGGCCGATGGGCGCGAAGACGAAAGTACGGTGGGTGGCCGGACAGGCCTGGGGCCGTCGGTCAGCCCCTCGGTCGGGGGTGAAGGCGAGCGCGGTGAACCGGCGAATCTCTGCAGGGCGATCGACGGAGGGCGGGACGCGCGCCGGGGTCGGTGGTCCAGCGTTCAGGGCCTTCACGCATGACCTTTTTTCTGACTTTACCCCGCGCGGTTCGGGCGTGGTGCGCCCGGTGGGCGACGCCGGCCGGATCCTTCGGGGACGATTCGAGAACGGTTCGAGGTGGGTTCGAGGGCGTTTGGGCGGCGGAAGCGCCGTCCGACCACGCCGGTGACCCGGCGAGGGCGTCGAGCCGCGCGAGGGGCGAGCGCGGCCGGTGGGGACGGTGGGCGGATCCTTCGGGGAACCTAGTCGGATCCTTCGAGGACGGTTCGGGGACGGTTCGAGAACGGTTCGAGGACGATTCGAGGTGGGTTCGAGGGCGTTTGGGCGGCGGAAGCGCCGTCCGACCACGCCGGTGACCCCGGCGAGGGCGTCGAGCCGCGCGAGGGGTGAGCGCGGCCGGT
>JBIKOK010000137.1:0-16476 GCA_044358025.1 Opitutaceae bacterium
GGACGCGGCGGCAGCAGCGCGGCTCGCGCTGAGCGGGTAAAGGACCAAGGCGACGCCGGCGGCGCGGAGTTCTGCGAGGGTGAAGCACGGGGTTTGGCCGAACTCGGTGAGGTTCGCGAGGACGGGGACGTTGAGCGCGGACGTGAAGGCGCGGTAGTCGGCGAGCGTCGGGAGGGCTTCGGCGAAAATCATGTCGGCGCCGGCGGCGACGTAGGCCTGGGCGCGGGCGAGAGCGGCCGGGAGGCCTTCGACGCCGGCGGCATCGGTGCGGGCCATGACGACGAAGGCGGGCTGGGGCTTGCCGGCGACCGCGGCGCGGATGCGGGCGGACATTTCGGCAGGGGAGACGAGCTGTTTGCCGGGGAGGTGGCCGCAGAGTTTCGCGGGGATCTGGTCTTCGAGGTGAACCGCGGCGGCGCCGCCGGCGGCGATTTCCCGGACGGAGGCGGTGGGGTTGGCCCAACCGGTGTCGATGTCGACGAGGAGCGGGAGCGGGACGCGGCGGGTGATGCGGCGGACGTCGATGAGGACGTCGGCGAGGGAGGTGTCGCCGGTGTCGGGGAGGCCACAGGAGTGGTTGGCGACGCCGGCGCCGGAGAGGTAGAGGGCGCGGAAGCCGGCGCGCTGGGCGAGGAGGGCGGCGTAGGCGTTGATGGCGCCGGCGATTTGGAGCGGACGCTCGGCGGCGAGGGCGGCGCGAAAGTCGGAGCCGGGGGAAGCGCTCATGGGCGGACGATGCGCGGAGCGCGGCGGCGAGTCGAGGCCGACGTGCGGGGCCGGAAAGGGCGGGTCAGAGACCTCGCCCTACTTTTGGGCGAAGCGGCGGAGGACGGGGCGCAAGGGGAAATAAAGGGCGGCGACGATGATCGGGACGCTGAGGAGCCAGGCGGTGGCGGCGTGGACCCCGGTCAGGCCGAAGCGTTGGAGGAAGGCCCACGGGTCGTCGCGAAACGCCGCGGCGAGCGTCGGAATCGAGAGGGGCATGGGGGCGGCGCGCCAGAGGAATTCGCCGGCGCGGACGTAGACGAGGATGAGCAGGAGCTGCAGCGGGCCGAGCAGCTGGTTGAGGGTTTGCAGAATCGGCTGATTGAGGCGCAGGACGAGGCCGACCCCGAGATTTAAGAGCGCGGTGAAACCCAGGAACGGGAGCAGCGAGCAGGCGGTGCCGACGGCCATGGTGAGCGCGAGCCGGTCCGGGGTGACGCCCTGCGTGAGCTGGGCGCGCAACGGGGCCACGAGACGGCGTTGCCAGAAGGAGGGGCGCGAAGTGGGAGCGGAGTCAGTCACGGGCGGTGATTCGGGCGGAGCGGAGGGCAGGGCGCGAACATGCGCAGCTCCGGCCCGGAAGAGCGACGGTTTTTCGTGTCGCCTTGGGCGGGCAATGGCCAACAGTTTAAGGCCGATGCTCGCCGTCACCAATCTTACGAAGTCGTTTGTGTCGCCCGAAGGGGTGCGCGGGGAAATCGTGCGGGTGCGGGAATTTGCGCTGGCGGCTGGGGAGCAGGTGGCGTTGCGCGGCGAGAGCGGGTCGGGGAAGACGACGTTTCTGCACCTGATCGCGGGCATTTTGGCGGCGGACGGCGGGCGGGTGACGATCGACGGCGCGGAGATGACGGCGCTCGGCGAGGCGGGGCGCGACAAACTGCGGGCGGGGAAACTCGGCTACGTTTTTCAGACCTTCAATCTGCTGCAGGGTTTTACGGTGCTGGAAAATGTGGTGCTCGGGATGAGTTTCGGGCCGCGGGGGGCGGACCGGGCGCATGCGAAGGAAGTGTTGGAGCGGGTGGGGCTGGGGCACCGGCTGGGGCATTTTCCCGGGCAGCTGTCGACGGGGCAGCAGCAGCGCGTGGCGGTGGCGCGGGCGTTGGCGAACCGGCCGAAGCTCGTGCTGGCGGACGAGCCGACGGGCAATCTCGATCGGAAGCACGGGCGCGAGGCGCTGGCGCTGATCCGCGAAGTGTGCCGGGAACACGGGGCGGCGTTGCTGTTGGTGAGCCACGATGAAGAGGTGCTCGCGCAGTTTGAGGCGCGGCGGGATTTTGCGGCGATCAACGAGGCGGGTAGGGCGGGCTTCAGCCCGCTCTCGGGGGAAACGCGCGGGAAGGCGGACTGAAGTCCGACCTACTTTTATGACGCTGCCACTCATCATTTACCGGTCACTGCGGCAGCACGCGCTTTCGACGATCATCACGGCGGGGAGCATCGCGCTGGCCTGCGGGCTGTTGATGTGTGTGTGGATGGTGAAGACGCAGTCGCAGACGGCGTTTACGCAGACGACGACGGGGTTCGACGCGGTGCTGGGGGCGCGCGGGTCGAAGCTGCAGCTGGTGTTGAACGCGATTTTTCACCTCGAGGCGTCGCCGGGCAATCTGGCCTGGGCGGACTACGAAGGCATCAAGCGCCACCCGGCGGTGAAGACGGCGATCCCGATCGCGGTGGGCGACAATCTGCGCGGCTACCGGATCGTGGGGACGGTGCCGGAGCTGTTCGAGAAAGTGGAGTATGCGCCGGGAAAAAAATTTGCAGTCGCGGCCGGGGGGCGGTTTTTCGGCGGGGCGGCCGACGCGCGCGAAGCGGTGGCGGGGGCGTTCGTGGCGCGGAAGCTGGGGCTGAAGGTGGGCGACACGTTCAAGCCATTCCATGGGCTCGCGTTCGACGAGAAGAACCAACACGAGGAAGTGTTCACGATTGTCGGCGTGGTGGCGGCGACCAACACGCCGGTGGACCGGGTGCTGTGGATTCCGATCAAAGGCGTGCAGACGATGAGCGGGCACGATGCGAAGGCGGCGACGGACGTCAGTGCGGTGCTCATCCAGCTGCGGACGGCGAGCGCGGGATTCATGCTCGACATGATGTATAACAAGCAGGGTAACCGGCTGACGCTCGCGTATCCGGTGGGGGCGATCATCGCGGAGTTGTTCGGGAAGATCGCGTGGTTCGACCAGGTGCTGACGCTCGTGGCGTACCTGGTGGCGCTGGTGGCGGCGGGCTCGGTGCTCGCGAGCATCTATAATTCGATGAGCGCGCGGCGGCGGGATCTGGCGATTTTGCGCGCGCTCGGGGCGCGGCGGCGGTTGATTTTCGGGGCGGTGGTGGCGGAGGCGGCGTGCATCGGTGCGCTGGGCGCGGTCGTCGGGTTTGCGGTGTATTTCGGCCTGTTGACCGGCGTCGCCGAGGTGATCCGGGCGCAGACCGGCGTGGTGCTCGACGTGGGCGCGAAGCACGCGGTGCTGTGGGTGTGCCCGCTCGCGATGGTCGGGTTGTGTGCGCTGGGCGGCGTGGTGCCGGCGATCAAAGCCTACCGGACGCCGGTGGCGGAGACTCTCGCTCCGGTGTCCTGAGCTGTGGACGTCAGGGGCGGGCGGGAGCGGCGGATTTCGCGCGCAACGGCGAGCGGCCGCCGTGGAGCGCGGGGTAAAACGGATCACCGGGACGAATGCTGCCGTGTGCGACCGGGCGGCCGGTGAAGGCGCTTTTGTCGGGGGCGGTGAGCAGGTCGAGGGTGCGTCGGGCATCGGCGCCGCTCGTGAGCGGGCGCGTGCCGGGGTCGAGGTTGTGGATAAACTCGGCGAGTTGGGCGGTGTGGATCGAGCCGGTGTCGGGCGGGAAACTCTGCCAGGCCTGCGCGAGGCTGTTGCCCGCGTCGTGGGCGGTAGGCGCGAGGGTGAAGTGCCCGTGGTCGCGGGTGTAGCCGTAGCGATGGGTGAGTTCGACGGTGGCGCGCTGACAGTCGAGGCTGAGGTAGGTTTCCTGACGGGGACTGCGGGCGCGGTTGACGACGGCGGCGAGGGCGCCGTTCGCGAAACGGATCAGGGCCATCGCGACGTCCTCGACCTCGATGGCGCGGTCGAGGGTGGCGACCGGCGCGCGGACTTCGGCCCAGTCGCCGAGGAGAGGGAGCAGATGGTCCATGGTATGGATACCGCCACCCGTGGTGGGCCCGCCGAACTCGGTGGCGCATTGGCCGCGCCGCGGGACGGCGTAATAGGGGGCGTCGCGGAACCGGAGGGTGTGGCACACGGCGACGAGCGGGCAGCCGACCAGGTCCTCGGCGGCGAGGTGGCGCAGGTGCGTGGTGGACGGGGCGAAGCGTTGTTGGAAAATGCAGGCGGCGAAGCGGCCGGGGCGGTGCTCGGCGGCCTCGATCCGGTCGAGTTCGGCGAGAAAGGCGCAAAAGGGTTTTTCACACAGGGCCCAGGCGCCGGCTTCGAGTGCGGCGATGCCCATGTCGGCGTGCACGGAGGGCGGCGCCGCAAGGAGGACGAGGTCGGGCCGAAGATCGCGGAGGGGGCGGCGCAGTCGGAGAAGAGGGCGCGATCGTGTGGCGCCCGCCAAACGCCCGCCGACGCGCGGCGTCGACTTCGACCGCGCCGACGAGTTGTACGCGGCCGTGGGTGCCTCCAATGGCCTGCGGGTGGAATTCGCCGACGCTACCGGTGCCGACCAAAGGAGCGCGATAGGTCTCGCTCATGGGGGTGAAGCGGGCTGCGGGCTGCGTGCCGCGGTGGTCCGGGAGGGTCAATGGACATCGTCCCGACCGAAGGGGTGAACGTTGCCAGAACGTCCGACCGGGCGGACGGGGACGGCGGGTTGGACGACGAAAAGAATTTTTTGACGAACGCAATCCCGCGGGTAGCGTCTGGCCCATCATGTCGAAATCACGCTTCTTTTCCCTCGTAATGGTGGCAGTGGCCGCGGGTGCGGCGGGCGCGGTGCGGGCCGAGGACGCGAAGCCGGCAGCCGTGGCCGACGCGGCGGCGTCCGGGAAAGTGGCGGAGCCCGGTCTCGAAAACGGTTATCTGAAACTCGGCTTCGAGCAGTTGGCGTCGTATGCGTTTACGCCCCCGGCCTTCGACCCGACGGCGGACGCGACCGCCAAGCCGCCGACGGGCGAGGAGCAGATTCCGGTCGGGGTGAAGGCGTGGAACGGCAAGAAGGCGGTGATCACGGGCTTCATGGTGCCGGTGAAGATGGAGAAAGGTCTCGTCACGGAGCTGCTGCTGATGCGCAACACGATGGCTTGCTGCTACGGCTCGGTGCCGAACATGAACGAGTGGGTCGTGGTGAAGATGAAGAACGGGGTGCAGCCGCTGATGGACGTCCCGATTTCGATTTTTGGGTCCATCAAAGTGGGCGCGATGTTCGAGAACGGTTACATGACCGGGCTCTACGAACTCGAGGGCGAGAAGATGGGCGAAGTGAAGAGCTGACGGTCGGGCGGCCAAGCCGGCGCCGCGGGCGGTCCTACCGGGCGATGTCGCTCTGGCTGAGGGTGCGGAAGCCGCGGTGGTTGAGGGCTTGCGCGGCGACGTCAGAATCTTCGGCGTTGATGACGAGGGCGGATTTTCCCTCGGGGCGTTTCACGAAACTGTAGACGTAGGAGACGTTGATCTCGGCTTCGAAGAGGGCCGCGAGCACGCCCTTCAGCTCGGATTCGTCGGTGATCTCGACCGCGAGCACGTCGGTTTCGGTGTAGGGGAAATCATTGTTCACCATCAGCTCGCGGGCCTTGTCGGGGTCGTCGACGATCACGCGGACGATCGCGCTGTCGGTGGTGTCGAGCACGGTCATGGCCATGACGTGGACATCGTGGTCCTTGAAGAGGGCGGTAAGGTCGTAGAGGCGGCCGACGCGGTTTTCGCAGAAGACGGAGAACTGTTTGACGGGGTCGGAGGACGAAGCGCTGATGTGGGCGGCCATGGGCGGGGAAGATGTCCGGGTGGCGGGAGCGGTCAATTGCGGGCTCGCGGTGGCGCCGGGATGTTCCCTTGCTGGCCGGCGTGCCCCTCGAGCTATCCAACCATCATGCCGCCATGCAGCGCCGCGCCCAGGCCAGCGCGAAGCTCGTGCTGCGCGGAATCGCGCTGAATGCGGTGCTGGCGGCGGTGAAGTTTGCGGGCGGGATTTTCGGGCACACGTATGCGCTGATCGCGGACGGGGCGGAGTCGCTGCTGGATATTCTTTCGTCGTCGTTGGTGTGGGCGGGATTTCGCGTGGCGGCGAAACCGCCCGACGCGGATCATCCTTACGGCCACGGCAAGGCCGAGCCGCTGGCGGCGCTCGCGGTGGCGGTCTTTGTTTTTTTCATGGCCGGCTGGATTGCGGTGCACGCGGTGCATGAGATCATGACGCCGCATCAGGCGCCGGCGTGGTGGACGCTGGTTGTGCTTGCGGCGGTGGTTTTGACGAAGATGTGGTTTTCGCGCCGGATGGGTGCGGCGGGCGAGGAAGTGGGCAGCACGGCGCTGGGGATCGAGGCGTTGCACCACTATTCGGATGCGCTGACCTCGGCGGCGGCGTTTGTGGGCATCTGCATCGCGCTGTGGGGCGGGCAAGGCTGGGAGACGGCCGACGATTGGGCGGCGTTGTTTGCGTGTGTGATCATCGCGTTCAACGGCGTCGGCATGGTCGGCAAAGCGCTGGGGGACGTGATGGACACGGCGGCGCCGACGGCATTCGAGAACGAGGTGCGGGCGATCGCGCTCGCGGTGGCCGGCGTGCAAGCGCTCGACAAAGTGCGCGTGCGCAAGAGCGGGCTCTCGCATCTCGTGGACATCCAGGTGCGCGTCGACGGCGAGCTGACGGTGCGGCAGGGCCACGACATCGCCCATGCGGTGAAAGATGCCCTGATCGCATCGGTGCCGCACACGATCAGCGATGTGACCGTGCACATCGAGCCGGCGAAGTGAGCGGGGGGGCGATCGCGATGAGGGGGCTCGCCGGGTTCACCACAGGGTCGCCAGCCGCGGTGAGGCGGGGCGGCGGCGTTCACTCCGCCAGTTTCCGTGCGAGTTTCCCGCCGCCGTAGACGCCCACGAGGCTGCCGACGCCGCTGAGCGCGAAGCCGCCCAGCGAGAACGTATCCAGATCGAGCGCGCCGGCGAGCAGGCCGCTGGCGAGCCCACCTGCCGTGGTGCCGACGAAAATACAGAGTTTCATCATGGGGCGACCATGGTTGAAAGCGGGCGCCGGAACACCCTTATATCCGGCGCAAAACCAACTTCTTCCGCCGGGTGGCGATGGGCTTTCCCGTTTACTCGCGAAGGAAGGGAACTACGGTTCCGGGTAGAAATGAAAAAACAAAATTCCGCCACTCCGCTCAGCAGCAACAAGAACTTGCTGCGGTGGGTCGAGAAAATGGTCGAGCTGTGTCAGCCCGCCGCGATCCACTGGGTCGACGGTTCGCCGGAGGAATACGACGAACTTTGCGCGCAGATGGTTGCGGGCGGCACGTTCATCAAACTGAACGAGGAAAAGTGGCCCGGCTGCTATCTGGCGCGGTCCGACGCCAGCGACGTGGCGCGGGTGGAGGACCGCACCTACATTTGTGCGCTGTCCAAGGAGGCCGCGGGCCCGACGAACAATTGGGTCAACCCGTTTGAGATGCGGAAGACGCTCAAGGGTCTGTTCACCGGCTGCATGAAAGGGCGCACGATGTATGTGCTGCCGTTCAGCATGGGTCCGATCGGTTCGCCGATGTCGCAGATCGGCGTCCAGCTGACGGACTCGCCCTACGTGGTTGTGAACATGCGCATCATGGCCCGCATCGGGAAAAAGGTGTTCGAGCTGATCGACAAGGATTTCAAGCGCGTGGTGCCGTGCGTGCACTCGGTGGGCGCGCCGTTGGCGAAGGGGCAGCCGGATGTCGCCTGGCCGGCCAACAAGGAAAAGTACATCGTGCACTTTCCGGAGTCGCGCGAGATCTGGAGCTTCGGCTCCGGCTACGGTGGCAACGCGCTGCTTGGCAAGAAATGTTTCGCGCTCCGCATCGCCTCCGCCATGGCCCGGGACGAAGGCTGGATGGCGGAGCATATGCTGATTCTCGGCGTCGAGAATCCGCAGGGGCAGAAGACCTATGTCGCGGCGGCGTTCCCGAGTGCCTGCGGCAAGACGAATTTTGCGATGCTCATCCCGCCGCCGCATTTCCAGCAGCAGGGCTGGAAGGTCTGGACCGTCGGCGACGACATCGCGTGGATCAAGCCGGACGCCGAGGGCCGCCTCCGCGCGATCAACCCGGAGGCCGGTTTCTTCGGCGTCGCGCCGGGCACGTCGAACAAGACGAATCCGAACGCGATGGTGTCGCTCGCGAAGAACACGATTTTCACCAACGTCGCGCTCACGCCCGACGGCGGGGTGTGGTGGGAGGGCATGACGGATGAGCCGCCGGAGTCGGCGATCGACTGGCAGGGCAAGCCCTGGACCCCGGAGATTGCGAAGACGACCGGCGCCAAGGCAGCGCACGCGAATTCGCGGTTCACCGCGCCGGCGAAGCAGTGCCCGACGATCGACCCCGAGTGGGAGAATCCCGCGGGCGTGCCGATCAGCGCGTTCATCTTCGGCGGGCGCCGGGCGACGACAATGCCGCTCGTGTTCCAGGCCTTCAACTGGTCGGGCGGCGTCTATGTCGGCGCGACGATGGGGTCCGAGATGACGGCGGCGGCGGCGGGGACGATCGGCAAGGTGCGCCGCGACCCGATGGCGATGCTGCCGTTCTGCGGCTACAACATGGGCGACTACTTCCGCCACTGGATCTCGATGCAGCGCAAGATCACCGAGACGCCGCGGGTTTTCCACGTGAACTGGTTCCGCAAGGACAAGGAGGGGAAGTTCATCTGGCCCGGTTTCTCGGAAAACATGCGCGTGCTGAAGTGGATTGTCGACCGGGCGCGGTTCGGCGGGCGGGCGCAGGAAACGCCCATCGGCTGGGTGCCGCGCTACGAGGACATCGACTGGACGGGTCTGGATTTCCCGAAGGTGAAATTCGACGAGCTCCAGGCCTTTGACCGCGAGGCGTGGCGCACCGAGGTGCTGGGCCATGAGGAACTGTTCCTCGATCTGCGGGCGCACCTGCCGAAGGAAATGATCTATGAGCGCGAGCTCCTGATCTGCCGCATGTAGGCGCGGACGGAGCCCATCGGCTTGGCAAGGGCGCAGAAATTTTGCGCCCTTTTGGGTTGGGCTTTCAGTGGCGACGGTTTGGGCCGATAGATCGAGGTTATGAGCGTTGCCCTGCCCGTGAGACCCGTCAGCCGGGAGAAGATTCTGACCACCGCCCGCCTCCTGCCCGCCACGCCCCAGGTGCTCGCGGGGCTGTGCGAACTGCTGCAGGACGTGAACTCGGACCTGAGCCGGATCGCGACGCAGATCCGGGTCGATCCGGCCCTGTCCGCGCGCGTCATTCGCATCAGCAACAGTTCGGCTTACGGCGGCGGCCGGCGGATCGGCTCGGTGGACGAGGCGGTCAACCGGGTGGGCTTTGGGGAGATTCTCCGGCTCGTCGGTCTCGCGTCGGTGGCGGGGTTGGTGGACCGGGCGCTGCCGTTCTATGGCATCGGGGCGGAGCACATGCGCGAATCGCTGCTGCTGCATGCGCTGGCCAGCGAGGCGCTCGCGCGCCGGGCCGACGTGGACCCGCGGTTGGCCTATACGGGCGGCTTGCTGCGCACGCTGGGGATTCTGGTGCTCGAGCGGGTGGCCCGAGACCGCCAGCCGGCGCCGGAGATTTTCGACGGCGCGCGTTACCCGGGTTATCTCGAATGGGAGAACGTGTCCTTTGGGTTGAGCAATTCCGAGGTCACGACCACGGCGGTCGACGAGTGGCGTTTCTCGCCGGAGCTGGTGAACGCGCTCCAAGAACACCGGTTGGTGCGGGACGTGGGCTATGACGATCGCCTCGCCTGCGTCCTGAATCTGGCGGGCTCGATCGTGGCCGACGCCGGCCTGGCCCTGCCGGGCGAGGCCAGTGCCTGGATTCCCACGGCCCACAAGCTCTCGGCGACGGGGCTCGACGCCGGACAACTGAGTGACGTGGCGGCGGAGGTGCGGCGGGTGTTTGAGCAGCAACGCTCCGCTTTCTAAGGAAACAGCCGTTGGGACTTGGCCTCGGGGCGTGGTCGGGGGGGGCTGAGACGGCTTGCGGAACCCCGGTTGTCGCCCATGGTCTGCGGCGACTATGCGACGTTTGATGATCATTTCCCTGTTGGCCGCCACCGTCTCCGCGCGGGCGGCGGTGCCGCAGATATTGCAGGACGCGATCAAGAAAGTCTCCCTGGACACCGACCGCTGGGCTTACACGCAGACGGCGATTCAGAAAGACGACAAAGGGAAGACGAAGAGCGAAGTGGTCGTGCGTTTTGATCCTTCGAAACCTTACGCGGAGCAATACACGCCGCTGAAGATCGACGGAAAAGAGCCCTCGGAGAGCCAACTGCGCAAATACCGCCGGCAAGGCGAAAAACGCGGCGAGGCTTTGGTGAAGGCCGAGACCACCGGTGAGGTCGACGCGTCGACGCGCCGCAAATCGCTCGGCGAGTTGATGGATATCGAGAAAGCCACGGTCTCCGAGGAAGACGCGCAGACGATCACGTTTGAGGTGCCGCTCCGAAAAGAGGGCAACGACCGCCTGCCGCCGGAAAAATTCAGGGTGCTCGCGCGCCTGAGCAAGGAGCAGCAGGCGTTCGACAGCATTTCGGCGACGCTGCGTTCGCCGCTGCGCGAGAAACTGATCGTGAAAGTAAGCGCGGGCGAAGGCCACATTCAGTTTAAGACCGTCGATCCGAAACATCCGCCCCAGCTCGCGGATATCCGCGGCTCCGGCTCGGGCTCCATTCTCTTTGTGCCGATCGGGCGCGCCTACGAACTGCGCCGCGAGGACTACAAGCGGGTGAAGCCCTACGGGGACCGTTTCGACGTCCAGATCGGCACGCTCAAGGCGATCGACTTCTGAGGCACCGCTGCCCGGCGGCGGGCATTTCGGCCGGAGTCGGTGGCGGCCGGGCGGGGGAAGGCCCCGGGAAACCGGCGGCCCGTTCGATTTTGCTTAGTTGTCGGCCCGGTTGGGCCGATGGAAGGGACGTGCGCCACCCGCGCGATCCCATGCCTATCACCCGCAAGACCATCATCACCCTCGGCAGCAAACTCGCCCCCGCCGCCGCCACCTTCGGCCGACTCCGCACCTTGCTCCAGGACCCGGGCACCGAGATGGAAGAGATCGTGAACCTCGTGCGTCTCGACCCTGCGCTTACGTTTCACGTGATCCGGTTGAGCAACAGCGTGCTGTTCGGTCTGCGCGAGCGCAACGACTCGCTTGAGGGGGCCGTGGGCCGCGTGGGCTTTCACGAAATTTTTCGCCTGGTCGGTCTCGCGGCGACGCATCAGACCTGCCAGCGCGATCTGCGGACCTACCAGCTGAAGGCGAGCCGGCTCTGGGAGAACGCCGTCGCTACCGCTGCCGCTGCCGAGGTTCTCGCCCTGCCGGCGGGCGGCGATGCCGGTCTCGCCTATTCGACGGGCCTACTGCGGACGCTGGGCCGCGTGATCATCGACGGGGTCGCGACCGGCCAGGTTTATCCGGGCGAGGCCGAATGGCCCTCCGTGACGGGGTGGGAGAAACGGACCTTTGGCGTCACCTCCGCGGAGGTGACGGTGACGCTGCTGTCGCACTGGCGTTTTCCGACCGACCTCATCGAATCGATCCGCGGGCACTTCGATCCGTTGGCGGATTCCGAGTCCAACATCGGCGCGTGTGTATTGAATCTTTCGTGCGGCGTGGCCGCGCGGTTTGGCCTCGATCTACCGGGCGAGGCCGGACACTGGGTGCCGGACACGGCGAAGCTGATGCTGGCGGGTGTGAGCGAACCGGATTTGGAAAAATGCGCCGAGCGGGCCCGCGCCCACTACACGGCACTGTGTGCGAGTGTGGAGTGAGTGGAAGGGCGGAGGGGCCCCTCGTGGGAGCATGGACGCTCTGCGGCCCGGGCTCGCCGCTGCGCCGGCATGAGATCGTGCGACGATTGGGCGCCGGCGTGTTTGGCCGGCCAAGGGGCGCCTAATCCGGCGGTGTGAAGCCGCGGCGCATGACGTTTTCGACAATGACGCGGGGGAACACGAAGTTTTCCAGATAGCCCTTGCCGCCGGCTTTCGTGCCGCCGCCGCTCATCTTGAAGCCGCCGAACGGGTGCCGTTCCACGATGGCGCCGGTGATGCCGCGGTTGAGATAGACATTGCCGCACAGGAGCTCGCGCTCGGCCCGCGCCAAGGCACGCGGACTGCGGGAGAAGAGCCCGCCGGTCAGCGCGTAGTCGGTGGCGTTGGCAACGGCGAAGGCTTCGTCGAGGTCGCGGACTTTGATCACGGCGAGGACAGGGCCGAAAATTTCTTCGCGGGCGAGGGCCGCGTCGGGTTTCACCTGCGTGAAAATGGTCGGCGGGACAAAATAACCGCCGCCCGCCGTGACTGCGGGCGGGAGCGTGCCCTGCCAAGCGAGCGTCGCCTCGCGGGCGCCCTGGGCGATGAGGCCCAGGATTTTTTCGCGGGCCTCGGCGTCGATCACGGGACCGACGACCGTGCCGGCCAGGGCGGGATCGCCGACCGGGGTGGCCGCGGCGGCGGAGATGAGGCGGGCGACGAAGTCGTCGTGGATGTCGGCGAGCACGATGAGGCGGGACAGCGCGGAGCATTTCTGGCCGGCGAAACCGAAGGCGCTCGCGAGGGTGGCGGGGATGGCTTCGTCGAGGTCCGCATCGCGGTCGATGATGAGCGCGTTCTTGCCACCCATTTCGCAGACGACTTTTTTCAGGTTGGCCTGGCCGGGGAGGGTGCGGCCGGCGGTTTCCCAGATCTGCAAACCGACGGCGCGCGAGCCGGTGAACGCGATGAAGTCGGTGTGCGGATGGGCGACGAGCGGGGCGCCGACTTCCTCGCCGAGGCCGGTGAGGAGATTGACGACGCCCGGGGGCAGGCCGGCGGCGATGAAAATCTCCATCAGCCGGTGTGCGATGACGGGCGTCTGCTCGGCGGGTTTCATGACGACGGTGTTGCCGGTGACGATGGGCGCGACGACCATGCCGCAGAGAATGGCGAGGGGAAAATTCCACGGGGCGATGACCACGCCGGTGCCGCGCGGCGAGTGGCGCAGCACGCAGCGTTCGCCGGGCACGGCCTGCGTGACGACCGGCCGGTCGAGCTGGCGGGCCTCCGCGGCGTAATAGCGGCAGAAGTCGATCGCTTCACTCACCTCACCGTCGGCTTCGAGCCAGGGTTTGCCCGCTTCGAGGATGAGGAGGGCGTTGAGTTCGGCGCGGCGCGACTCCATGAGATCGGCGGCGCGTTCGATGATCCGGGCGCGTTCGTCGGCGGATTGCCGGGCCCAGGCGGGCTGGGCGCGGCGGGCGGCGGCGAGGGCGGCCGCGGCGTCGTCGGCCCGGCAGCGCGCCTGTTGGCCGATGATTTCGGCGGGCTGGGCGGGGTTGAGGGAGGGAAGCCACTCGCGGGTGTCGCGGGCGGTGTGGTTGACGAGGGCGGGATGGCGCCGTCCGAGCCGATGACGCTCGGCGGCGAGCGCGGCGCGGAGCTGGTCGCGGGCGGCGGAGCGGGTGAAATCGGTGTTGGGGGCGTTGCGGAACGCCGCAGCGGGAGGCGGGGGCGCCGGCGGGGTGAGGAGCTCCACGGGGTTGGAGAGCAGCTGCTCCTGCGTGGCCTCGCCCCGGTTTTTGATACGGAGAAAACCCTCGTTGCTGGTGTTTTCGAGGAGCCGGCGGACGAGGTAGGCCATCCCGGGGAGCAGTTCGCCGATGGCGCAATATTCGCGGACCCGGTGGCCGCCGGCGAGGAGCGCGCCCTTCAATTCGTCGGCCATCCCGTAGAGCGCCTGGAACTCGTAGGCGCGCGGGTCGATGCCGAGCCGTTCGGCCTGGGCGATGGCGTGGGCACAGCTGCGGACGTTGTGCGAGGCGAACGCGGGTGAAATGATGTCGATGTTTTCGAGGAGGAGGAGCGAAAGTTTTTCGTAGTTGGCATCGCTCTCGGGTTTTTTCGACCAGACCGGCACGGGCCAGGCGCGCTGGCGGGCGAGGATCGTCTCGTAGTCCCAATACGCGCCTTTCACGAGGCGCACGCCGAGCGGGCGGGCGTTCGTCCGCGCCCACGCGATCAGGTCGCGGAGATCGCTTTCGCCATCGCGGAGGTAAGCCTGCAAGGCGATGCCGACGGCGGGCTGCGTGCGAAACTCCGGTTCTTCGAGAATGGATTTGAAGAGCGCGAGCGTGAGGTCCTTCAACTTGTAGCTCTCCATGTCGAAATTGATGAACGCGCCGACTTCGGTCGCTCGGCGGAGAATCGGCCGGAGGCGCTGCTTCAGCGCGGTGAGGGAGTTTGCGGGGTCGGCCGGATGGACGTCGGGCGTGAGCGCGGAAATTTTCACCGAGAGATTCAGGCGCGGGAGCGGCACGCCCTGCGCGCCGATGTCGCTGAAGGCGCCGGCGGGCGCTTGCGCGAGCGCGGCGGCGACGGTGTTGAGCACCTCGAGATTGCGGTGGAGAAACACGTCGGCCTCGGCCTCGCTCACGACGGTTTCGCCGAGCAGGTCGATGGTGGTGGCGAACCCGAGTTGCGCGTTTTTGCGCAGCTGCTTCACGAGATCGGCGGCCGTCTCGCCGGCGACAAATTGGGCGGCCATCGCGACGACGTTGGCCTTCACTGGACCGGCGACGAGGCCGGGGGCGAAGGCCGAGGCGGCGAGGCCGGCCTGCAGGGCGGGATTCAGCGCCACGGCTTTGTCGCCGAGGTATTCCTGGAGGTGGCGGACGATCTCGGCGGAGGAGGTGAGGGCGGGCAGCACGTCGACGAAGCGGAAGAGCTGGGTCTTGAACGCGGGGTCTTGCATCGACCACTCCATCACGCGCGCGTAGGCCCCTTTCTTGGAGAAAATGCCCGGCACGGGCGCCGCCTCCATCCGGGCGAAGAGGATTTCGCCGAGCTCGCGCACGCGGCGTTCCACGGCCGGGTCGGGGGGCAAAAAGGGGTGTGGGGCGATCATGGGAGTTTACCGGCATTCTCGCCGGAGCAAGGGGGATGGCAAGGGAGCGGACCGCCGGGCCGACCGGGCCAAGGCGCGACGCTCCTTTGGCATACCCCGTGCTAAATGGCACCCGGCCACCGCTCCGTCCCTGCGGGTCGGTGGCTGCGTCAGTCCACTTCCACCACTCCACGTCAGCCCAAAACGGATTCCCTCCAATTCCCTATGATCACCCGATTCACCGCTTCATTTTGGTTTCGCGCCGCGACCCGCCGGCTTGCGCTGGTCGCGTTGGGCGGCGCGCTCGCCGCCTCGGCGCTGGGGGCGGCCGAGGCCACGCCCCCGCCGCCACCCCCGCCGACCTTGGAGCAGCGCATCGCGGGTCTGGAAGCCTATCTCGGCAACGGCGACCCGTCCGCGGCGCTCAAAGTCGGCCCGAAGGACAAGGACGGCAACCTGACCATCCCGGCCGGCCTGACGACCCCGTCGGTGGGCGTCGCCGGTCCCGGTCACAACGCGTGGATGATGACGAGCGCCGCGCTCGTTCTCTTCATGACGCTGCCCGGCCTCGCCCTGTTCTACGGCGGCCTCGTGCGCACGAAGAACGTCCTCTCCGTCATGGCGCAGTGTCTCAGTCTCGCGGGCCTCGTCACCATTTTGTGGTGGGCGTTCGGTTACAGTCTGGTTTTCGGCAAGAGCTTCAACAGCCCGTTTCTCGGCGGCTCGGAGTTTTTCTTCATGAAGGGCGTCGATAGCGCGCCCAACACCGATTACGCGTACTGGGTTTCGCAGAATGTGTTCGCGATGTACCAGATGATGTTCGCGATCATCACGCCCGCGCTGATCGTCGGCGCGATCGCCGAGCGCATGAAGTTCTCCGCGATGATTCTCTTCATGATCGGCTGGATGTTTTTGGTCTACTTCCCGCTCGCCCACATGGTGTGGGGTGTCACCGGATTGATGAACGGCGTCTGGAACGCCGGCGCGGCCATCAAGGCGATCGACTTCGCGGGCGGCACGGTGGTCCACATGTCCTCCGGCTGGTCGGCGCTCATCCTCTGCTTGCTCGTCGGCAAGCGTCTCGGTTTCGGCAAGACCCCGATGCCTCCGCACAGCCTCGTGCTCTGCATGATCGGCACGGGCATGCTCTGGGTCGGCTGGTATGGTTTTAACGCGGGCTCCGCGGCCGCCGCCGACGGCGTCGCCGCCAACGCCTTCACGACCACCACGCTCGCGACCGGGGTCGCCGCCTCGGTGTGGGCACTCCTCGAATACATCACCCGCAAGAAGGCCAGCGTGCTCGGCCTGTGCTCGGGTGCGGTCGCCGGTCTCGTCGTGGTGACGCCCGCCTGCGGCTTTATCGACACCACGTCGGCGATGTGGGTCGGCATCCTCGCGGGTGCAGTTCCCTTCTTCGCGGTGACGAAGCTCAAGGCCATGATCGGCTACGACGACGCGCTCGACACGTTCGGCGTCCACGCGGTGGGCGGCACGCTCGGGGCCTTGCTCACGGGCTTCTTCGCCACGCCGGCGGTGAACGCCAATCTCAGCACGAATCTCAAGGACGTCGTCGGCAAGACGCTGTGGCTCGAGCAGGTCAAGGCGATCGGCCTGACGCTCGTGCTGTCCATCGTGGCGACCTTGGTTCTCGGCCTCGTCATCAAGGCCATCATCGGGCTGCG
>JBIKOK010000138.1:0-16448 GCA_044358025.1 Opitutaceae bacterium
ATCGTGGACGACAACCTCACCTACGACCCGCGCACGATGCCCTTTCGCGAATTCGTGCGCGGCAGCGCCACCCAACCCGAAAGCCTCTACCTCGCCCAACTCGCCGAACGCCGCGGCCCCGCCGCCCCCGCCCACCTCGCCCGCGCCACGATCGCCATTTCGCCCCCGCCTCTCGTCTCTCCCTCCGACGATCCCCCGCCCTCTCCCTTTCGTCCTGCACCGCCCCTCCGCATCGCCCACGCCCAATTTTTCATCGGCGACCAGCGCGCCTTCACCGCCACCACCCACGGGTCCTGGTATCTCGGCCAGATGCCGCGCCCCCTCGCGCGCCCGTTCGGCCCCGCGATCACGCGCTTCGCCCCGGGCGAGACCGGGCGCGGCGCCACCGACGATCTCCTCGAGGTCGTCACCGCCCTCCCACCCGGCGGCGCCTTTGTCCAGCACTACGGCCTCTGGTATGATCGCCGCCGCATCCATCACAATTTCTACGGCTCGCCCGAACTCCGCGCCGACGACGTCACCCCGCCCTTCATGGAAATGCCGTGGGCTCGCAGCGGCCTCGGCACCGACTGGAACGGCCTCAGCCAATACGACCTCACGAAGTTCAACCCGTGGTATTTCGCGCGCGTGAAAGAGTTCGCCGACCTCGCCGACACCCACGGCCGCATCCTGTATCATCATTTCTATTTCCAACACGCCCTCCAGGAAACGCGCGCCCACTACGTCGATTTCCCGTGGCGCCCCGTGAACTGCCTCCAGGCCACCGATCTCCCCGACGAAAATCCCGCCGCCAACGCCTTCTACGACATCGCCCACCCCGTCCGCCGCGATCTCCACCGCCGCTACATCCGCCACTGCCTCGACGTCCTCCGCGACAACACCCACGTCGTCTACGCCCTCGACCGCGAATACTCCGGCCCCCTCGCCTTCGTCCAATTCTGGCTCGACACGATCGCCGAGTGGCAGCGCGACACCGGGAAAAAAGTCTTCCTCTCCCTCGAAGTTCCCAAGGCCCAGCTCGACGCTCTCCTCGCCGATCCCGTGCGCCGCCCACTCATCGCCGCGATCGATTTTCACTACTGGAGCTACCGCGCCGACGGCTCCCTCTTCGCCATCGAGGGCGGCCTCAACCTCGCCCCCCGCGAACAACTCACCCGCGCCGCCGCCCGGCCCGACCAACCCCGCCCCGGCGGTCCTATGCAACGCTACCGCGCCCTCCGTGAATACCGCGACGCCCACCCCGACCTCGTGATCGCCCGCCCACCCGACGACTTCCCCGCCCTCACCGCCGCGATCGAAAAAAGCCTCCCCGCCGCCGCCCGCGCCACCACGCGCCCCGCCCCACTCGTCCGCACCCACCCCGACTCCGCCTGGTGCATGGCCGCCCCCGGCTCCGCCTACCTCGTCTACTCCCTCGCCGGTGCCCCCGTCGCGGTCGACCTCTCCGCCGACCCCGCCACCTACACCGTTGCCTGGCTCGATTCGGCCGGCGGCGGGTTACACCGGCTCGCCGAAACCGTGTCCGGCGGAAAAACCGTCTCCCTCTTGCCGCCGGCTTCCGCGCTGAAAAATCCCGGTGCGTTCTGGCTTTCCCGTCGGCCGTAGAACCCCCACCCGCCGCCTCCGTAGTCTTCCCTCGGAAAACCATTTGCCTGAGGGTAAACCCCCAGCACTCTGGTCCCGCAATGGAGCTGTCCGCCGAAACCATCGAACATCTGCGCGACGAGGCTTATGCCACGCTCTGCGGACGCGCCCTCACCGAGGCGCTCACCACGCTGGAACGGAAAAAAGCCCACATCGAGAGCACCCGCCCGCCTTTTGCCCTGCTCTCCACCCGGCAGACCCGCGAGGCCCTCACCCACTCGCTGGCGGCCGTGCACACGGACGAATCCGCTTTGCGCCTACAGCTCGCCGAGGTCACCCAAGCCGAGCAGTGCCTCCACCGTCTCCTGCGTCCCGCCCTGCACACCTACCTTGCTGGCCTCGATCCGGGCTACGGAATCTTTTCCCATATTCGCCGCGCACTCGACGACTGGCAGGTCGCCTACCAACCGTTGCCCGATCTCATCGTTGCGTTCGCGCGCGACGCCCGCGCCGCGCGCCAAGCCTGCGGGTCGGCGACGCCCGAACAACGCGACCGGGCACCGCTCCTGGTTCTGCGCGACTCCGCCCTGCGCCTCGAACGCCAACTCGACACCCTCGACACCGTCGCCAGCCGACTCGCCGCCTTCCTGCCCGCCGGGGCCGAGGCCGAAATTCGACTGCCGGCCATTCTCCCTTCCCGTCATTCCGCCTGGGTCGGCGTTCTGCTCGCTCTGCCCGCCGACCGCTTTGCCGCCGAAATCAACCAGGCTGAGACGGCCGCCCGGCAGTTTGTCGCGCACGATCAGTCGGCCATCGCCGCCCGTCTCGATGCATCCCGCGAAGCCTGCAACCGCTACGAACAGGGCTACCTCGAAAATTACTGGGACCAGCTCCGCACCCATGCCCAGACCTACTACGTCGAGGAACATCCGATCGCCGACATCATCGCGATGCTCCTGCAAAATTACGTGACTTCCGACCTCGCCCGCCGCCTGCGCGAGCTCCATACCGCCGACCCCTTCCTCAACGAACGCTGACCGGCCCGCGCCGCGCCCCGGCCCGCCCCCTGCAGGGGCGGGCCTTTTTGTTTGGCGAAGCCTGCGCCCCGCCTACGCTCCCGCCATGCTCCTTCGTCCTCGCGTTTGCCGCACCACCCGCGCGTGGTTGCTCCGCCTCGGCTTTGGTCTCGTCCTCTCGCTCGCCTCCCGCGCGGCGCCCCCCGCCCGCGCCGCCGACACCCACCCCGCGCAGGAACGCGCCGACCGCTTCCTCTCGCTCGTCAACGCCTCCTACCAGGCCCTCGCCTACGTCGAGAGCGAAGCCCAGTGGAAAGCCGCCACCGACGTCACTCCCGCCCACGACGCCTCCGCCGCAACCGCCGGCAAAGCCCGCGCCGCCTTCGTCGGCAATCCCGCCCTCATCCAGGAGACCAAGCAGCTCCTCCTCCTGCGCCGCGAGCTCACCGACCTCTCCGTCCGCCAACTCGAACGGCTCCTCCTCATCGCCGCCGAGTCGCCCATGACCAACCCGCAGCTCACCGCCGCCCGCATCGAGGCCGAGACCGCGCAGAACTCCCTCCTCAACCGCTTCGAATTCAAACTCGCCGGAAAAACCGTCACCGCGAACGACCTCGACAACCTCCTCAACAAATCCACCGACCTCGCCGAACGCCGCGACGTCTGGGAAGCCTCCAAAACCTCCGGCCCCGCCCTCCGCGCCGGCCTCGTCAAACTCCGCGACCTCCGCAACGGCGTCGCGCAGGAGATGGGCTACTCCGACTACTTCGCCCTCCAGGTCGCGAGCTACGGCGTCACCACCGACGAGATGCTGAAACTCAATGACGACTTCATGCGCGTGCTGCAGCCGCTCTACCTCCAGCTGCACACGTGGACGAAATACAAGCTCGCCGAAAAATTTAAGCAGCCCGTCCCCAACCGCATCCCCGCGCACTGGATCAACAACCGCTGGGCCCAGGAGTGGGACGGCTTGTCCGAGGGCGCCGACCTCACGCCGTTCTTCCAAGACCGCACCGCCGAATGGGTCGTGAAATCCGCCGAGACCTTTTACACCGGTCTGGGCTTTCCCGCCATGCCCGCGTCCTTCTGGCCGAAGTCCGACCTCTACCCCGTCCCCGCCGGCAGCCCGCGCAAGAAAAACTCCCACGCCTCCGCCTGGCACCTCGACCTCGCCTCCGACATCCGCTCGCTCATGAGCGTCGAGCCCAACCCGTGGTGGTTCACCACCGCGCACCACGAACTCGGCCACGTGTATTACTTCATGGGTTACACGCGCCCCGACGTCCCGCCGCTCCTCCGCAACGGCGCCAACCCCGCCTTCCACGAGGGCTTCGGCGAACTCACCGCCCTCGCCGCTTCGCAGGTCCCCTACCTCAAATCCGTCGGCCTCCTCCCCGCCGACTTCAAGGCCGACGACACCGCCTTCCTCCTCAACAACGCCCTCTCCCCCGGCATCCCGTTCATCTACTGGTCCTCCGGGGTCATGGCCCACTGGGAGGCCGACATCTACGCGAAGAATCTCCCGGCCACCGAGTGGAATAAACGCTGGTGGAAATATGTCGGCGAGTTTCAGGGCGTCGAGGCCCCCGCCGAACGCGGCGAAGAATTCTGCGACCCCGCGACGAAGACCCACATCAACGATAACCCCGCGTTTTATTACACCTACGCCGTCGCCCAGGTGTTCAAGCACCAGCTCCACGACTACATCGCGAAAAAAATTCTCCGCCAACCCCCGCAAAACTGCAATTACGCCGGCAACCGCGAAGTCGGCGAATTCATCCGCAAAATCATGGTGCAGGGCCAGACCGCCGACTGGCGCAAGATCCTCCGCGACGCCACCGGCGAAGACCTCAGCACCCGCGCGATGGTCGAGTATTACGCCCCGCTGCGGCAGTGGCTCGAACAAGAAAACACCGGGCGCCGCATCGGCTGGAATTGATCCGGCGGCACCTGCCCCGGCGGCCTCGCGCCCCGGATTTGCCCCGTCCGTTCGCGTCGCACCGGGCGGCGCCCGGCCACCCCCGCGACTTTTCACCGCTCGCGACTCCGAAGTTCGTTTTCACCGCCACCGCGAAATCGCGGAACGCCCACGCCCGCACCCGAACGGCCCCCAACCGGATCGGCTCGCCGGCCGGCCCGCTTTCCCTGCCGCCGTCGGGGCCGCCACGCCGCCATCCGTTCTTCCGCCTTCCGCCGCCGGCGAACGCAGTTCTCCGGTCGGTCCCGTCGCCGCGGACCCTCCGCCGGGCGGCGCCGCACGGCACCCGACAACCGCCGCGAGCCCACCGCACCCGCCCGCTGCGTTCGAACGCTTCACGGTTGCCGTTAGCCCCGCACGCCGGCGCCGCCACCCGCGTTACAGCGGGCGCACCCAGATGTTCCGCAGCCGGTCCGGGATGGAGTTCTTGTGGTCCTGAAACCGAAACGGCGCGGCGGCGGGGAACACCCCGGTGTAGCTCGTCGCCTTCTTGTGCAGCGTCGGCCCGAGAATCTTCGTGTGATTCTGCACCACGATGCCGTTGAGAATCGTCGTGATCGTGGCGGGCTCGACCACCTTGCCGCCCTCGAGCTTCGGCGCGGTGAAAATGATGTCGTAGGTCTGCCATTCGCCCGCCTTGCGGACCGCATTCACCAGCGGGGGCGTCTGCCCGTAAACACTGCCCGCCATGCCGTCCGCGTAGGTCAGATTGTTTTCGCAATCGAGGATCTGCGTCTCGTAACGATCCATGAAGAAGATCCCCGCGTTGCCCTTCTTCTGCGAGCGGCCCTCGGTGCCCGGGTCGGTCTTCCACTCCAAATGCAGCTGACAGCTCGCGAAACTCTCCTTCGTCCACACGTCGCCGCCCTTGACGATCAGTTCGCCGTTCTCGAACGCCCACGGACACGGCGCGCCGTCTTTGCCCCGCAACCGGTCGGTGTTCTTCCCGTCGAAGAGCACGATCGCGTCGGCCGGCGCGTCGCCGGCCGCCCGCCCTGGCGCCACCGGACCCGGACGCGGGCGATCGATGTCATGCACTTTCCATTTACCGCCCGAGACAATCAGGGGCGTTTCGGCGTAGCCGATCGGATACGGATCGGCTTTGGGTTCGGCCGCGACGACAAAGGGGGCGGCGAGCGTGAAGAAAACCAGGGGGAGCTTCATAAAAGGAGGGATTTCGTAAGATGGCCCGAACGGGGAAAGCGCCGGATGAAAGAGTTTCCTTCCCTGTTGGCAACGTCACACTGCCCCACCCTCGTGCTCCCGCCGCCCTCCCCGCCGCGCGCAGACCGTCTCCGACCTCGGGCTTTTTTGTTCTACCGATGACAGGAAACGCGGGGATTTTCCCCGCCTCGGGGATTGCCCACCCCGCTGGCCCGGCGTTTGCTTCGGGCCTTCGCGCTTATTCCGCCACCGCCTCCCGCCTCCTTCCACTCTTCCCATGCCCGCTTCCGCCACTCCTTCCACCACCGCCGAGTCCGACGCGCAACTCCTCGCCTACCTCAATCTCAAGCTCCGCGAAATCGGCCAACCCGGCGTCGCCCTGGCCCCCGGCGCCGCCGACGGCCTCGCCCCGCTCGTCGACCACTTCCTCGCGATCAGCCGCGAAAAGGACCGCGCCCTCACCCGCCACCTCTGCCCGGTCGACCAGCGCATCCAGAATTTTCTCTACAACTATCTCGACAGCCCCACCGAAGCTCCGCGCGTCCCCGCCACCACGCTCGTTCTCGACCGCCCCGGCCTCGCCCGCGTCCTCTCCCTCCCGCCCAGCCGCGACTCCCACCAGAGCGACATCCTGTCCTCCTACCGTGCCCGCCAGGGCGTTCTCCACAATCCCCGCAGCGACCGCCGCACCACGTCGGGCATCTTCCACGTCACCGAGGGCGGCCTGCCGATCCCCGACGACAAGAAGGCCGTCCCCGTCCCCGTCTTCGGCCGTCTGCTGGCCCACGCCTTCCATCCGCCCGCCGAATTCCTCCGCCTCCCGTTCACGGCCGCCGACGCCAAGCCCGCCGAGTGCTTCGTCTCGCTCTATCTGCGGCCCGTCGTCTGTCCCGCCGTCCCCGGCTTCACCCCCCAGCGCTCGATGGAAACGCGCTTCTTCATCCCCGGCGCCCTCGTCGCCAACCTCGACTTCATCGAGCGCATCTTCGGCAACGCCGGCGACCCCCACCTCCCCGAAAACGACGCCGCCCTCGACCCCCAGACCTGGTCCGGCCACACCGGCTGCGTCATCGTCGCCCCGCACCTCGGCCGCCTGACCAAAAAAGAACTCGGGCTCCCGGCCTTCGCCGACGCCACCCCCCGCCAAATCCGCGACGGCATGTGCTGGCAGAAACCCGAGGAACTCTACAACGACGGCGCCGCCTTCAAGCTCACCGCCCGCGACGCCGCCGGCATCATCGTCACCTTCATTTCCGACAACTATTTCGGCTACTGCAAAAAAGAGGTGAAGACCCAGCTCAGCTATGCCGCCAACCTCCTCGGCCGTTGCGAGGAAGAGCACGCCGGCGGCGCCATCGTCTTCCCGAGCTACGACCTCGGCGAAGATTTCCAGCTCAACAAACACCTCCACGTCGTCGACCACACCTTCGCCGATGCCCTCGGCCAGCTCGGCGACCGCGCCGTCCTCCAGCCCGGCGGCTGGGCCCACGACCGCCACTATCCCGACATCTGCTACGTGCCCGACGGCGCCTATTTCGACCTCCGTAAACAGCGCATCACGTGGCCCACCCCGGCCGACGCGTCGCTCGCCGCCGCCCACAACGCCGTCGCCCCCGAGCACGCCATCAAACTCCTCCCCGACCAGACTTACGTCCTCCCCTCGGGCTACAAAGTCGACATGGTCAAACCCGACGAGGGCCGCCGCTGGCGCCTGCGCGGCACCACCGCCGAGGGCATCCTCTGCCACAAACCCTGCACCGTCTCCGGCGGCGGCAAATCCGAAATCTCCAAATCCATCGCCGACGCCCAGTTCACCGGCCCCGTCTTCATCAACGATTTCGCCGCCGACTCCGGGCTCGTCGACTCCATCCTCTTCCGCGAATACGGCCACCGCTTCCTGAATCCCGCGCGCAACAAAACCCACGGCCGCCCCCTCCTCAGCGCCGAACGCTCCCTCGGCTCCGTCGTCAAACTCCTCAGCTGGAACCCCGACTACACCGAGGAATACAACGAGTGGCTCGGCACCATCCCGCGCTACATCCGCGACATCGTCCTCATCATCAAACGCGCCTACAAACCCGAATGGGGCACCGACTGGCGCCGTCACTACAGCGTCGATACCATCAACGGCCGCCCCGGCAACGAGCTGAAGTATCACCGCGAAAAAATCCTCACCCATTACCTCCGCGTCGGCTTCACCCCCGACGGCAGCTGGCGCACCTTCACCCTCCGCAAAGATTTCCTCCCCGCCGTCAAGATCCAGGCCGAGGACGACATCACCGCCTCCGTCGTCGTCCCCCGCGCCGCCCTCGCCGGCCTGCCGGCCTCCGCCGCCAGCGGCGCGCCTTCCCTGAAATTCGTGCACAATTGCGAATACCAGCTCTTCCAGCGGCCCGACGACGCCATCGTCCGCGGCTACGACAAACGCACCGAGCGCGACTTCTCGCGCCCCGGTAATTTCTTCTCCAACTACGAGCCCCTCGGCCGCGCCACCGCGCAGGAAATCGTCGAGGATACCATCGGCTTCGATGCCTTCACGGAACCCGTTCGCGCCATCTTCCACGCCTTCGTGGACACCGCCGGCCCCGCCTTCCTCGCCTCGCCCGCCCACCCGCGCATCGTCGACGGCAAACCTTCGAAGAATCCGCGTTACCTCCAAAACCGCCCCGACCTCGAGGACCCGCGCACCACGTATCTCTCCCTGACGGGCGCGCAGCTCTACCGCCGCATCCCCGCCGGCGGCACCGTGCCGTTCCCCGTCGGTGCCGTCCTCATGGGCCGCCGCCAGAATCCCCCCGAACCCGGCGTGCGCGCCCTCTGCGTCTACGGCCCCGTCCACTACCAGGAATTGCCCGAAGCGTTCATGGATCTGATCGCCAGCCTCACCGGAAAATCGCCCTCGACCACCGGCGCCGGCTCCGAAGGCGCCCTCACCAAGGGCCCCTTCAACGCCCTCCCCCCCATCCACGATCTCAACGCCGCCTTCGTCTCCTTCGTCCTCACCGACCTCCCCATCTTCTGCTCCGCCGCCGGCTGGGTCGGCCCCAAATACCGCGTCGACCACGACATCTCGCTCCTCATCCCCGAACTCTGGTGCCGGATGACGCCCGAGGAGCGCACGCCCACCTTCCTCATCGAACACGGCTACCTCGAGCGCTGCACCGATTGGTCGCACGACCATCAGCCCGTCCTCGCGAGCCGCCTCGGCTGGCGGATCACCGACAGCTTCGTCCGCACCTTCTGCGGCCGCATCCTCGGCAACCCCAACACCCTCTTCGGCGAGCAACTCCTCCGCCCCGAGCAACAGGATCCCGCCATCTTCGCCGACGGCATGGAAAACATCGTCACCGCCATGCGCGCCGCCGCGACGAGCTACTTCACCGACGGCTCCATTGCCCAGGCGGTCCCGCCGCTCCGCGCTCTCCTTCACGTGATGCGCGACGGCGCGTGGGAAGGCCACACGGCCGAGGCCCCGGCCTTCCGGGCCCTCTTCACCCGCGAGGCCGTGCTCGCCAGCGACTGGTATCGCGCTCGCCTCGCCGCGCAGCAGGCATGCGACGCCCAGCACTGGGAAACGCAGGCCGGCTACCTCGAAAAATTCCTCGCGCGCACCAACTACGCCGACATCGCCGCCCAGCTCGGCATTGCCGCCCGCCTCGCCGCCACCCTCGACGCCGCCAAGGCCGCACGCTCGCCCGGCTACCTCGCCACCCTCACCGGCACCCTCGGCGTCGACCCCGCACTCGCCCGGTAGCCCCCCACCGCCCTCCACGCCCGTCCTCCGTCGTACCCGCTCGCGCGCCTCGCGCGCGAGCGCCCGGATCCGCCCGAAAGCCGCCGGGTTCCCGCGTCGCCCTGGACCGCCGGAGCCGCGCTGGACGTCGTGGCCGCCGCCCTTCACGACGGACACACCTTCCGGCCGGAAAAAGCCGCGGTGCACACCGCACACCGCCTCCGACCGCCGTCCTCGCAGATCGGCTCCGCCCGGTTGTCGGCCTGAAAAACCCACCGAGTCCACCGCCACCACCGCCGCCGGCGGCGCCCGGCGCAAACGCGCCGCCGTCAGCGCGGGGAACCGCACACATCGAACTCCGGGAGGCAACGCCGGCCCGGCCCTCCCGTGCGGTCGCGCCACGCCTTCGGCTTGAGCACCCGCCGACAACGCGGACTGGGCCGCGCGGGACCGAGCGTCATTTCACCTTGATCACGCGGGTGTCGCAGATGCGGTCGTGCAGCGCCCGGCGCTCGGGATCCCACGCGGCCATGATATAGCCGATCAACAGAATCAGTCCGCTCAGCCACTCCGCAAAATACCGACCGATGATGCGGCCGGTGCTGAGCGGAGAGCCGTCGGCCCGGACGAGCTTCAATCCGAATGCCATCTTGCCCGGCGTCGCCGAGTAGCGGGAGATGAAGAACCACGCGTAACCCACGCCGAGCAGCACGCCGACGAGGTTCGAGACGATCTGATAGTACATCGCCTTCGCCGTGCCCGCCGCCTGCACCACGCCGCCGAAATAGTTCGCGTTGCCCAAAATCACCGAGCCCAGCACGACATTGATGACTACCCCGACGACTGCGAGGATCAGGCCATCGAGCAATTTGGCGCAGAACCGCGGCCAGAAATTGCCAAAGACGAACTCATCCGGCCGGACCACGCCCTCGCGCTGCGGCTGGACGAGCGCGTCCGGCTGAACCGCATCCTCGTGCTTCCGCTGGAAGAACGCGTCGCGGTGCTCCGCGCTGATCCACTTCCCCGCGTAGTTAATCATCTCGCGCCGCGGATGACGCTGCCCGCTCACCGCGCACACTTCGGTGCCGTCGTCGGCGCCGGCCGCCGGCGCCGTACCCGCGGCCGGCCCGCCGGCCACGCGGGCGTAGGGCTGCCATTCCGCCATCCCTTGCTGCCACACGAGCGTATCGGCCTTCACCACTCCGTCGGTGACCAGCTTTTCAAACTCCGCTTGGGCCACAGGCCCGCGGCGCTCACCGTCGATCGCGTAATACCATTGCATGGGAGTAAGGGTCGGAAAAACCCTCACAGGGAAAATCGTGACGCACCGGTCAACGCAACGAAATACCCTCCGGGCGGACGCGGAAAACGGCTTTGCGTCGTCCCGCCCCCCGCCTTTCCTCCGGAGATGCGTTCCGCGTTTCCCGTCCTCGCTCTCCTGTCCGCCGTGTGCTGTTTCCCGGGCTGCGGCAAACGCGAGACGCCCGTCGAAGCGGGAATCCGCACCAAGACCCTCCTCGTCGGCAATCAAAACGAGCCCGCCACCCTCGACCCTCACCTGATGGACGCCGCCACCGACATGAACGTCGTCGTCGCGCTCTTCGAGGGCCTCACCGCCTACGACGAGAAAACCGGCGGCCCCGTCCCCGGCGTCGCCGAGCGCTGGGACATCTCGCCCGACGGCCTGGTCTATACCTTCCACCTTCGCCCCTCGGCCCAATGGTCCAACGGCGACCGCGTCACCGCCCGGGACTTCGCGTATTCGTTTCGCCGCATCCTCTCCCCGGCCCTCGGCTCCGTTTACGCCTATATGCTTTGGCCGATCAAAAACGCCGAGGCCTTCCACGCGGGAAAGTTGAAAACCTTTGCCGACGTCGGCATCACCGTCGTCGACGACGCTACCCTGCGCGTCACGCTCGCCCGCCCCACGCCCTATCTGCTCGGCCTCGCCGCCCACAGCACGTGGATGCCCGTCCATCGCGCCACCATCGAAAAATACGGCAAGCTCGACGAGCGCGGCACCGCGTGGACCCGCCCCGGCAACCTCGTGGGCAACGGTCCGTTCACCCTCGCCGAGTGGCAGCCCAACGCCCGCCTCATTGTCGCCAAAAACCCGCGCTATTGGGCCGCCGCGACGAACCAACTCGAACGCGTGATTTTCTATCCGACCGAAAAATCCGACGTCGAGGAACTGAACTTCCGCGCCGGCCAGCTCCACGTGACCTACAGCGTACCGCCCTCCAAAATCGCGAGCTATCGCCAACAATCGCCGGACCGCCTGCGGCTGGATCCTTTGCTCGCCGTCACCTATCTCAATTTCAACACCACGAAGGCCCCGCTCAACCAACCGAAGGTGCGCCGCGCCCTCGCTCTCGCCCTCGAACGCGGCGCGATTTCCCGGCGCGTCTTCAGCGGCGCGCAGGCTCCGGCCCACACCCTCGTCCCGCCCAACTGCCACGGCTACGTCGGACCCGCCGGCCAGCCCGACGACTTCGCCTCCGCCCGCACCCTGCTCGCCGAGGCCGGCTTCCCCGGCGGCAAGGGGCTGCCCGTCCTGTCGATTCAAGTGCTCAACGACGACAAACTCCCGCGCACCGCCGAGGCCATCCAGGCGATGTGGCTCCGCGAACTCGGCGTGCAGGTCACCATCGAGCCCTTCGAGCAAAAAACCTGGATCCAGAATCAACAAACCCTCGCCCACACCGTCGCGCTGATCGGCTGGACCGCCGATTTCCCGGATCCGATCACCTTTCTCGACCTTTTCAGATCCGGTGGCGGCAACAACTGGACCGGCTGGAGCAGCACGGCCTACGACGCGCTGCTCGACCAGGCGGGCGCCACCGCCGATCCCGCCGCGCGCTTTGCGCTGCTGCAAAAGGCCGAGACCTTGCTCCTCGCCGAAGCCCCGATCGCGCCGCTCGTCTTCGGCGCCCGCACCTACACGATCCACCCCGCCGTGAAGCACTGGGCCCCCGCCCCCCTCGGCCTCCACCGCTACCAACTCATCCGGCTCGAGAAATAATTCGCCCGCCCCGCCGGCGCCCCTCAAACCCGTCTCCCGCCATGCTCCGCCCCCGCCGCTCCCTCTTCGTGTCGTTCGCGTGTTTCGTGCTCGCACTCGCGGCGCTCGCGCCCGCCGGGCGCGCCGCCGAAGCCGCCTTCGTCCACCTCTGGCCCGGCTGGCGCGAGGCCGACTCGTTTGACCGCATCACCGAATTCCTCGGCGGCGCCGAACCGGCCGGTCGCCGCACCCTCCTCCGCACCCAACCCGACGCCCGCGCCGGCTACTATTTCCTCTTCCGCCTCCACCTCGCCGCCGCCGTCACCGCCGCGAAATTCGAACTGCACGTCATCCGGCCCGATTCCCCCGAACCCAAGCGGTTCTCCTTCCCCGCCGCCGCCCGCTCCGGCGACCACGTCTTCGATCTCGGCCTCACCGGCGCCGACTGGCCCGGCGGGAAAAAAGCCAACCCCGTCGCCTGGAAACTCACCCTCCTCGCCGCCGACGGTCGCGTCCTCGCCGAGCACAAAAGCTTTCTGTGGGAAAAACCCGCGCCGTGAACGACCTGCCCGAGCCCGGTTGGTCCGCGTGGCAACCGCTCGCCGGTCTCCCCCCGCTCTCCGCCCAAGTCCTCGCGGAAACGCTCGACGGCGGCCAGGCCTTCCGTTGGCAACGCGAATCCGACGGCTGCTTCCTCGGCCTCTGGGCGGACCACCTCGCCCGGATCCGCCACTCCGCCACGGGCCACGCCGAGTGGTCCGCCCCAGCCCCGCTGGCCCCCCGCGTCGCGCCCGCCCTGCAGACCTACCTCGGCCTCGACCGCGATTTCCCCGGCCTCACCGACTCGCTCCCGTGGCGCAGCGACGCCCACCTCGCGACCTGCCTCGCCGCCTTCCCCGGCCTGCGCATCTTGCGCCAACCCTTTGGGGAAACCCTCCTCGGTTTCCTCTGCAGCGCGACAAAACAGATCGTCCAAATCAAACAGATGATGGCCCTCCTTGCCGCGCGCCACGGCACGGAAATCCTGCCTGGAATCCACCGGCTTCCCACGTGGCCGGAACTCGCCACCGTCCCGGAAGCCACCCTGCGCGCCTGCCTCCTCGGCTTCCGCGCCCGCTACATTGCGCAGACCGCACAGTTCCTCGCCGCGCATCCCGGCTGGCTCGAAGAAACCGCAGCCCTCCCCTACGCCGCCGCGAAGGAACGCCTCTGCTCGCTCCCCGGCGTCGGCGAAAAAGTCGCCGATTGCGTGCTCCTGTTCGGTGCCGGCCGGCTCGAAGCCTTCCCCGTCGACGTGTGGATCATCAAGACGATGGAGCTCCGCTACGGCCTCACGGGCTGGAAGCCCGCGCAGATCGCCCACTTCGGCCGCACCCACTTCGGTCCCCTCGCCGGCCTCGCCCAGCAGTTCCTGTTCTCCTCCGAACGGAGCCTCCGCGGCTAGCCATCAACGCAGGTCCCGCAACGCTTCGGGATCCGGTGGCAAGCTCCGGTGGGCGAACACAAAATGCCGGTGAAACAACATCGGCAAAATCGCCCCCAGCACCGACACCCCGGCGCCCAGACTCAACTCGACATAGTGCGGATAAAGCCAGCTCCCAATCGCCCACACACTCAGCGGCAACACCCACAAAAACGCCGCCAACGACCGGAAGCCGATCGCCGCAGTCACCGCCAAGACCAACGCCAATACCGCGACCAACGGCGGAAAAAGCACCGCGACCGCCCCGAACACAAAGGTGAAAGGCACATGGAAAGCGCCCTCGGCACGGCACACGACCGTCTGCAGGACGACCCCCACAGCCAGCACCCCCCCGACCACTAACGCCGCGGCGAGATGGGTCCCCTCCTCCGCCGCCAGCGAACGCGAGAAGCCCACCGCATCGCAGAGAAAAAAGGTGGCCGCACCGATGCGCAGGGCGTCGATCCAATGCCACGGCAAAAAAATCGCCTCGCGGATGCAGCGCTGCCAGGCGCTGTCGAGCTCGCGGTATTGCACGCCCGGCCCAAAGACCGAAGCGATCGGCAACCAAAGCAACAACACCGAGGTCAGGAAAGGCAGCCAATGGATCGCAAGCGAAGAGAACATGAGTTTGGTTCCGAGTGAACAGGGCGAAGCACAGCAACGCGACCACGCAAATCAAACGATAAAGCGCCCCGTTCGCGAAGCCCCGCCTCATCCCCCCGGCCACCCGCTCCGCTCCCTGGCTGGACGCAGCCCGAGCCGCCAGCGGAAAAATAAACCACACAGACCGCCGCGCAGACCGCGATATTTTCCAGGCTCGCCCCATGCGCGAACGCGAAGAAACAACCGCAGGTGCATCCGGAGAACTTTTCTGTGAGGCCGAGCTTGTGCCACCGTGCCGAACGCCCGCCGGGCCTTGCGCGCCGTGATGTCCGCCGCCTTGACCGACGTCGCCGGAGGCTTCCGCCGCATCGCCTTGCCCCAAACGCCTTTTCGCTCGGCCAAGGCGGGCGCCGACAAAAACCCGCCGCAACTCCCCTCGATCTCCCCGGCTCGCTCCCCGACCGTCTGTCCGTCCTCCGTCCGGCCCAATGAAAAAACGTAGGCCGCAGGCCCGCATGGGCTGCGGGGAACACCCCGAAGTGGACCGCGAAAAATACCAGCAGCGGAACTCCGCCGATCGCCAGCCAGATCCTCGCCGCGGCGCGGCCGCACCGGGAGACGCACCAGCGCCGGACATAAAAGGCCCCACCCAATCATCGCACAACCCACCCCAGGCCCGGCCGCCACAAACTCCAGCCCACGTCCGCCGTCCCCCACCCGCCCGGCCACGCGCACGCCACCCCATCCGCCAACGCCACGGCATCGGGCTACGCGGTCGCCCAACGCTGCGGCGCGGCTGGCCACGTCGGGCTCAGCTCATTTGGCGCGCTGGATCAGCTCCACCTCGTAGCCCTCGGGCGCATCGATGAACGCAATCACCGAGCCGCTCCCCGTCTGCGTCGGACCGTCGCTGAGCTTGAAACCCTTCGCTTCCACCTTGCGGGTGAACTCCGCCAGATCCTCCACCTCAAACGCGAGGTGCATCAGGTCCGGCTGCACCACGACCGCCGGCGCCCCGGGCGGCATCTGGCAAATCTCAATCTCCTCCTCGCTGTTCGGCGTCGCGAGAAACACAATCTGCGCCCCGCGCGGCGAGGTGCTGCGGCGGGCCACTTTCAACTCGAGGGCCTGCTCGTAAAATTTCACCGTGCGCTCGATGTCGTTCACGCGCATCCGGGTGTGAAGAAGTTTTTTGACCATGCGCGGACATTGCACGCCGGAACCGCGTCGCGCAAGCTGCGCTCACGATGTCCCTCACGCTCTCCGACATTCAAGCCGCCCACCTCCGCATCGCGCCCCACATCCATCGCACCCCCGTGCTCACGAGCGCCACGCTCGACGCCCTCTGCGGCGGACAGCTGTTCTTCAAATGCGAGAACTTCCAGAAAATCGGCGCCTTCAAAGCCCGCGGCGCCACCAACGCCGTGTTCTCCCTCTCCGATGCCGAGGCCGCGCGCGGCGTCGCCACCCACTCGTCCGGCAACCACGCGGCGGCCCTCGCCCGCGCCGCCCGCCTCCGCGGCATCGCCGCCTACATCGTGATGCCGTCGAACGCCCCGCAGACCAAAATCGACTCTGTCCGCCGCAACGGCGGACTCATCACCTTCTGCGAACCCAACGTCGTCGCCCGCGAAACCACGTGTGCCCGGGTGATGGCCGAGACCGGCGCGCGCCTCGTCCATCCCTACAACGATTACGCCGTGATGGCCGGCCAGGGCACCGCCACGGTTGAACTCCTCACCCAGGCCCCGGACCTTGACCTCGTGATCGCCCCGGTCGGCGGCGGCGGCCTCCTGTGCGGCACGGCCGTCGCCGCGAAAGGCCTGCGTCCCGGTATCCACGTCATCGCTGCCGAGCCCGCCGCCGCCGACGATGCCGCCCGTTCCTTCGCCTCCGGCACCCTC
>JBIKOK010000139.1:0-16434 GCA_044358025.1 Opitutaceae bacterium
GAGGCGCTCCGGGGCTGGGCGCTGGTTCGCGGGTCGCGCCCCGCCGCCCCCGCCGGCGTTGCGCGCGGCGACCGCCCGGTCCAGGTAAGCTTTTTCGTCGGCCGACAGCGTCGCCCCGCCCCGCTGGCGCTCCCTGAGCTGGCGGGCGCGGTTGAAATCGACGGGGTCGTTGCCCGCCTGGGCCAAGAGCGCCCCGCCGCCCCCGAACAGGAGCAAGGCAAGCCGGAGAGAATTTTTCATGGGAAGGGGGATCTGCCGCTGGGCCGACGGGCCAACCCAAGCCCTTAGCCAATGTTCCGCGGGGAGCAACGCCCGCGTTGCGCAACGGCCTTTCGCCGCCGCCCGCCCCGCGACCCCATCGCGGTGACGCGCCGCGCAAACGCGCCGGATGCCCCGCCCGGTTCCCCCCGCCGGACGCCCCGCACCGGCCTTTACACCCCCTTAACCCAAAAGATCTTCCCACCGTCCCCGAGGCGTGCGTGATGCGGGTGCGCTTTGGACGGCCAAAGCCGAATCCGCGCCCATGCACCTGACCGTTCCAGCACCCACGACCCTCGTGCGGAAAATCGTTCGCCCCGGTTTGCCGTCGGCCCGGCGCGGACTCGTCTCCGCCCTCCTCCTGCTCGGTGTCCAAGCCGACCTGCGCGCCCAGAGTCCAGCCGTTCCAGTGCTGCCGGCACCGCTCGCCTCCTATACCCCCGTCCTGCCGCCGCACTTTCTCAACCCCGCCGTCGTGCAGCAGGACAACACCCCCGCGGACAACCCGATCACCGATGCGGGCGCGACCCTTGGCCGGGTGCTGTTCTACGACAAACGTCTCTCCGACAACCAAACCGTTTCCTGCAGTTCGTGCCACCGCCAGGCAAGCGGCTTCAGCGATCCGCGCCGGCTCAGCGTCGGTCTGGACGGCGGCCTCACCGACCGCAATTCGATGGGCCTCACCAATGCCCGCTGGTATCAACGCCGCACGTTCTTCTGGGATGAACGCGCCGCCACGCTGGAGGTCCAGGTCCTGCAGCCCATCCAAAACACCGTCGAGATGGACCTGGCGCTGCCCACGCTGGTCAGCCGGCTCGGCGGCGAGGCCTTCTACGCGGATCTGTTCACCGCCGCCTTCGGCTCGCCGACGGTCACCACCGACCGGATCAGCCGCGCTCTGGCGCAATTCGTCCGCGCCCTGGCTTCGACGCGCACCAAATACGATGCCGGCCTGGGCGTAAGTTTCAGCAATTTCACCGCCGAGGAAAACCTCGGCCGGCGCCTGTTCAACGGAGAAACCGGCGCGGCGACGTGCGCGCAGTGCCACGGCACCGACAACTTTTCCTCCGGCCCACGGATCAATAACAACGGGCTGGAAAACCCCTACGCGGACAAGGGCGTTGGGGCGGTTTCCGGGCGCGCCCTGGACGAGGGATTGTTCAAGGTGCCCTCGTTGCGCAACGTCGCCCTGACGGCCCCCTACATGCACGACGGCCGCTTTGCCACGCTGGAGGAGGTGGTGGAGTTCTACAATTCGGGCGTCGTCGCCCACCCGAACCTCTCGCCGCCGCTGCGCGCCCGCCCGCCGGCCCAAGGCCCCTTGCGCCTCAACCTCACCGCGGCCGAAAAGGCCGCCTTGGTCGCGTTCATGAAGACGCTCACCGACACCGCGCTGGCCGCCGATGCGCGCTTTGCCGACCCGTTCCCCCGGACCGCTTTTCACGACGCCGATCTGAATCGCGACGGCCGGATCAGCCTCGCCGAGCTGACCCGGATGATCGAGCTGTTCAACACCCGCTTCGGCTCGGTCCGGACGGGCGGCTACGCGGTCGCCGCCGAGGCCACCGAGGACGGTTTCGCCGTCGATCGCGACCGCGCCACCGACCGCCTGGTCAGGCTCGCGCGCTATCACGCGGCCGATTCCGACCGGAACGGAAAGATCGGCCTGACCGAGCTCACACGGGTCATGGAGTTCTACCATTCCCGCGCCGGCACGATCCGCACCGGCGCCTACCATGCCGCCGCGGACACCGACGACGGCTTCGCGCCGGGGCCGTGATGCCTGCCGCGGCCGACAGCCCACCCCGACGTCAGCTCCGCCCCTGCGTCCCGCGTCGTTTCGATTCGTAGAGGTCGGCGTCGGCCGCCGCCACGAGCGTCGCCACGGTGTCGGCGTTGTCCGGCCAGGCCGCCACGCCGACACTGATCCCCACCTCAACGCCCAACGGTCTGGTCGCCACCTCAACGCCCAACGGTCTGGTCGCGAGCGAACACGGCGTGGCCGCCACCAACGCCCGCAGGCGGGCCGCGACTGCCAGGGCGCTCTTCCGATCCGTCTCGACGAGGAGCAGGGCAAATTCGTCACCGCCGTATCGGCCCAAACAGTCGACCTGCCGGATTTGGCCCGCGAGCAACCGGGCCACATGGCGCAACGCTTCGTCCCCGGCGGGATGGCCATGGGTGTCGTTAATGACTTTAAAGCGGTCGAGATCCAACATCATCAGCGCGAGCGGCCGCTTGAACCGGACACTTCGCTGCCATTCCTCCAGCAAACGGCGGTCGAACTCCCGGCGGTTCGGAATGCCCGTCAACTCATCGTGCGCGGCCTGCTCCCGCAACCGCGCCAGGACCGCGGCCATTTTCAACGCATACCGCACCGCCCGCTCCAGCATCCGGGCGGTCAGATCGATCTTCTCCAGGAAATCGACCGCGCCTCCTTCCATCGCGGCCACGTCGGTCTCCTCGTGGCTGTCGCCCGTGAGCAAAATCACGGGGGTCGGGCAGCGCTGGACCTTGGCCTCCCGCAGCAGCTGCAGTCCGTTGCGCTCGCCCAGATTATAGTCCAGCAGGCAGAGCGCATAGTCGCCGGTCAACAGGCTCCGCAACCCGCCCGCGTAGTCGGGCCGATGCTCCACCACAAAGCGCTCGCGGCGAAAGGCGCCCACCATGAATCCGACCAACTCCGCCATCGTGGCATCGTCGTCGATTAAGAGGATTTTGCGGGAAGGAGACATAACTATACGCCCGCTATGACGAACGCTCGGGGAACTTTGGTCAACAGTTACCCCGGTCAAACCCCCGGCCCCCTCGGCCGGACCGCGACCTCGATCCCCACGACCGTGATCGTCCGGTCGCCCCCGTTTTCGACGGTGATTTCGTTCCACCCTTCCCGCACGAGCGAGCCGGGGAAAATGATATTGTAACCGCGGTTCGCCGCCGCGTGGTGCGTAAAGGCGCCGCAGGGAAACAGCAGCCGGTCCGACGCCGTGTGCTCCCGCCGCGGCCAGCCGCCATTGAACGCCACCGGCAGCTCGCCCACCGCGTCCTCCGCCTTGAGCACGATTTGGATCACCAGCTCCAGCCCGCCGTCGGCCGGCTCCGCGCACATCGGCAACGTAAACGCTTTGATCCAGCCGCGCTCCAGCACGACCGGAAGCTGCGGCACGCGCTCGAACGGAATCTGCACAAACGGGGTGCCCTGGTCGGAGAACGTATAGTGCTTCGGTTTCCCGCGCAGCACTTCCAGCCGGTGGAGGTCGCGCAGCGTCGTGTAATCCGAAATCACCCCGGGGATCTTCGCCTGGTCCGTACAGGGGAAATTATAGCATTCGATCCCGTCCGCCCCGAGCGCGAGTTTGCCCGCCGCGTTGCCGCGCATCAGTTCGTGACTCGCCGATATATAGCGCATGTCGCGCGTGAGCGGGATCGCCGGCGCCGCCGCCGCCATCCGGTTCACCCCGTCCTCGATCACACCGTAAATCGCGACGCGTTCGCCCACCTGCCGGCGCAGCTCGTCGTGCGGCATGTCCCACGACGTCCGCCAAAAATTCGACGGACAGATGAAATCGAGCGTGCCCTCGCGGCAGAGCGTCACGACATCGATCCCGATCGACTTGAGCGCGGCCAACCGCCCCGGCATCCGGAACCCCAGCGGAAAAGGCCGCCCCGTCTGGCGCGCGCGCCGCTCCGTGAGCGCCCGGACTTCGCGAAACCACCCGTTCATCATCTCCACGGTCTCCGGCGTGGCGTTCGGCTCGCAACAGAGCGGATTGCGCCACCAATCCAGTTCCAGCCCTTCGTAGTCGTAGTCCTCCACCACCTCCTTGATCTGAGCAAACAGGAAGTCGCGCACTTCGCGCCGCGCGTAGTTCAGCCCTTCCCGATAATCGGGAATCCACATCGTCGGCGAATACGCGCTGTGCTGCAGCCGCATCTCTTTTTTGCGCAGCAGCGGCGCGTTGAAATAGCTGCCTTCGAAATTTCTTTGCCCATGCATGTCGTTCATGCGGATGCTCACCCACGGCGAGATCCCCCGTTGCCGACACGCCTTCGCCGCCTCGGCCAGCCAATCGACCCCCGCGTCGAGGAGATCCTGGTAGCGGTTCATAAACACCATCGAATCGTCGATAAACTTCTCCACCGCCGCCGGCGCGGTCGCCCCGGCACAAATCGCATGGCCGCGGAAAAACTCCCGGTCGCCGCGCGTGTAGCCGTCGAGAATCGTCGGGACCACCTTGCTGGGATACCACGCCGTCGAGGCGTTGGCGTTCACGAGAAACGTATCGACCCCGCTGTCCGCCAACTTGCCCACCAAACGGTAAATCGCTTTCGCCGTGTAGGGCCCGCTCTCCGGATGCCAGATCTCCGGATTATAGAAAAACGTGCACGTATCGCCGTTAAACAGATTGCGATGCCGCGCCGTGACCGCGTTGCCCGCCGCCCGCCCGGGAGCGTCCGCCTTCGCCGTCGCAGCCGCACGGGCCGGTCCGTCCGCGCCCGCCATCAGGCCGGGCAAACCGGTAGCTGCAGTGGCGCCGACCGCGGTCGCGCGCAGGAATTCTCGCCGGGTTTTCATGGGGTATAATTTGTTCGCTCCAGCCTTAGACCGGGACCGACTCCGTTGGCGAGGAGGATGACGCGACGAAACCGTTTGCCGCGCCCCGGGCGATGCGCGATAGACCGGGCATGCACGCCTCCGTCGCCCGCTTCGCCAAGATCGCCCGCCCGCGACGCACCGCCGCCTCCCGGTGGATCACCGCCGGCCAGTCCGCGATCCACGGCCGCGGTGTCTATGCCCGCGAACCCATTCCCGACGGCACGCCGGTGATCGAATACACGGGCGAACGCATCACCAAGGCGGAAGCCGCCCGGCGTGAGACCCAGCGCCTCGCCCGCCAACGCCGCGGCGGCGACGACTCCGTCTATATTTTCAATCTCACCAACCGCCACGACCTCGACGGCCGCACCCGCCGCAACGTCGCGCGCCTCATCAACCACTCGTGCGCCCCGAACTGCCGCATCGAGGTGATCCGCGGCCGCGTGTGGATCACCGCCCGGCGCGACATCCCCGCCGGCGCCGAACTCACCTTCGACTACGGCTTCGCCTTCCCCGACTGGGCACTCCATCCGTGCCGCTGCGGCAGCCCCCGCTGCCCCGGCTTCATCGTCGCCAGTGCCCAACGCTGGCGCCTGCGCCGCATCCCCCGCGCCGAACGCGCCCGGCAGGCGGCCTCGCCCTAACCCGCATCAAGCACACGTTCCTGAACAAATCCTTTTGTCACAGAGCAGCGCACAGAGTTTCAACCCGAGGTCACGGAGCCAAACGCGTTGTCCGCTCTGTGGCCTCTGTGGGCTGGGCTCCGTGCCCTCTGTGCAATAATTCCGGTTTAGTTGAGCATGAATTCGCGCTAAGTCCGGCCGGCGCGTTTTCAGTTGGCACGATCGCCCAAAAGGAAGCCTCCCTTCACCGGGCGGAACCGGGCGGGGATCCCTCGGTCGGTACTCGGGCGGCGACCCCGGACATTTTCCGAACGCCGCCCTTAATCCCGCCACACCCGACCATGAAGACGAATCCACCCTCCCGCGACGCCATCGCCCGGCACGCCTATGAAATCTGGATCTCGAGCGGCACCCCGCACGGCTACGACATCGGCCATTGGCTGGAGGCCGAACGCGAACTGACCGCCGCCGCGGTCAACTCCACGACCGGCGGCGCCCCCGCGACCGAGCCGGCCACCGCCCGGTCCGCCGTCGAGCCGGCCCATGCCGCCGGCGCGTCCGGTCCGAGCCCCGACGCCCTCGCCGCCCAGGCCGCATCCCAAAAGCACGCGGCCCGCGCCCCGCAACTCCAGCACGGGAAAGACGCCCCGCACGCCGCGCCCCCCGAATCGGGCAAGCCGCTGTGGGACCAGCCGCACTCGTCCTGACCCCATGACCGGGGCGGCCGCCGCGGCCCCGGCGCCGGTCTACGCGAACAGCTCGCGCACCGCTTTGCCCTTGCCGTCGCTCGTCACGTAAAACGGCCGCTTCTCCACGTCGTAACCGTGGTTGGCCGGTATCCCCATCGCGCGATAGATCGTCGCGTGCAGATCGGAAATCGTCACCGGATCCTTGATCGTCCGGCACGGCCGCTCATCGGCGGTCACCCCGTGGACGTACCCGCGTTTCATCCCGCCGCCAAACAGCAGCACGCTGCCCGCCGCCGTGAAATGCCGGTGCATGCCGTAGAATTTCTCGTCGTTGAGCACCTCCGGCACCACGACCTGGTTCTTCACCGCTTTCTCCGGCTTTCCTTCCAGCATCATGTCGCGGCTGAACTCGCTCGCGACCACCACGAGTGTGCGGTCGAGCAACCCGCGTTCGTCGAGGTCGCGCACCAGCTGCGCGATGGGCGCATCGATCATCTGCTTCATCCCCACCAGGCGCGCGTGGCCGTTCTCGTGCGTGTCCCAGTTGAGAAACGGAATGTATTCCGTCGTCACCTCGATGAAGCGCGCGCCGGCTTCGCACAACCGCCGCGCGAGGAGACAGCCGAGCCCGAAGCGACCGACCATGCTCTCCTCATACTTCGCGCCGAACCGGTCCCGCGGCGCGTCGAAGCGCATGCCCGGCTCGAACGCCGGAAAATATTTCCGCGTGCGCTCAAGCGGCTCCAACGCGAGGTCGAACGCCTTCGCCGCCGGCGAGCTCAGCAGCCGGTGCGCGTTGTCCATCGCCCGCAACAGCGATTCTTTTTGGTAACCGCTCCCGTCGCGCCCGAGCGGACTCGCTTCGAGGAGCTTCCGGTAAAACGCATCGCGGTTCTCGAACCGCCCCGGGCTCATGCCGGCCGGCGGCCGCACGGCGTCGGCCGCCTGCTCCGGAAACGCCACGTTGAACGGACCGTATTCGCTCCCAAGAAATCCCGCCGTCGTGAACGCCTTCAGCTCCTCGCCTTCGCCGAGGTCAAAGCGCTGCCCGATGTTGATAAACGCCGGCATCGCCGGATTGAGCGGCCCGAGCGTGCGCGCCATCCACGCGCCGAGGTGCGGCGCGGCCACCGTCTGCGGCGGCACGTAACCCGTGTGCCAGTTGAACTGGTGCCGGGAGTGCAAAATAAAACCGAGGTCCGCCGCCTGCATCCCGCGCACCAGCGTCCCGCGGTCCATCACCGATGCGAGCTGCTCCAGGCCCGCCGAAAACCGCACGCCATCAACCGCCGTCGGGATCGAGGGAAACGTGCTGAGCACTTCGTTCGGATTCAGTCCCGCCGCATACGGCGTGTAACGCTTCGGGTCGAACGTCTCGGTGTGCGCCATGCCGCCGGCCATCCACAGCACGATCACGCGGTCCGCCGTCGGCGCGATTTTCGCCAGCACCTGCTCGGCGAACAACGACCGCGGCGCCCCCGCCGCGAGGGCGGCCAGCGTCGCCGTCGACGCCGTCTTCAAAAAATCGCGCCGCGACCGGAGCGCGGGGTGGGCCCGACGGAAAGCGTGCTGGGCAGTGAGGCGGTGGAGATTCATGGCGGAGCGGGCGAAAAGAAACGGCTCAGTGGATCAGTTGAAACTCGGGCAACATCGCGAGCGCCCAGAGCAAATCCTGCACGCCGGCGGAACTCGCCGGCGATCCGACCAGCGCCTCCGCCGCGGCCAGCTCGGCCGGCGTCGGCGGCCGGCTCAGCGCGTGCCGGTAGAGCGAGGTGACGAGCGTCGCCGCGGTCGTTTTCGCCGGCGCATCGGCGAGAATTTTTTCCGCCGCCTGCTGCAGGAGCCCGGCCAGCGTGCTCCCGTTGGTCAGCTCGAGCGCCTGCAACGTCGTCGCCGTGCCCTGCCGCACCGTCATGACCTGCTCGCGATTCGGCCGGCCGAGCGCCGCCATCAGCGGATCGGCGGCGACGAGCGAGGCGCGCTGCACCGGAAGCGTGTCCTTGTGCGACGCCGCGAGTTCGAGGAAGTGCGCCCCCACCCGCCAGGGCGCGAGATCCACTCCGCCCAGTTCGACCGCGGCCGCCGGCGTCCCCTTCGCAACCGACGCCGTCCACGACGCGTCGGACACAAAATCCATCACGGCGGCCCCCGCCCGGACCCGCGCGTAGAGCATCAACCCCGCGGCGTTGTCCGCGTCCGCCGGGAGCGGTTCGGCCTTGCCGGCCTCCGCCTCGCGCGGAATCGGCGACGTGCCGTCCGGGAGGAAATTCAGCGCCGTCACCGTGATCGTGTTTTCGCCCTTTTTCAGATTCGCCCGCACGTCGTAGATGTCCGCGCCGGTGCTGGAACGCTTCGAAGCGGAGGCCGCGTTCTTGCCGTTGATCACCACCGCGTAGCTGTTGTCCGCCGCAATCGTGAGCCACGCCTCGGTCGGCACCGCCGCGAGGGTCACGACGCGCTTGAACACCACCGAGGCCGGGGCCGCCTTCAGGTTGGCGCCGGGCGTGGCCCAGATCCATTGCGGCGTCAGCGGCAACACCGCCAGCCGGCCCTGCTGCAGCGCGAGGTCGCGGTTCAGTTTCGCATCCGCCTTCGGATAATTCATCCCCGCGAGCGTCCGGATCGCGTCGGAAAATTCCTCAGCGCTCAGCCGCCGCACCGCGGGGCCGCGAAAAACAAACGGCTCCTCCGTCTCGCCCACGTTCACCGCCGGGAGCTGATAGGCCCGCGACGTGAGGATGCGCGCCATCGTGTGCTTCAAATCATAGCCGTGCGCGGCGAGGTCTTCCGCGAGCCAGTCCAGCAGCGCGGGCGACCACGCGGGCCGGTCCATCTCATCGACGGGCTCGACCAGACCGTAGCCGAGGAAGCGCTGCCAAAGCCGGTTGACGATCGTCCGCGGCAGGCGGCCGTTCGCCCGGCCCGTGATCACGTCGGCGAGCTGGCGTTTGCGCGTCGCCGCATCGGCGCGGGCGTCGATCAGGCCGATTTCCTCATAGAGAAATTTCACCTGGCCGAGGTGCCCGGTGGGCTTGTCGCACTCCGCGATTTCGAGCGGGCCGTTGGCGTAGATGCTCGCGAGGCCGTAGGCATCCTTGAGCGTATATTCATTGATGAAACTGTCGTGGCACGAGGCGCACTTGAGGTTCACGCCGAGAAACACCTGCGCGACGCTCTGCGCCGCCTGCATCGGCGGCACCATGCTGGCGTTGACGGTCCCGCGCCAGGTGATGCCGTTGGCAAAGCCCTCGGCCTCGGTCCCGGGATTCACGAGTTCCGCGACGAAGGCGTTGTAGGGCCGGTTGCGCGCGAGCGCCGTGTAAAGCCAGCCGGTGATCGGCTTGCGCCCGCCGTCGATGTAGCCGGTGCCCTTGTAATCATTTCGCAGGAGATCGTTCCAAAAGGACAACCAGTGCTCCGCATAACGCTGGTGGTCGCCGAGCAGGCGCTGCACGAGACGCGCGCGCTTGTCGGCCCCGACCGCGGCGACAAACGCCTCCAGCTCCGCCGGCGGCGGCAGCAGCCCGATCGTGTCGAGCCAGACGCGCCGCGCATACGTGCGGTCATCGACCGGCTGCGGCCAGGCGATCTGGTTTTTCGCGAAGCCCGCATCCACGAAGCGGTCGATCGGGTTTTCGAGCAACGGCGACGCGGACGGCGGCACCGCAATGTCCGCCAGCTCGCGCGAGCGCAGATTCGCCGGCTCGTGTTTGAAGAACGTGATCTCCTTCGGCCAGACCATGCCCTGATCGATCCAGGCGCGGAAAACCGCGACCTGGTCCTTGGTCAGCGTCTTGCCCTTTTTCGGCATGACGCTCTCCGGATCGAGCCCGGAGATCATCGCCACGACGAGACTCTCCGCGCTTTTCCCGGCGAGGGCCGGCACCCCGGTCTCGCCGCCCTCCACAAAGTCCTGCCGCGTTTCGAGACTGAACGATCCCTTGTTCTTCCCGCGCGCGTGGCACTGCACACAGCTCGCCTCGAAGATCGGCCGGATATCGCGCGCGAAATCCACCGGCACCTGCGCCGCCGGCGGGAGCTGCGCAACCTGGTCCGGCGTCAGGGCGGCCTGCGCCACCGGGACGCTGCCAACGAGCGCCACGAGACCACGAATGAGGGTGCGGGAAAAAGAGGGGTTCACAGGGGGTGGGGCGAAGGGAGCCTGTCACGTTGCAAACTTGTCGGGGAAAAACAAGGCCTGCGACGGTTCTCTCGCTGGAGATTTGCGCCGACCTCGGCCACGGTGCGGCATGGTTCCCTTTTCCGTCCTCGATCTTTCGCCCATCGCGCAGGGCGACACCGTGGCGGACGCGCTGCATCGCTCGCGCGCCCTCGCGCAGCACGCCGAGCGGCTCGGCTATCGGCGCTACTGGCTCGCGGAACACCACAACCTGCCGGGCATCGCCAGCGCGGCCACCGCCGTGGTGATCGGCCACGTCGCCGCCGGCACCACCACCATCCGCGTCGGCTCGGGCGGAATCATGCTGCCCAACCACGCCCCGCTCGTAATCGCGGAACAGTTCGGCACGCTCGCGGCACTCTTCCCCGGCCGCATCGACCTCGGCCTCGGCCGCGCCCCCGGCACCGACCCACTCACGGCGCGCGCGCTGCGCCGCGGCCAGCCCAACTCCGCCGACTCGTTTCCGCACGACGTCATGGAATTGCAGGCCTACTTCCAGCCCGCGCAGCCCGGCCAGGCCGTGCAGGCCGTCCCCGGCGCCGGTCTCGCCGTGCCGATCTGGCTGCTCGGCTCGAGCCTGTTCAGCGCGGGCCTCGCCGCGGCGTTGGGCCTGCCCTTCGCGTTCGCGTCCCACTTTGCCCCGGACCATCTCGACGACGCGCTGGAACTTTACCGGAGCGAGTTCCAACCGTCCGACGTCCTCGCGCAACCCTACGCCGTCGCCGCCATCGCGGTGTTCGCCGCCGACACCGATGCGGAGGCCGCGCGCCTGTTCACGTCGCTCCAGCAAAGTTTCGTGCAACTCCGCCGGGGCACGCCGGGACCGCTCCCGCCCCCCGTCGACCGCATGGACGGTCTGTGGACGCCCGCCGAACAGGCGGGGGTCAGCCACGCGTTTCGCGAGGCCGTCGTCGGCTCGCGCGCGACGGTGCAGCGGGGCCTCGCGGCGTTTCTGCGCCGCACGCGCGTCGACGAACTCATGGTGACAGCGGCGATCTTCGACCCCGCGGCGCGCCTGCGCTCCTTCGAACTCGTGGCCCAGGTGCGCGACGCCGGACTGAAATCGGCCTAGCGTTTCCCGGGCAATTCCCAACAGAGTCGTCCCGTCACCGCCCCGCCCCGTCATGCCGCCCTCCCTTCGCCGTCGTCTCGTCTCCGCTCTCCTCGGCGGGCTCGCCGTCGCCGGTGTGCCCGGGTCGGCGGCCGAGCCCGTGGTCGTGTTCAAAATGCCCCCGCCGCCACCACCGGCACCGGTGACGGCCGCGGCCGCCGAAGAGCCCGACCCTCCGGCCGGACTGGCCCCGCGCGAGCCCGCGGCGCCCGAAACCCCGGCCCCCGGACCCGCCGTCACCGGCGTTCCCGTCACCTCGTGGCTCGAAGCGCAGATCGCCCTCGCCTGCGAAGGATTTTCCTCCGGCCCCATCGACGGCGTCGGCGGGGCGCAATCCGCCGCCGCCCTGCGCGCGTATCAGGAAAGCCGCGATCTGCCCGCCACCGGCACCCTCGACGCCGCCACCCGCGCAAAGCTCGTGCTCACCGCTCCGCCGCTCACCCAACTCGTGCTCACCCCCGCGGACCTCGCGCGGCTCCAGCCGCTGGAAACCACCTGGGTCGGCAAGTCCCAGCAATCCGCGCTCGACTACGAGACCGCCCTCGAACTCGTCGCCGAACGCACCCACGCCAGCCCCCACCTCATCCGCCGCCTCAACCCGGACGTCGACTGGACCCAGCCCGCCCCCGGCACGCCCCTCGTCGTGCCCGCCGTCGCCCGCCTGCCCAAAACGAAGAAGGCCGCCCGCGTGATGGTGCAACTCTCCGCGCGGGTCCTCCAGGTGTTCGACGCCGACGGCGGCCTGATCGCCCACTTTCCCGTGAGCATCGCGAGCCGGGTCGAAAAACGCCCCGTCGGCGAACTGCGCGTCACCGTCGTCGTCCCGAATCCCGACTACACCTTCAACCCCGAGGTCTTCCCCGAATCCGAGGAAGCGCGCACGCTCGGCCGCAAACTCATTCTGCCCCCGGGCCCCAACAATCCCGTGGGGCTCGCCTGGATCGGCCTCGACCTCCCGGGCTACGGCATCCACGGCACCCCGAAACCCGAACAGGTCGGCCGCACGGAATCGCACGGCTGCTTCCGCCTCGCCAACTGGGACGCCCTCACCCTCCTCGACTTCGCGTGGAGCGGCCTCCCCATCGTGGTGGAGCCCTGAGCATCGCGCGGCATTTTCGTTTTCATGCAATCGTCGCTCCGCTGCTCGCTCGTCCTCCTCGGTCTGCTGGTCGGTCTCCCCCTCGCCCGCGCCCAAGCCTACGCCCCGCCGCGCTTCACCGACGCCGACCGCGCCAAAAAAATCTCCGCCCTTCTGCCCGAAATCACGCAACTCTACACCGACTACGCGGCCGAAAAACATGCGCCCGGCGTCGTGTGGGGCCTCGTCCTCGACGGACAACTCCTCCACACGGGCTCCGTCGGTTTCGCCAACCTCGAGAAAAAAATTTCCGCCGACGCGCGCAGCGTCTTCCGCATCGCCTCGATGACGAAGTCCTTCACCGCGCTCGCGATCCTCCAGCTGCGCGACGCCGGCCGACTCTCGCTCGACGATCCCCTCGAAAAACACCTCCCCGAATTCCGCGCGGTCAAACCGCTCACCGCCGACGCCCCGAAAATCACCCTCCGCCACCTCCTCGGCATGGCCGGGGGATTTCCCGAGGACAACCCGTGGGGCGACCGCCAGCTCGGCATCACCGACGCGCAGTTCGCGGACTTTCTCGCGCGCGGCATCGCGTTTTCCAACTCACCCGGCGTCGCCTTCGAATACAGCAACCTCGGCTTCGCGCTCCTCGGCCGCGTCGTCTCGCGCGTTTCCGGCGTACCCTATCAGCGCTATATCACCCGCGAAATTCTCCGCCCGCTCGGCATGCAGGACACGCACTGGGAATTCTCCGAGGTCCCGCCCGCCCGCCTCGCGCTCGGCTATCGCTGGGAAAACAACGCGTGGAAACCCGAACCCCTCGAACGCGACGGGGCCTACGGCGCGATGGGCGGCCTCCTCACCACCGCGGAGGACTTCACGCGCTACATCGCCTTTCACCTCTCCGCGTGGCCGCCGCGCGACGACCCCGAAACCGGTCCCGTGCGCCGCTCTACCTTGCGCGAAATGCATACGCCCACCCAGCCCACCGGCGTCAACGCCACCGCGAAGACGCTCGCCGGCGAACCCAATCCCATCGCCAACGGTTACGGCTTCGGGCTGTCCGTCAGCCTCGACAGCAAGGGCGTGCGGTTCGCCCGCCACAGCGGCGGATTGCCCGGCTTCGGCAGCGAATTTCGTTTCTTCCCCGACTACGGCTTCGGCGTCTTTTCGTTCGCCAACATCACCTACGCCGGCACCGGCGCCACCAACGCCAAGGTGGCCACGCTGCTCCTCGAAAAAGCCCAGCTCCCGCCGCGCACGCTGCCGGTCTCAAAAATCTTGGCCCAGCGAAAGCAACAGCTCGCGACTCTCCTGAGCGATTCCGCGTGGGACGAACGCCTCGGCGCCGAAATCCTCGCGGAAAATTTCTTCCCCGACCGCGCGCGCGCCGATTGGATCGCGCAAACCCGCACGACCCTCGCGCAGACGGGGAAAATCTCCTCCGTCGGCCCGCTCGTGCCGCTCAATCAGCTCCGCGGCACCTTTCCCCTGATCGGCGCCCACGGCCGCATCGACGTCTTCTTCACGCTCACCCCCGAAGCCACCCCGAAGGTGCAGGAACTGCGCCTCACGTTCGTCGCCCCGTAGCACGGAGCTTCAGCCCGTACTTTCCCTCCCCGAGAGGGAGGACGCAACGCCCGCCCGCGCACCTCACCGCGGAAACAACCGGTCCAGCGCGCCGAAATTTTTAATCGGCGCGACTTTCTTTTCCGTCACGCCGGCCGAAAGGATCGGTTTCGCCACCGGCGGCGGCTCGGCGCGCGTCACCCCGATCCCGTGCTGCAACGCCGCGAGCGCCCGGTCCAGCTTCACCGCCGAGACGGGTTCCACCGTCCCGAGTTCCTGCGCAAACAGACTCACGCGGAATTCCTCGACCAGCCACCGAAACGCCTCGCCGCCCTCGCGCCCCCGCAGTTTGCCCGCGGCCACCACATGCGGCGCCAACTGCGCCGCCCGCTCCGCATCCTTCGCGGGATTCTGGCGCCAACGTTCGGCCCGCAGCTTCATCCCTTTCAGGTAGCGCGGAAAGTGCGGGAGCTGGGCGTAGGGCGTCGTCCGCAAAAAATCCGGCGGGAGCAGCGCCGCGAGGTCGCGGTCGAGGCCCGCGTGCGCCCCCGGTTGCACCAGCAGCGTCTGCCGGAGCGTGAGAATTTCGCGCAGCTGCTCGCAAAACCGCGGCACGATCCCGCGCAGATCCGCCTTCGCCCGGTCGAGCACCGTGCCGAACACCGCCGCGGTCAGCGGCGCTACCGTGCGGCCGCCCACCCAGGCGCGGATTTCCTGAAACGCCTGCGCCTGCAGCTCCTCGGCCGGCGCCAGCGTCGAGATCAGCGGCCCGAGATTTTTCACCGCGCGCAGGTCGCGTTCGAGCCAGCCGAGATCGTTGCTCAGCTGCCGCTCGATCAACGCCGCGAGTCCGCGCCGCGTGAGCTCGCGCGCCTCTTCGGGCGTCTTCGCGAGCCGCACCGCCACGCCGTCCTGCTCCGCCTGCAACGCCGGAAACGCGAACACCGGCACCCCCGCCTGCTCAGTCACCAGCACGCGTTCGGGGATGTCGCCAAATTTCCACGTCGTCTGCGCCGGCGTCTCCCACTGCGCCCGCGCCCGCCGCCACGCCTCCGGCTCCACCCGCGCGACCGTTGCGCTGGCCGCCCGCTTTTGCAGGTGCAACGCCGCGTCGATCTCCGCGAGCTCCCGGCTCGCGCACAACTCTTTGCCCTTCGCATCGAGCACCCGCACGCGCACCCGCAGATGGTCGGGCAACGGCTTGTCCGCCCACACCGCCGGATCGAGCGTCATGCGAAACCGCTCGGCAATCTGCGCCGCCAACGCCTGCGTGAGCGACTCCCGCCGGTCGGTGAGCCGGTCGCGGGCCGCCACCTGCTCCGCCAGGCTCTTCGCCGTTTCCGCGAGCGGCACAAAGCCGCGGCGCAGATCCTTCGGCAGCGCACGCAGGTAGTGCTCGACCTTCTGCTCGAGGTGCCCCGGCACCGCCCAGTCGAGCGCGGCGGGCGTGAGCGTCTCCGCTTCGCGCACGCTCACGTCGAGCGTCACGCCGTCGTCGGTCTGCCCGGGTTTGTAGGCGTAGGCCAGCGGCAGGGCGCGGTTGTCCAGGGGCAGCGCCTCGGGAAACGCCTCCGCATCGTGCTCCAACGTCGCCGGATCGCGCAGGTCTTCCGTCGCCAACATCAAGAACCGCGGCTCGGCCCCGCGCCGTTCGCGCACGAGGTCGACGAGCTCGCCCACCGCCGACACCGGCGTCTTTTCGAGCCGCGCCGCGTAAAACCGATACGTCGCCTCGTCGAGATTGAGAAACCCGCTGTCCCGGGCGCGCGTCAGGGCGTCGGCGAGTTTCTCGCGGACGGTGCGGTTGTGCGTGATGAAATCGAGCGGGAACGAAATCGTGTCGTTCACCAGCCCTTCGCGGATGAACAGCTCCAGCGCGTGCACCGGGTCGATTTTGCCGTAGCCGACCGCCTTGCTTTCCAGCTCCAGGCCGTAGAGGCGCGTGCGCTGCTTCGCCATCACGCGGCCTTTGTCCCCGTCCCAGAACGGCTCGCTGTGGCTCACCCGCACGAGGTGCGTGCCGAGATCCAGCGCCCAGACCGGATCGAGCCGCGCGCAGGTGCGCGCAAACAGCCGCGAGGTCTCCATGATCTCCGCCGAGATGATCCAGCGCGGCGTCTTCGGCGGCGCGCCCTTCGGCGCACCCCCGCGCGGCCCGCCTTCCGGCGCACGCTTTTTCGGCTCCTCGCGACGGAAGAGCACCGACCCGGGAAACAGGGTCACGCGCCGGTCGTGCGTCGCCTTGTAGCCGCCGTTCTCCTCGTCGAGGTGCGCGATATTGCCCAGCAGACCCGCGAGGATGCTGCGGTGGATGGCCCGGTAGAAC
>JBIKOK010000140.1:0-16427 GCA_044358025.1 Opitutaceae bacterium
CACGGAGCCAAGCCCACAGAGCACACCGAGCAGACTAGGTGGTTGGCCTCCGTGTCCTCGGTTCGGGCCTCGGTGCGCTCTGTGAAAAATAATTTCTTCAGGAATGTGTGATTGATGCAGGCTAGGATGACCGCGGCGATAGGCGCTTTGTTTGTCATGGCGAGGAGCGCAGCGACGTGGCCATCCATCTGACCTTTCAGCGGGATCGCTGCGTTCGGTTCCCCCCCCCGGGGTGGGCCGTGCGCTCCGCGCGCGGCTCCACGCGTCATACCAACAAGCCCGGAGGTTTCAGACTTTGCCTTTATAATCCCGCCCAGTGGGCGGGCAACCCGGCCACCGGCCGGGCCTACAGTCTAAACCACAGGGCGTTGGTCTGAGATCCCTCGGCGCCGCGGGACGCCTGGTGGCGTCGCGGCCGATCAGTTCACGTCGTAAACTTCCACCAGGGTAACCCCGCCGGATTCGCCCACGCCGGTGACGACCGCCGTGTAAGCCCCCGGCGCCAACGTCACCAGCAACGCGGCATCGAGACTGCCCTCGGCCAAGGCAAACGCCCCCGCCCGCACCGCCGTCGCAGCCACCGCGGCCGGACTCCGACCGAGCGCCCAGTCGTCGTTCTGCGCCACCGGCGTCGTCCCGCGAAAAAGGGCGAGCACCGGGTCGGCGAGCGCTTGGCTAACGCCGAGCGCGCCGAGCGCCGGCCCGACAGCGCGGAGGAGCACGCGACGCGGCTGCGTTCCGCCCAGCACAAAACCCGCGATAAGCGGCGCACCCGCCGCGACCTCGCCGCGCGTCGCGACATTGATCAGCCGCGGGCTGCCCAACATCGCGGGGCCCGCCGTGACGTCGTAGACCTCCACTAATCCCACGCCCGTGAGTCCGCCCAAGCCGGATACGTTCGCCGTGTAACCGCCGCCCGCGGCCGGCACGGCAAATACCAGCGACGCATCCTTGCTCCCGGCGGGCAGACCGAAGGCGCCGGCCAGCGGAAACGCGGAGGCGTCGGTCCAGTCGTTGTTCGCCGCGACCGCGGTGGTTTCGCCGGCGGGAAAAAGGGCGAGTTGCGGATCGGCGAGCGCCCCCGGCACCCCGAAGGTGGTGAGGGTCGGGCCAATCGCACGCACCAGCAGCCGCAGGCCACCGGAGGCCACGAAACCGGCGATCAGCTGGGCGCCCCCGTCCTTCACGGCGCCGCGCGTCGCGAGGTTGACGAGGCGCGCATCGCTGTGGGCCGCCGGTGTGTCGGGAGAATACAGGGTCGCGGGGCCGAGCGAGTATTTGGTGCGGAAAAACCGTGCGCGGCCGGCGGGATAGTCAAAGAGGCCCTGCGCCGGCGCCGTGACGAGCGCGGCCGGGTTCGCGAGCGCCGGAGTCCAGGTCACGCCGTCGGCAGAGTTTTCAAAATCCACCGCGACGTCGGTCCGCCCGGCCGCGCGCCGGTCGCCCAAGGCGGCGCCGACCGAACCCGGCGCGAAATACAGGCCGCTGCCGCCTTCGGCCGCGCGCGGGTCCGTGCCCTGGGCGTATTCGAGCAGGTTGGCGTAGCCGTCGCCGTCGGGATCGGCGGCCGGTCCGCTCCGGTTGCCCTCGGCCAGTTCCGCCCGGTTGAACCGCGCCACCCGCCACGCTTCGAAGCCGGGGTCTTCCGCGAGCGCAAACCGCACGGCAAAAGGATCCGCGTCGCCGGTGCGCGTATCGCACCACGCCGCGAGCGCCGGCTGACCGGGGCCCAGCGGAGCCACCAGCCCAAGATAGTCGCCGAGCATGTAGCCGCGCGACGTGGGCGTGGCGCGGCGGAGGTCGCTCGATTGGTCCGTGAGCCGGAGGTTGGCCCCCCACGTCGCGCCACCGTCCAGTGAGATCGCGGCATAATGGTCGACCACCGGGAGCGCCGCCGTCGCGTGCCGGCGGTCCATCCACACGACCGTGACGCCGCGGCCGTCGGGCGTGACCGCCACCGCGGGATTCATCACAGAGACGCCGGCCGGCTGGTCACTCACCCCCACCGGGGCCGACCACCTCGCGCCACGATTGGCGGATTTGATGACCAGCACCCGTGGCGATCCACCGACCACCGCCGTGTAACAAACAAATACTTCGCCGGTCGTGCGGGCCGCGGCGGCGCCGATCAGAAAAACGCCGTCGCGCAGATCCGGATCGTCCCAGCCGGCCACGCTGGCGACCGCGATGTTGGACCCGGCCGGCCACGTACGGCCGCCGTCGGCCGACACCTTGGTTTCGATCCGAAAATTGGCGACGCTCGTCGCGGGCGTGAGAAACGTGATGTAAGGCACCATCAGCGCGCCGTCCGGCAGGAAGAGGGGCAGGCTCGCCTGGTTGGCCGACGTGAACGGGGTGAGGTTCACCCGCGGGCTCCACGATTCGCCCCGGTCGTCGCTGACGGAAGACTCGAGGAAATTGAAATTGCCGGAGAAGGTCGTCCACGTAACGGCGATACGCCCGGGGTTGGGCGCACCGGGCAGGTCGTTCACGGCCATCCAGTTTTTGTCGAGCATCACGGTCGAATCCACCGACAGGGCGACCGTGACGGGCGGGAACCACGACGCGCCGCCGTCGACCGACCGGCTCACCACGACGGCAGACTGCCCGAAGGCGTTGTCGAGCGAGCCCAGCGTGTTGAGGTAGAGATCGCCTTGCGGACCGATGCCGGCGACGGGGTCGGTGGCCCGCTGAAATCCGCCGCCCGTCGCCACGGTGAGCCGCGGGATCAACGCCCGCGTCCACGAGAATCCGCCGTCGCGGGACAACGCATAGCCGCAGCCCACGGCGCCGCCATCCGCGGTGAAGCGGCCTTCCTGAAACGTCGCGAGGAGCACCTCGGGATCGGCGGCGCTGCGCGCGAGGTGCGGCTCGGCCTGGCCGCGCTGGGACGCCGGGAGCGCGGCCGGATCGTCGCCGAGCCGGACGTTGGCCCCCACGCGGGCGTCGAGGACGACGGGGGCGCGACCTTTGCCGAGATCGGGGAACTCGCCGGCGCGGGCGACGTTCCGCGCGACCGGGGCCTCGGACGCGGGAAGCACGTCGCGGGCGGCGAAGAGGCCGCCGGAGAGCATGTCGGGATTGATCCCGGACCGGTCGGTCGGCGCCGCCGCGCGGCCCATCGAACCGACGGCCAGCGCGACGACCACCACCAACGCCGGTTTCATGGCGGGAGCGTGTGGCTACAAGTCGCGCGCATGCAAATTCATGAACGTCCCGCCGCCCGCCGTCGCGACGAGCCCGAGGGTGCCGCGGGCCGGCGCACCCGCGGCGAGGGCGAGTTCAACCGCCGGTTGCGCATCGCGCTGCACGCGGATTTTCCCGCTGCGCACGGTGATCGTGAAACGGCTGAATTTTCCGCCCGCCGCGCCCGCGAGCGCAATCGTCGTCCCGCGAAACGTCAGCGCCGCGTCCGCCGCCGGCAGGCCGGCCGCAGCCTTGGGCGGCTGGAAGTCGACGATGAACTCGGCGTCGGCAAACTCCGCCGCTGTCGTGAGCGGCGCGGCCGGGCCGCCGCCGGCCCCGGGCTTCAACACCAGTTTTTCGCCCCCGACCGACCACCGCCCGGCCACCTCCGCGTCCGTACGCCAGCCGCGCAGATCGACCGCATTGAAAATCGCCCGCCAGCCCGGGTCGACCGGCGCCGTGTTGCTCTCGTTCGCTCCCGTCGACGGGAGTTCCTTGATGCGCAGGTTCCGAAATTCCACCGGTGCGCCCTCGGATTCGAGCGCGAGGTAGCCCTTGCGGTAGTTGGCGTTGTCGCCGCCGCTGATCTCCTTGCCGTTCACGTGGAGGCGCAGCGCGCCGTTGTGGGCGACGATGCGGTAATGGTTCCACTCGGGCGACGGCTTGCTGCGGTCCTCGGTGGGGAAACTCCGTTTCCCATTCGTCTTCCCCACATAGTCCATCGTCGCACCATGAATGGCGAAGACGTCGCCGTGCGTGGTGAACCAGTCGGACTTCTTGCCGTTCTTTTTCTCAAAATCCTCGGCGTAACCGTGGTCGAGCATCTGCACCTCGATCCCGCGGAGGAAGGGCACGCCGGGCGCGTTGATCGCCGAGCCCCACGCGAAAAAGCCCGAGTTGCCACTGCGCTGGAGGTGGCGCCACTCGAGTTCGACGATGAAGTTCTCGTATTGCTTCACCGTGCGCAGCCCGCCGACGGGTTTGCCGGTGCAGTAAATTTTTCCGTCGCGCACGCTCCAGGTCTCGGGCGCGCAGTTGATGTTCGTCCAGCCGCTGAGATCGCGGCCGTTGAACATCGTCACGAAGCCGTCGGCGTCGGGTGTCGCGGTGGGCTGGGCTGCGAACGCGGGAAAAAGTGCGGCCGCGATCGCGACCACGGCGAGGGGAAGGACGAGTGGGGTTTTCACCTCGTCACGAAAGAACGCTGGCCCCACTGCGGCAAAGCAAATGCGCCCGGTTGGGCCCGAACGGTGGGGCGCTTTCCAAGCGCCCATGGAAGCCGGCGGTTGGAAACCGCCGCTCCGTTAATTCCCCCCAGGCTCGGTAAACGTCCACACCACTCGGCCCGCCTGCACGGACGCAACCGCGAAGCGCCCCGTCAGATCGCGCCCGCCCGCCCCGGCCGCGAGCGCTTGGGTACCGCCGGCGGGATCACTCGTCACGGTGTCCGTGCCCAGCGCAGTCTCGATCACGAGCACGCCCGGCGCCCGCCACGCGACGCTGCGCACGAAGGCCCGACCAGCCGTCACGCCCTCAAACACCGAGACGAACAACCGCGGTGCGGCGCCCTCCGTGCGCCGCACGATATAGGGCAGCGTCGCGCCGACGTCGGAGTTCCGCCAATCGCGCTGGCCCCAGCCGTCCGCGACCCACGCGCGTTCACCCGGCTGGCTCACGTTCCACGCCACGCACGTCTGATCGGCCCCAGTTTTCCAGATCACGCGCCAGACATCCCCGCCGCCGAGTTCGCGCACATGCGTGAAATCGTAGAGTTTCCTTGCCGTCGGCTCCTCCGTCGCAGTGCGGTCGAGAATCTCGGCCGTGGGCGCCGCCGCATGATAAACAAAATCCTGCGTGCGCCCGCCCTGCACACGGAAGAAATCGACGACGTAGCTTCGACCCGCGCCGTGATCGATGATCGCCGAGGTGCGCCGATACTCGCTCGTGCCGGCGTAGGCCTGGGACGACGCCTCCATCACTTTCACATGCTCCGAGGAGCGGAAAAACGCCACCTCGCCGCCGCGGTCCTTCGTGCGCTGGTCCTTCTCATCGATGACGACCGTGTTGTGCGCGACCGTGCGGGACGCCTGGTGCTTGTGCGGGTGATCCCACAGGTAGCCAAGGTCGGAGAGAAGCTCGCGACCGTTTTTCCAATAGGAGAGGTTGAGGCTGTCGTAGTGATGATGATTGGCCCAGTGGCTCGCGCTGAGGAGCAGGAGGCTTTCGCGGCCATCGGGACCGGTCCGCAGGTGACCGATCCGCAGTTCGGGCGAGCACCAGTCCGGCAGCACGACGGGCGGCGCCGGTTTCTTTTCCAGTCCGGGCTCCCGATAGTAGAGCGCGAGCGGCGCGTAACCTTTCGCGAGATCGTCGCCGCACGTCTCTTTGAGCAGCGCGAGATATTCCGGCCGCTCGGGGTAGTTGGCCGCCATCAGCTCAAGGAAATTGGAACCGATCCGCGTGTCGCGGTAGGAGTCCGCGTAGGCGGGAAACGTCAGGTCGCCCTGCAGGCCCTTGAAGCAATTCTCCCACACCCGCTCATACGCCGTGCCGTGATAGAGATCGACCGCCACGCGGCGTTGCCCGTCGGCCCCGCGGTAGCCCGCCGGCTCCGTGTAGCCGCGCAACGCCTGCGGCATGTCCCAGATGTTGTGCAGCGTCATCATCGCGTAGGCGGGCGATTCCGAGGTCGTCCCATCGGGTAAGAACCATTCGTCGATCGTCCGCTGAAACCCGTCCCAGCCGAACCGCACCAGCCCCGGATGCCCGACGCACAGACCGACGAGCGCGGCCGCCGTGCGGTTGCCGACGGACTTGTTGTTGATCTGCTTGTCGCTCACCAGGAGCACCGTGGCCTCGAGCAACAGATCGCGTTCAATCAGCCGGCGCTCGGCGTCGGAGTAGAGCGGCGTGCCGTCGTCCGTCTGCGCGTTGCAGGTAAAATCGTAGGCCTCTGTCACCCGCCGCACGAACCCCGATTCCTGCCCGCCGCCCGTGGCCCGCCCCGCCGTCCAGTAACCGGTGTGCAGGCGGCGATCCGGGACATTGGGCGGCGGGCAGAGCTCCGCTTCCGGGAGTTTGGTGATAAACTGCGCCGCGACGCGCGGGTCCAGATCCGCGTATTCGCCGTAACCGCTGTGGACGAGCCAGCGCGGATAACACGCGGCGAAGCGCAGCAAGATTTCCCGCACCCCGCGGGCCGCCGCCACGTTGCCCGTCAGCAGATAATGCTCGGCCATCGTGCGCGCGACGCCGGACAGGTAGCCGACCTTGTGAGCGCGGATCGCCGCCGTGAAACTCGGCCGCCCCGTCTTGTAGCCGAACACCGTAAACGGCTCCCCGCCGTAGAATGTGAGGGTTTGCGGCAGACCCCACTTCGTCTGGAGCGCGATGCGCTCGGGATAGTTTTCGTGCGGGAAAACCGTGCGGCAAATTTGGCAGACGAGCTGGTCGGGCGCGCTCTCCCGCCAGCTCCACTGCCCGTGCGGATGCACGGGCTTGCCTTGGTCGCGACACCCCGGACAGGGCGTGAACTTCGTGTCACCCGGCGTGGTCTCCGGAATCATCGCCCGCAAATACTCGGGCGTGAGTTTGCCGACATTCGCCCGCGTGCTGCGCTCCAACCCCGCGAGATAGGTCTTCGCCCACGCGTAGCGCGTCAGATTTTCCCGCGCCCGCACCACATCCGACGGCTTGAACGCCCCGCTCGGATGCACGACGCCGGCGCGAAACTTATCGGCGTCGCTCCAGTCGAACAGCACCTCGGGCTCGGCGGCCGGCATCCGCGCCGGTGCGACGAACGAGACCAGGGCGAGGAGGAAGACTCTCAGCGGAGCGGGGGACGACATGAGGGCGGGGGCGAGGACAACGGAAGAAAACCTGCGGATTGCACCGCATCGTTGCACGCGCAAAGGCTCGACGCCCGGATGCGGTGCGTTGAAATCATGGCCCACCCCGCCCCCGACCATGAACTCCACCCGCCGCGCGTTTATCCACCAGACCGCCCTCCTCGCCGCCGCGGTACCGTGGGCGAACGCCGAGCTCACGGCGGCGGAGCGCGTCGCGCCCGGCCCGACCACGCCGCCGCCGCCCGCCGGCGGGGCCTTGCGGGAAATTCTGTTCACTCCCGGCAACCTCACGGAGCGGAAAAACTGTTACGACCGCTTCGAACCGCTGCAGAAGCCCGCGCAAAATCCCGTCATGACCGCACAGCGGCCGTGGGAAAAGGGCGGCATCGCCTGGGGCAGCGTCCTGCGCTCGGAGGTCGACGGTAAATTCAAGTTTTTCTACAGCACGGATTTTCCCGGGGCACAGGCAGGCGCGGTGCTCGTGGATAATTCCATGCAGGGGAAAAATCACTGCGTCGTCTGCTACGCGGAATCCGACGACGGCCTCGTCTGGCGGCGCCCGGCGCTCAACCTGCATTTCGCCGACGAGTTTCCCGGCAACAACATCATCCTGAAGTGGGCCTCCTACTACAACGACTCGCCCTCGGTGATCGAGGATCTCCACGAGCGCGATCCGCAACGGCGCTACAAGCTGATGATGTTTCACCTCGATACGACCAACCGCGACCTCAACGGCTGCGCCCTGTTCGTCTCGCCCGACGGCCTGCGCTGGACGTTTACCGGCACGGTGCTCCCCGCGCAGGACGCGGCGTGCCTCTGGCAGGACCGCCGCACCGGCCGTTACTACGCGTTCTTGAAGGACCGGCTCGGCAACCACCGCAGCCGGATGCTCGCGCACAGCGACGATTTCACGACCTGGAGCGAACCGCAGTGGATCTTCACGCCCGACCACGGCGATCACGACGGCACGAATTTCTACAACCAATCCGCGTTCACGCTCTGCGGCCGCACGCTGGGCTTTCTCAACCTCTACGACGTCACCACGCAAACGACGTGGGTCGAGCTGATCGAGACCGGCGACCACCACGCGTGGCGCCGCATGCCCTCGCGCCCGCGCCTGCTCCAGACCGGTGCGCCCGGCAGCTACGACAGCGGCGGCGCCTACGTCGGCCTCGCGGAGCCGATCCTCGTCGGCGACGACTACCGCTATTACTACTACGCGTCCGCCGACCGCCACGACGCAGCCGACACCGGCGGCAACCCGGCGCAACGTCCCTCGCTCGCCTTCGCCACCTTCCGCAAAAACCGCCTGGTCGGCCAGCAGACGGAACACGACGGCTCCTTCGCGACACTGCCCTTCGTGTGCCCCGGCGGCCGGCTCTTCCTCAACTTCGTCTGCACGGGCGAAGTAAGCGTTTCGATCAAGCGCCCCGGCTACGGCGGTGACTACGCGCATTTCACCACCGCCGACTGCGTGCCCGTCACCGGCGATCACCAGCGGTGCGAAATCGTCTGGAAAACGCAGCGCACGCTGGATGCGCTAAAGGGAAAATACATCCGCCTCAGAATTTCCGGCCGCAACGTCGTCGCCTACAGCGCGGCGATCGAGGCATAGCCCGGGCCCGACCGCCGGCCCACGGGGTGACGGACCCGACGGGCAGGCGACAGCAACACGCCGATACGAACACGACCGCAGCGCGGTCACCCCGGCCGCGGGCGGCCGGCAAGACCACGGGGGAGAGAGCGCGCGGACGTCCCAGGCGTGACCCTCGATCGCAGACCGGGACGGCTGTTGGCGGGCTCCCACCCAAGCCCGTCAACCGTTTCATCCGCCTGGCAGAAAAGGGCGGACGATGCGCCCTCCGCTTGTCTTGCGATCGTCTCAAGCAGCAGCCGCCCGGAACCGCGCCTTCCCGCCCGGCCGCTGTCCCAGCTCGCACCGCCGCCGCGTGCGTCTGCGTCGCCGCGGAGCACCGGAGGAACCACCGCTCCGCTCACGTCCCGCGCGCTCCTTTGGGATCAACACCCCATATGCCCGTTTTGCCCGAGAGGGCACAATGGCCCCCTATGAAACCAAAGGCGCCGTCGCGCTTGTGCGGGTCCGCCCCGGAAACATTGCCCGGCAGGAAAATCACGGGCCCCCGGGCCGGCCTGAATCCGGCCTTGCGGCCGGCGGCTTGGCCCGCCCCAGAAGCGATGGGCGGCGGAAGCCGCCGCACCGCACGCCTGGCCGGAGGCGGGGAGCCGCCCGGCCTCGCGGCGGGAGCTTGAGAACGCCATGCAGACTCTCGCGCTACGCTGGCAAACGTGGAGGGCCGGACACACGCGCCCGCGCGCAACCGAGCCACCGCTGCGGGCCGAGCTGTTTGGGGTCGAGCAACTCGCGCGCCACGCCCGGGCCCTGGCCGCCGACCACACCGTCATCACGCACTACCGCGCGAATCAGTTGCTGGCGCGTTTGGACGGAAACGAGCAGAGCTTACGGGCCTTTCACCGCGCGACCCTGGCCGTCGATCCAAGCCGGCACATCACCCCGGCCGCCGAATGGCTCCTCGACAATTTCTACCTCATCGAAGAGCAGATCCAGCTGGCTCGGCGACATCTGCCCCGGGGTTACAGCCGCGAACTGCCCCGCCTGGTGACCGGCCGGTCGGCCGGACTGCCGCGCGTCTACGACCTCGTGCTCGAGTTGATCGCGCACGCGGACGCGCAAATCGAGACCGAGCCACTCGGCGCCTTCATCGCGGCCTATCAGACCGTCGCTTCGTTGAAGCTCGGCGAGTTGTGGGCCATTCCCATCATGCTGCGGCTTGGGTTGATTGAGAATCTCCAGCGGATCGCCACCCGGCTGGCTGTGGCCCGGAAGGACCGGAATCTCGCGGACTCCTGGGTGGATCGCTTGCAGGACATGGCGGAAAAAAATCCGTCGCACCTCGTGGTCGTGGTGGCCGACATGGCGAAGTCCGACCTGCCCCTCTCCAGTTCGTTCGTGGCGGAATTCTGCCAGCGTTTGTCGCGGCAAAGCCCGGCGTTGCATCTCGCGCGCAGCTGGCTGGAGCAACGGCTCGCCGAAGAGGGGCTGTCGATCGAACAACGGGTCCAGTTGGAAAGCCAGAATCAGGCGGCCGACCAGGTCTCCGTGAGCCACAGTATTTCCAGCCTTCGCCTGCTGAGCGCCATGGACTGGAAGGCATTCGTGGAGTCGCTGAGCCTGGTCGAGCAGACCTTGCGCACCGACCCGGCCGGCGTCTATCGCCAGATGGATTTTGCGACGCGCGACCGCTATCGCCACGCGGTCGAATTTTTCGCCCGGCACGGCAACCTGCCGGAAGGGGACGTCGCCCGGCAGGCGATCCAGCTGGCCGCCGACCGGGCCCGGCCGGCAGCCGGCGACGGTCGGACCGCGCATGTGGGCTTTTATCTCATCGGGAAAGGCCGGACGGCGCTGGCGCGGGCGGTAAAGGTGCGCTGGCCCTGGCGATCGACGGTTGAACGCAGCATCCACCGCTTTCCGCTGGCGTATTACGCGGGCGGCATTGCGGGCACCACGTTGCTCGCCGTGGGCGGTTTTGTGCAGCTGGCCCGGACGCTAGACGTGCAGGGCGGGACACGGGTTTTTCTCACCCTGGTTTTCCTCCTCTGCGCCAGTCAACTGGCCGTGGCGTTGACGAACTGGCTGTCCACGCTGCTCGTGCAACCCCGCCAGCTCCCGCGGCTGGACTACACCTCCGGCATCGATCCGGACTGCCGCACGATGGTGGTCGTTCCCACGCTGCTCACGGGCGCGGAAGGCATCGTTCGGCTCCTCGAGACCTTGGAGATTCACGCCCTCGCGAACCGCGATCCGCATCTGCACTTTGCCTTGTTGACGGACTACCGCGACGCGCCGGAGGAAATTCTCCCGGGAGACCACGGGTTGCTGGAGCAGGCGCGGGCCGGCGTCGCGCGGCTGAATGCCAAGTATCCGTCCGGGAACCAGACCGTGTTCTACCTGTTCCACCGCCCGCGGCGCTGGAACCCCGGCGAGGGCCGGTGGATGGGCTATGAGCGCAAGCGGGGAAAGCTCATGGCGTTTAACGAACTCCTCCGCGGCGGCGACCCCGCCGGCTTTTCCGTCATCGAAGGGGACACGTCCATTTTGCCGTCGGTGAAGTATGTCATCACGCTCGACACCGACACCCAGCTCCCCCGCGAGGCCGCCCGCCGGCTCGTGGCCACCATGGCCCATCCGCTGAACCGTCCGCAGTTCGACGCGACGCGCGGGATCGTCACCGAAGGCTACGGCATTCTGCAGCCGCGCGTGGGCGTGAGTCTGCCGAGCGCCCGGCGCTCCTGGTTTGTCCGGCTGTTCGCCGGCGACGCGGGGATCGATCCCTACACCCGGGAGGTCTCCGATGTGTATCAGGATGTTTTCTGGGAAGGCTCGTTCATCGGCAAAGGTATCTACGATGTGGATGCTTTCCAACGGGCCATGCACGGCCGGTGCCCGGACAACACCGTGCTCAGCCATGATTTGCTGGAGGCCTGCCACGCCCGGTCCGCCCTCGTCAGCGATGTGGAGTTCTACGAAGACCATCCTTCCCGCTACAACGTGGACATCGACCGGCGTCACCGCTGGATGCGCGGCGACTGGCAGATCACGCAATGGCTCCTGCCGCGGGTGCCCGGACCCGACGCCCGCCGCATCGCCAATCCCCTGTCGGTGCTGTCGCAGTGGAAAATCTTCGACAACCTGCGCCGCAGCCTCGTCCCCTCCGCCCTGCTGTTCCTGATGCTCGGCTCCTGGCTGCTGCTCCCCGGGCATGGCGGCCTGGGCCCGCTGCTGGTCGTGACCATCATCACCCTCCCCGGACTGTTGGCGGCGCTCGTCCACGGGCTCTGCAAACCGGCCGATCTGCCCTGGGCGATGCACCTGCAGGGCGTGGTGGGGTCGTGGGGCCGGCAACTCGGCCAGATCATCCTCACCCTCGCCTTTCTCCCCTACGACGCCTACGTCAGCCTGGACGCCATCGCGCGGACGCTGCTGCGCCTGTTGGTGACGCGGCGGCGGCTCCTCGAATGGCAAACCTCGGGCGACTCCGAACAGACCGCCCGGGCCAGCCTCGCCGGCTTCTATGCCACGATGTGGATCGCGCCGGTCGTCGCGTTGGCCACGGGATTTCTGCTGGCCTGGCGGCAACCGGCCGAATTGGCCTGGGCGCTGCCGAACCTCGGCCTGTGGCTGGCGGCCCCGTGGATCGCCTGGTGGATCAGCCAGCCCATCGCATCCGCGGCACCGGATCTGACGGCCGGGCAACGGGATTTTCTGCGGCACACCGCCCGGAAGTCCTGGCACTACTTCGAAACGTTTGTCACGGCCCGGGAGAACTGGCTGCCACCCGACAATTTTCAGGAAGTCCCCGTCCCGACGATCGCCGCGCGCACCTCGCCCACGAACATGGGCCTGGCGCTCCTGGCCAATCTGGCGGCCCGGGATTTCGGGTATCTTTCGACCGGCGGTCTCATCCAACGCACGCAGGATGCCCTCGCCACCATGCAACGCCTGGAGCGGTATCGCGGGCACTTCCTGAACTGGTATGAGACCCGCACGCTCCGGCCCCTTTCCCCGCTCTATGTTTCCAGCGTGGACAGCGGCAACCTGGCGGGGCACCTGCTCACCCTCGGCTCCGGACTGCGGGAACAGGCGGCCGAAAAAATCTTCTCGCCGCAGGTTTTCTGCGGGCTGCGCGACACGGTGCAGGTCCTGCGGGGGCTGCTCCCGGACAACGCCGCCCTGGCCCGCCTGGACGCGGAGCTGAAGTCGGCGCCCTCCGGCCTGCGCGCGGCGTTTGTTGTGCTGCACAGCGCGGCGGACCAGACGACCCGGATCGCCCAGACGCTGGCCGGTGCCGCGGCCGAACCCAAGGAGTGGGCGCAAACCCTGCAGCAAACGTGCGCGGCGCACCTCGCGGACCTGCTTCACCTCGCGCCGTGGCTGGCGCTTCCCGGCTCCCGCCACGGCGGGTGGCTGGAAATACAGCTGGCCGGGCTCGATCAGCCGCTCACGTTGCAGGCCGCCGCCCAACTCGGACCATCGCCCGGTCCTGCGGCCGAAGCCGGCGGGGACGGCGTCGCCCTCTCGCGCTGCGTGCGTGAGGCCGGCGACCACGCACGGCAACGCCTGCTCGCGTTGGACGCCCTCGCGGGGCACTGCGACGAACTGGCCGCGATGGATTTTCTTTTCCTCTTCGACCGGAAGCGGGATTTGTTTTGCACCGGGTTCAACGTCAGCGAGCGCCGGCCGGACCCCGGCTTCTACGATCTGTTGGCCTCGGAAGCGCGCCTGTGCAGCTATGTCGCCATCGCGTTGGGGCAGGTTCCGCAGGACCATTGGTTCTCGATGGGACGCCTGCTCGTCGCCTCCCGGGGTGAGCCGATCCTCGTTTCCTGGAGCGGCTCGATGTTCGAATACCTGATGCCGCTGCTGGTCATGCCGAACTATGAGCACACCCTCCTCGATCACACCTGCCGCGCCGCGGTGAAGCAGCAGATCGAATACGGGGAGTCGCTCGGCGTGCCGTGGGGCGTTTCCGAGTCGGGCTACAACCGGACCGACGTGCAGCTCAACTACCAGTACCGCGCCTTCGGCGTGCCCGGCCTCGGCTTGAAGCGCGGCCTGGGCGAGGACCTGGTCATCGCGCCCTATGCGACGGCGCTCGCGCTGATGGTCGCGCCCGTCGCCGCGTGCCAAAACCTCCAACGCCTGGCGGCCGAAGGACGCGCCGGGGCCTATGGGTTCTATGAAGCGGTGGACTACACGCCGGCGCGGCTGCGACCCGACGAAACGAGCGCCACCCTCCGGTCCTTCATGGTGCATCATCAGGGCATGAGCCTGCTGGCCTTGGTCAACGTCCTGCACGACCGACCCCTGCAGCGGCGGTTCCTGGCCTGTCCGATGCTCAAGGCCGCGGACTTGCTGTTGCAGGAGCGGGTGCCCAAGACGGCCGCGAGCGTGTTCGTCGAAGACCTGACGCCGAAAACGTCGCAGGTGCTCACCGGCGGCGGCGAAAGCGTGATGCGCGTCTTCACGAACCCGACGCCACCGGCCCCCGAAGTGCATCTGTTGTCCAACGGCCGCTACCATGTGGCCATCACGAGTGCCGGCGGCGGCTACAGCCGCTGGCGCGATCTGGCGGTCACCCGCTGGCGGGAGGATGCCACGCGCGATTGCTGGGGCACCTTTGTCTATCTCCGCGATGTGGGTACGGGCGAGTTCTGGTCGGCCGCCTACCAACCCACCTTGCGCGCGACCCAACCCTACGAAGCCATTTTCACGCAGGCGCGGGCGGAGTTTCGGCAACAGCATGCGGGGCTCGATATCCACACGGAGATCAGCGTCTCGCCGGAAGACGATGTGGAATTGCGGCGCATCTCGATCACCAACCGGTCGTCCGGCGTGCGCATCATTGAACTGACCAGCTACGCGGAAGTCGTGCTGGCGCCTCCGGCCGCGGATGCGGCGCACCCCCCCTTCAGCAGTCTGTTCGTGGAAACGGAACTCGCGCAAAACTCCTCCGCCCTCCTCTGTGCCCGCCGCGCCCGGGCCCCGGAAGAAAAGCCGCCGTGGTTGCTGCATCTCATGGTGGGCCAGGGCGGCGAGCAGGGCGAAATCTCCTGCGAAACCGATCGCGCCCGTTTTGTGGGGCGCGGCGGCACGCTGGCGAATCCCGCCGCGATGCAGGGCGTCGCACCCCTGTCCAACACGGTCGGCCCCGTGCTCGATCCCATCGTCGCCCTGCGCCGCACGGTGACGTTGCCGCCCCATGAAACCGCCATCGTTGATCTGATTCTCGGCGTGGCCGAAAACCGGGAGACCGCCCTGGCGCAGGTGGAAAAATACCAGAGTCCCCGCATGGCCGACCGCGCCTTCGACCTCGCGTGGACCCACAGCCAGGTGACCCTGCGCCACCTCAACGCCACGGAGCCCGAGGCCCAGCTCTACGGCCGTTTGGCCGGAGCGCTGATCTATGCCGACCCCGCCCGGCGGGCCAGCCCCGGCGTGCTGCTCACCAACCGGCGCGGGCAAAACGGGCTCTGGAGCTACGGCCTCTCGGGCGACGCGCCGCTCGTTCTCCTCCGCATCAGCGACCCCGAGAAAATCGCGCTCGTGCAGCAACTCATCCGGGCACACTCCTACTGGCGCATGAAGGGGCTGACTACCGAACTGGTCATTCTCAACGAGGACGTTTCGGTCTACCGCCAGTCGCTGCACGACCGGATCACCCGTCTGATCGCCTCGGGCCTCGAGGCGCAGATGCTCGACAAGCCGGGCGGCATTTTTGTCCGGCACCTCGAGCAGATTTCCCACGAAGACCTCGTGCTGCTGCAATCCGTGGCCCGGGTCGTCCTCGACGACGAAAAAGGCACGTTGGCGCAACAACTCGAGCATCGCCGCGTGCTCGACCCGGTGATCCCGGCGCTGACGCCCACCCGCGCCGTCTGGGCCGACCTTCCCTCTCCGGTCGTGCCCCGGGAGCTCGTGTTTAAGAATGGCCTCGGCGGCTTTACCCGCGACGGGCACGAATATGTCATCACGCTGCAGCCGGGCCAGACCACGCCCGCACCGTGGGTCAATGTGCTGGCCAATCCCACGTTTGGCACGGTCGTCTCGGAAAGCGGCAGTGCCTATACGTGGGTCGAAAACTCCCATGAGTTCCGGCTGACCCCCTGGAGCAACGATCCGGTGCAGGACCCCACGGGCGAGGCCCTCTACATTCGCGACGAGCACACGGGCCAATTCTGGTCGCCCACGCCCGCCCCGGCGCGCGGCGCGACGCCCTATGTGATTCGCCATGGCTTTGGCTACACCGTGTTCGAACACACCGAGCACGGCCTCGCCTCGGAATTGTGGGTCTATGTGGCGATCGACGCCCCGGTGAAGTTTTCCGTCTTGAAACTGCGCAACGTCTCCGGGCGCCCGCGCCGCGTGTCGGTCACCGGCTACTGGGAATGGGTGTTGGGCGACCTGCGGCAAAAAAACCTCCTGCACGTGCAAACGGAAGTGGACCTCAAGACCGGCGCCTTGCTGGCCCGTAACCACTACAACACCGAATTTCCCGGCCGGATCGCCTTCGTCGATGTCCACGATTTGGCCCGCACCGTCACCGGCGACCGCAAGGAATTCCTCGGCCGCAACGGGACCTACGGGCAGCCGGCGGCGCTGCAGCGCGCCCGGCTGTCCGGCAAGGTCGGCGCGGCCCTCGACCCGTGCGGCGCGCTGCAGGTGACCTTCGACCTCGCTCCCGGACAGGAACAGGAAACGAGTTTCCGCCTCGGGGTCGGGCGCAGCCCCGCCGACGTGCAAAATCTGGTCCAGCGCTTTCGCGGCGCGGACGCCAGCCGCCTCGCGCTGGA
>JBIKOK010000142.1:0-16404 GCA_044358025.1 Opitutaceae bacterium
CGGCGGGGAGCCGGCGCTTCGCCCCGTAACGTTCCACGTAACGCTCTTCCGGTGACACCGTCATCACGTGCCGGAAAGCCTCCGGCAGCGTCTTGCCGTCGTTCGCCCACTCGAGCACCTCGTCGGCTGCCGATTCGCCCGCCGTGGCGGCTTGCTCCAACAGACGCCGCACCCGCGCCGCGGTGTCCGCCGCCGGGGTCCCCGCGGCCGTCAGCGCCAGTTGCGCCGCCAGGTAGAAAGCCGCCGCCGAATTTCCGCTCTCCACCGCGAGTTCGAGCCAGCGCACGCCGAGCGCCGTGTCGGCCGGCGTGCGGTTGGGCCGCAGAAACGTCGCGGCCATCGCCAGCATGCCGCTCGAATATTCCTGCGCCGCCGAAAGCTGAAACCACTCCCGCGCGAGCTGCACATCCTGCTTCAGCCCCTGCCGCCCGAGCGCGAGCGCCCCGAGCCGAACCTCCCCCTCCGGATCTTTTTCCCGCGCGACCCGCTCCGCCCACGCCACCGCCTTCGCCGGATCGCGCTTCACGCCGACGCCCCCGATATACATGTCCGAGAGGACGCATTGTGCCGGCCGGTAGCCGGCCTCCGCGGCCTTCTGGATAAGCGCCACCGCCGTGGTGGGACTCCGCTCCGTCCCCCATCCTTCGAGATACAAGATCCCCAGCCGCAAATTCGCCTCGGCGATCCCCAGCGCCACGGCGCGCTCATAATGCGCGCGGGCCTCGGCGTAGCTCTGCGTCAGACCCGCGCCCGCTTCGCGCAACATCCCGAGCCGCAGGTGCGCCACACCCACATTCTGGTCGGCGGCTCGTTGATACCAGTGGGCGGCCTTGGCCCCATCCCGCTTCCCCGCCGTGCCATCGTCAAACGCCAACGCGAGCTCCAGCTGGGCATCCACCGATCCGGCCAGCGCCGCGGCTTCCAGTTTCGCCAGCGCCTCCGGCAAAACGGGCGCCGGCCCCGCTCCCGCGACACCCGGGGTCAACCCCACCGTTGTCACCGCCCAAAGGAGAAACGCCTTCGCCGCGCGTCGCGGTGCCGCATGCATTCTGCGTTGTGACGGATGCATGCTTCGTTGTGGCGGATGCCCCCGCCGGCTTCAAGCGCCAAGCCGCCCGCGCCTCACCGCTTCAGCTTCAACAACCGCTCGCCCGCCGCGTGCAGCGTCGCGGGCTTCTTCGCAAAATTGAGCCGGATGTAGCGATTTTCCCCGTTCGCGAAAAAACTCGAGCCCGGCACCGGCGCGACGCCGATTTCCTTCGCCATCCAGTGCGCGAATTCCACGTCGCTCGCGTAGCCGAACGGCGAGATGTCCACCATGACGAAATAGGCCCCTTCGGGCCGGGTATAACTCAGCCCCGTCTGGTCCAGATAGCCGAGCAACACATCGCGGGACTCCGCATACTCCGCCGCCAGTCCGTCGTAGTAGCTCGGCGGAAAATTCAGCGCCGTCACCACCGCGTGCTGCAGCGGCGCCGCCGCCCCGACCGTGAGGAAATCGTGCACCTTGCGCGCCTGCGCGATGATCTCCGGCGCCGCGTGCACGTAACCGAGCCGCCAGCCCGTGATCGAAAACGTCTTCGACAGCGACGAACACATCAGCGTGCGCTGCGCCATCCCCGGCAGCGTCGCAAAATAGGTGTGCCGGTGCGGCGCAAATACGATGTGTTCATAGACTTCGTCCGTCAGCACGAACACGTCGAACTCCTCCGCCAGCGCCGCGATCTGGAGCAACTCCTCCCGCGTGAACACCCGCCCGCACGGATTCGACGGATTGCACAGAATGAACGCCTTCAGCCCGCTCGCGAACACCTTCCGCAGCTCCGCCGGATCGAACCGGTAGTGCGGCGGATGCAGCGGCACGTGCACCGCCTGCGCCCCCGTCAAAATCGCGTCGGCGTTGTAGTTTTCATAAAAGGGCGAGAACAGCCCCACCCGGTCGCCCGGGTCGCAGACGGTCATCATCGCCACCATCATCGCCTCCGTCGCGCCGCACGTCACCACGAGCTCGCGGTCCGCATCGACCGGCACGCCCAGGCAGCGCGCGATCTTCGCGCCGAGCGCCGCCCGCAGCTCCGGCGCGCCCCACGTCACCGCATATTGGTGACGGTGCGCGTCCATCGCGTCCTTGGCCGCCTGCACCAGCTCGGCCGGCGGATCCCAGTCGGGAAACCCCTGCGAGAGGTTGATCGCGCCGTAACGCGCGGCGACCCGCGACATCTCGCGGATCAGCGACTCGGTGAAAACGGCGGTGCGTCGGGAAGTGCGCGGCACGGGTCAGGGAATCTTAAGTTCGGCTCCGGGGCGCAACGGCGAGTTCACCCCGCCGCCCAGGACATCGCGGTTCACCGCGGCAATCGCCTCCACCTTCACCCCGTGTTTCCGCGCGATGCTGTACAGCGTGTCGCCCTTGGCCACGGTGTGGCGCCGGCCGGCCACCGGCGCGCCCGGGCCCGGCCGGCTCGGGGCTGCGGCCGCCTTCACCGACGACGCGCGGGCGCCCATACTCTGCGGAGGGGCCGGCGGGACCACGGCCGGCTCCGGGACGAAACTCGGCGGCAGCGGCGCGAGCTTGAGCTGGGCCTGGCTCGCCCCGGCAGGCGCCAGGGCGACGTCGGCCGGTTCGACCGGCCCCCGGGTCGTGCGGAGAAAGGGCGCCGGACCGCTGCCCCGCTGACGCCCCAGCTCCGCCTTGAGTTCGTCGATCTCCCGCTGCTGGCGTTCGACCACATCCACGCCGCCGCCGCGCGTGAACTGTTCGTCGCTCGGGCGACCCGGCATGGACCGAAACAGCTCGCGCCGGGCCAGATCGACCCGCTGGCGCACGAGCGGCGCCTTCGTGGAATTCGGGGCCAGATCGAGATACTTCCGAAAATGGTGGATCGCCTCGATCGGATCTTTGATGTGATCGAGGTAAATCAGCCCCGCATCAAGGTGCGACTCCGGCGACGCCAGCTCACCCCGTTTGTCGATCACCTTGAGCAGGCTTGTGAGCGCCTCCGAGTTGCGGCCCTGCCGCTTGAGCTGCTGGCTTTGCAGGTAGAGCGGATCGTCGGTCTCGGCCGAAAAAACCAAGCTGTCCCCTCCGCTGCAGCCCGCGCCCAGCAGCAACGCGCCGAGGGCGAGGAGAGCGGAAAGTTGGCGGCGAACGGTCATCGAACGGTGAATGGGATTGAATGGGCGAACGTTAGCCGTAAATTCCGCGTCCTACTTCGGCGATTCAAACAATAAATGGCCCTGCATCCCAAAAACGCCCTCGCCCGCGCGCGCGCCTGCATCCGCATCGAGATCGCCGCGCTGGTCGAAACGGCCAAGGGTCTGGGCCCGGAATTCGTCGCCACCGCCCGCGCCGTCGACACCGTGAACGCCGCGGGCGGCAAACTGATCTTCACCGGCGTCGGCAAGTCCGCCCACATCGCCCAAAAAATCGCCGCCACTTTCAACAGCACCGGCGTCGCCTCGTGCTTCCTCGACGCCACCCAGGCCCTCCACGGCGACCTCGGGCTGTGCGCCGACGGGGACCTGGCTTTTCTCCTCAGCAACAGCGGCCAGTCCGACGAAATCGTCCGCCTCGTGCCGATGCTGAAACGTTTCGGCCTGAAGGTCGTCGCGTTCACCGGCACGGCCGACTCCGACCTCGCCCGCACCGCCGACTACCGCCTGCTGTTCCGCGTGCCGCGCGAAGCCTGCCCCCTCGCACTCGCCCCGACCGCCAGCACGACGGCCGCGCTCGCGCTCGGCGACGCCCTCGCCATGGTCCTCCTCGAAGCGCGCGGCCTGACCCGCGACGATTTCGCGAAATATCACCCCGCCGGCAATCTGGGCCGCGTCCTGCTTCTGCGCGTGCGTGACATCATGCGCAGCGCCGACCGCCTCCCCGTCGCCCCGGACACCGTCTCGACGCAGGACGCCATCCTTGCCATGACCAAGGCCAAAAGCGGCAGCATCGCCCTCGTCGCGAAAAAATCCGGCCGCCTCACCGGCATTTTGACCGACGGCGACTTTCGCCGCAGCGCCCTCACCGGCCCGGATTTCCTCCAGAAACCGGTGGCCACCTTCATGACCCGCTCGCCCAAGACGATTCGCGACGACGCCCTCGGCGTCGACGCGCTCCGCCTGTTCGAGGCCCACAAAATCGACGATCTCATCGTCATCAACGCCCAAGGCCGCCCGGTGGGCCTGATCGACGGGCAGGATCTGCCCAAACTCAAAATCGTGTGAACACCCCCATCCGCATCGGCATCGTCGGCATGGGCGGCTTCGCCGGCTCGCACCACAACGCGGTCGCCCGGCTCGAGGCCGAGGGCGAAGCCAAGCTCGTCTGCACCTGCGATCCGCGCCCCGCCGCCTTCGCCAAGGAACAGGAGACTTGGCGCTTCGCGGAACGCGGCGTCGGCGTGTTTCCCGACTACCGCGCGATGCTCGACGCCTGCCACCGCGGTCTCGACCTCGTGGTCGTGCCCACGCCCATCAATCTCCACGCCGAAATGCACGCCGCCGTCACCGCCCTCGGCCTGCCCGCGTATCTGGAAAAACCGCCGACGCTCGATTACGCCGAACTCGAGCAGATGATCGTCGCCGACACCCGGGCGCGGAAATCGTCGGTGGTCGGTTTCAATTTCATCATCGAGAAGCCGCGCCTCACCTTGAAGGAACGCATCCTCGCCGGCGAGTTCGGCGCCGTGCGCGGCGCCACCCTCAGCGCGCTCTGGCCCCGCCCCGCGAGCTATTTCTCCCGCAACAACTGGGCCGGCCGCCTGATGATCGACGACCGCGTCGTCCTCGACTCGTGCCTCGGCAACGCCATGGCGCACTTCGTCCACAACCTCCTCTTCTGGGCCGGCGGCACCGAGCTGTTCAGCTGGGCGCAACTCGCCGCCGTGCGCGCCGAACTCTACCGCGCCCACGCCATCGAGGGCGCCGACACGTTCTTTGTCGAAACCGACACCACGACGGGCGTGACGATGCGCTTCGCCCTGTCCCACGCCTGCGCCGGCACCGGCACCCAGCTCGAAATGGTGCTCTGCGACAAGGCCGTGCTCCGCTACGCCGTCGGCCGCCAGATCGAGGTGCGTTGGAACGACGGCCGCGTGGAGCGCATCGCCCTCGATCCCTTCGACGCGCTCGTCGAAAATCACCGCGACTACTACGCCTACCTCCGCGGCGAACGCCCCCGGCCCGCGACCACCCTGACCGACTCGCGGCCCTTCGTGATGCTCAACGATCTCGCCCACATTTCCAGCCGGCACATCGCCCCCATCCCCGCCGAACTCGTCACCGCCGTCCGCGAGGAAAAAGAACAGAAAGATTACCTGCACGTCGCGAGCATGACCGCCGCCCATGAAAATTTCCTTGTGCGCGGGGTCTGGCCCGGCGCCAACGGCTGGGGTCGCGCCCCCGGCGAGGTCGCCACGCCCGCCGACCTGCCCCGCTTCCGCGACACCGTCCGCGCCTTGGCCGGAAAATAGCGCGGCTCGGCTTCAGTCCGCCTTCAGCTGCCGACCCGCTCCGCTCATAACGGGGCGGCACGCCCCGCCCCACTTTACACCGCACCCCGTTCACCCCACCTTTTCTCCGCCATGCCTACGCCTCCGTTTGTCTACCAGGAACTCCTCTCCCTCGGCGCCGATGACACCGAGTATCGCCTCCTCTCGCAAGCGGGCGTCAGCACCGCGACCTTCGAAGGCCGCACGATGCTGAAAGTCGCGCCGGAGACCCTGGCGTTCCTCGCCCGCGAGGCGTTTCACGACACCAATTTCTTCCTGCGGACCAAGCACCTCGAACAGGTCGCGGCGATTCTGCAGGACCCGGAGGCGTCCAACAACGACCGATACGTCGCCCACACGCTGCTCAAGAACGCCGAGATCGCCGCCCGCGGGATTCTGCCGATGTGCCAGGACACCGGCACCTGCGCCATCTTCGGCAAGAAGGGCCAGCAGGTCTGGACCGACGCCAACGACGCCGAGTTTCTCTCGAAGGGCGTCTACGAGGCCTACACGAAGGAAAACCTCCGCTATTCGCAGGTCGCGCCGACCGACATGTTCCGCGAAGTCAACACGGGCACCAACCTGCCCGCGCAAATCGACCTGTTCGCCACCGAGGGCGCCAAGTACGAGTTCCTCTTCGTCGCCAAGGGCGGCGGTTCGGCCAACAAACTCTTTCTCTTCCAGGAAACCAAGGCGCTGCTCAACCCGAAGAGCCTCGAGAAATTCTTCGCCGACAAGATGCAGCTGCTCGGCACGTCTGCGTGTCCGCCCTATCACCTCGTGTTCGTCATCGGCGGCACCAGCGCCGAGGCCTGCATGAAGACCGTGAAGCTCGCGACGACCAAGTATCTCGACACCCTTCCCACCACCGGCAACGAGCTCGGCCGCGCCTTCCGCGACGTCGAGATGGAGGCGAAGGTGCTCAAACTCGCGCAGCAGTCCAAAGTCGGCGCCCAGTTCGGCGGCAAATATTTCGCGCTCGACGTCCGCATCGTCCGCCTGCCCCGCCACGGCGCCAGTTGTCCCGTCGGCATGGGCGTCTCCTGCAGCGCCGACCGCAACATCAAGGCCAAGATCACCCAGGACGGCGTCTTCCTCGAAAAAATGGAGACGAATCCCGGCCGGTTCATTCCGGAAGCGCTGCGGTCGTTCAAGGACGACAGCTCCGTCGCCATCGACCTCACGCGCCCGATGGACGAAATCCGCGCCGCGCTCTCGCAACTCCCCGTGACAACCCGCGTGCTGCTCACCGGCCCGATGATCGTCGCCCGCGACATCGCGCACGCCAAACTCAAGGAGCGCATCGACGCCGGCCTGGGCCTGCCCGACTACATCAAGAACCACCCGGTTTACTATGCCGGCCCGGCCAAAACCCCCGTGGGTTACGCCTCCGGCTCCTTCGGTCCCACCACCGCCGGCCGCATGGACAGTTACGTCGACCTCTTTCAGTCGCACGGCGGCTCGCTCGTGATGCTGGCCAAGGGCAACCGCAGCAAGGGCGTCACCGACGCCTGCAAGAAACACGGCGGCTTTTACCTCGGCAGCATCGGCGGCCCCGCGGCGATTCTCGCGCAGGACAACATCAAGAAAGTCGAAGTGCTCGAGTATCCCGAACTCGGGATGGAAGCCGTCTGGCGCATCGAGGTGGAAAATTTCCCGGCGTTCATTCTGGTGGACGACAAGGGCCACGACTTCTTCTTCGACGTCTGCGGCATCTGCGTCGGGGAGAAGTGAGGCCAAGGCCGAGGCAGCGCGGGTCCTTGCCCCGCACCTTTCGCGCACTCCGTTTTCAAACCCGGGGCGGATCAAAAACCCGCCCCTACTTGGCCAGCCGCGCAGCAAGTTGCGCCTGATAAAGGCTGCGCGGCTCGACCGGCCGGCCTTCGCTTTCCCACCAGCCCGCCGGCCGCGGGAACGCGTCTTTGCCGCGCCGGCCCACGAACCCGATCGCGAAATTTTGCGCCGTCGGCGGCTTCTGGCAGATGAGCGAACCGCGCGAATTCCACACGACATAGTTGGCGCCCGCCCAGCCGTGACCGCTGCCCATCCACTGCCGGTCCTGGATCGCCAACTGCGCCTCGACGTTGTCGTAGAGCCCGCCCACCGACCAGCGGTGATGCGGCTCGCTCGTCGCATGGTCGTGCTCGGACCGGCACTCCCGAAACACGTTCGGGCCGGGCACCCGCGCCCCGAAGACAAACGCGTGGCGCGCGTGGTCCGCATAGCAGCGCTGCACCAGGGTCAACTGGCCGTCGACCGAATACGGGTAGCGCCGGCCGCCCGTGATTTGGGATACGGGAGCGAGCGCGCGGCAATCCTCGACGGTGATCCATTTCGCCGCGCCGCCGACACTCGCCGGGCCGTGGGAAAAATGCACCGACGTGATGCCGCGCACCCAGGCATGCTTCACCGCGCCGAAGACCACCACGTGCGTCGCATGCGCCTCGTCGACGAACACCGGCGCGCCGTCGACGCGCTCCGTCTTGGTTTCGTCGTAAACCGACACGGCGCGCAACGACTCGACGCCGCAGCGCTCGATCCGCCCCTCATCGCGATAACGCACCACCGCACCTCCGCCCCACCGCTGCTCGATGGCACAGACAATGGGCGCGTCGATCGTCACCCGGTGGCCCTCGATGGCGGTGATGACGCGGTCGAACTTCAGCTCAAAGGGCGACCATTGTTTTGTGGAATCCGGGGCCGAGGAGCGCGGCGTAATCTTGTCCATCCCGAGAGCGGAAATCCACGCGGCATTGCTCCGGCGCACCACGAACACGGTCTGGCCGACCGCAAGTCCCGTCACCTCGGCGACGGAAAACCGGCGCGCGCCCACCGGCACATAGGCATCGGAAATCTCGCGCGCCGTCTTCGCGTCCTCCCGCGGACCGGTGCCACCGAGCTGAATCAGGGGCTGCCCCTTGCGCGCGGTCGCGATAATCACGGTCCCGTCCTCGCCGTCCCCTTCGCCGCGCAACACCACGCCGCCGGTACTGAGGCGGAGCACGCCGGCGCAGCGGTAAACGCCGCGCCGCAGCAGCACGGCGCCGCGCAGGCCGTCGGGGCCGGGGGCCCGCAAGCCAACCCGATCGATCGCGGCCTGGATGCGCGGGGTGTCGTCGGCGTTTCCTCCGGCGTCGGGGACCAAGGTTTCACGCACGTCGGCCCGGGGCAGCGGCACCCCGCCTCCGCCATAGCCACAATGGGAAAAATCCGGGAGCGTGTCGCCCTGCAGGGTGTAGGCCGCATAGGTGAGCCCGCCGTCCGGGCCGACCGAGACGAGCCGGGTAGTCCCTTTTTCGCGGCCCGGCGCGGGCTCGGCTGCGGCCGCCGACCGCAAGCCGCCGCCGACGAGGCCAATCAGGAGGGAAACCAGGGAGCGAACGAGGACCATGCGCGAAGAGACGCGGAGCCCCGGCGTTGGTTGCGCCACCGCCGCCCGTCATTCGCCCAGCACCGTCACCACTAGGTGGCGCGTATGCGGCGCCCGCCGGTGTTCCCACAAAAAAATTCCCTGCCACGTGCCGAGGAGCAGGCGGCCGGCGGCGAACGGGATGGTTTCGCTCGTGCGCGTCAGCGCCATTTTGATGTGACTCGGCATGTCGTCAGGGCCCTCCAGCGTGTGCTCGAACGCCGGATCATCCGCCGGGACCAACCGGTCGAGCCACGCCTCCAGATCGCGGCGGGCCGAGGGGTCGGCATTCTCCATGATCACGAGACTGCAACTTGTGTGCTGGCAAAACACCGTGGCCACCCCGCACCCCATTCCGCTCCGCGTCACTTCGCGCGCGACGGCCGCGGTGATTTCCTGCGTGCCGGCACCCGACGTGCGGAGATTCAGCGTGACTTGGTGGACGGGCATGGGCGGGGCGCAAAAAAGGCGGGTCAAAGACCCGCCCGTAAAGGCTGCAGCGCGGCGCCCACTCAGAATTTGACCAGCATGCCGGCGCCGCGGGCGTTGACGCGGCTGATGGTCTCGTAAAGCCGCTCGTCGGACAACCCACGGGCGGAGCGGTCGCTGGCGAGCACCGGAGCGGTCGTCGCCGCGAGCGTGGCCGACGCAATCAGATTGGACCGGCGCGAACCGGAGGGAATCTTCATCTGGGAGAGCGGCTCAACGGGCTTCGCGCGGGCCGGGAGGACCCGGGTTTCGAAACCGCGCGCCGGACTCTGCCATTGCCGCGCCACGAAGGGCTCGTCGGCCTGCAGGGCCGCAAAATTCTCCGCGATCAGGCGGGCGCTGGGCGACGACGCCACGGCCGACTCTTCCGGACTGGCGGCGACGCCGACCAGCGGCAGCATCTGCGCAAAATTACCGGAGGGCGTCGCCTCGGAGCTGAGGGCTGGGCCGGCGTTGTCCGGGGCACCCGGTTCGTCGGCTCCCGGGGACGGCACGGCGGCCTCCGCCCGAACAAATTCTACGGCGCGGGTGGCCGGACCTGCGACCGCCACCCCTGCAGTTGGGACGACCTCGGCCACGCCTGACGACAGGCCGGGCACCGGACGCGCGACTGCGGCGGATTTCGGACCGTGGTATTCGCGGACCGACAACACGGTGACGGCCAAGACGGCGGCAGCCCCGAGCGGGAGATGAAAGCGCCGTACGCCGGCAAACACGCGCGGCAGTGAAATCGTGCGCCACCACGGACGTTTCTCGACGAGCGCCGCAAGTTGTTTCGCACGGAGTTCCCGGTCGAACTGGGTCCAAAATTCCGCGGGCGGACGCTCGTTGCGCTTCAGGCGGAGGATGTCTTCGAGCGTAACCGGACGCTGGCTGTCGGGCTTCCTCATGTGCGCGTATAGGGCTGGAGCTCGGACTGGAGCAGCTGTTTCGCGTAGTGCAAACGCGAGCGCACGGTGCCCACCGAGCAGTCCATAACATCGGCTATTTCCTGATGGCTCAGGCCATCGATTTCAAAAAGGGTGACCACGGTACGATGCTTGATAGACAACTTCTGCATCGCATCGTTCAATTTTTCCTGGAGCTCGTGGACGAACGCGTCCCGGTCCGCCCCGGTCTTATCCGTGAGCGCATCAATGATTTCACGCGAAACCGGTTCGTCGCTGTCGACGCGTTCGAGGCTAAAGAACGAGCGAAGACGGCCTTTGCGGAGATGGCTGAGGGTGGAATTGACCGCGATGCGGTAGAGCCACGTGAAAAACGAGGACTGGCCGCCAAACCGGTTAATCGACTGAAACGCCTTGATGAACGAGTCCTGCGCGAGGTCCGCCGCGTCTTCGCGGTTCGACGTCATGTGGTAAATGATCCCGTAGAGCCGCTCGCGATACTTCAGAATCAGCCGGTCAAAGGCGGCGACATCGCCCGCCTGCACGCGACGGACAATCTCCATGTCGGAGTCGGCCTCCAACTGACGCTCCGGTGATGCGACGAGCGTCTTGCTGCCGAGGGCTTTGGTGGCGACGGTCACAGACGAAAGGAAGCGCGGTGGCCGGATCGGTGTAAACGGAAATTTCCCGCGCGGGCGTCAATTTTCCGTGACAGCCGGGCGCAACGCCGCGACCTGCGCCTGCAACACGTCGCACAGCCCGAGCAGCAGCGGCGTCGGGGCGTGGCCGGGCCATTCGCCGAGCGCAGCGGTGGCGGCGGCGACTTCCGCCTGCACGGACCCCGCCACCAGGGCAAAGATGCCGAGTTCCCGCATTTGCCGGAGCCGGAGCGCGAGCTGGGGCGGTTGCTCGCCGGCCAGTTCGGCGGTGAGCGTGGCTCGCTCGTTCGCCGGCAGACGCTCGATCAGCGCGAGCAACGGCAGGGTCAGTTTGCCGCTCGCGAGGTCGGTGCCGAGGGTCTTGCCGATGCGGGTCTCGTCGCCGAAAAAATCCACCAGGTCGTCGTAGATCTGGTAAGCGATCCCCAGGTGACGGCCAAAACGGCTCGCCGCTTCGACGTAGCCCGGCTCGAACCCCGCGAGACGCGCGCCCAGAAAACACGAGACCCGGAAGAGCTCCGCCGTCTTGAGATCGACAATACGCTGGTAGTCGGCCCGCGTGATGTTCGTCGAACGGCGCCGAAGCGTCTGGACGATTTCGCCGGCGCAGACCTTGCGGGTGGAATCCGACACCGCAGCGCAGATCTCGGTCGTCGGAAATTGCGTCGCCAGGTGCAGCGCATGGGCAAAGAGGGCGTCGCCCAGCAGAACCGCGGCGGTCGGGCCGAACTCGCGCGACGCGGTGCGCCGGCTCCGGCGGACATCCGCCTCGTCCATAATGTCGTCGTGCACCAGGGTGGCGAGGTGGACGAGCTCGACGACGGCGGCGACGCGCACCAGGTCGGGCGTGACGGTCGTCGGTCCGCGCCAGCCGCTGAGGAAAACGAGCGCGGGCCGGATGCGTTTGCCGGAGGTGTCGATGCAGTAGTCCGCCATGGCCCGGATCTCGGGCTCGAAGGAGGCGAGTTGGCTGTGCAGGAACCGGTCGAGTTCGGCCATGTGCGGCGCAAGCAGCGCGAACACGGGGGCGAACGCGTGGGGCTTGGCGGCGGTGGCGGGCGTGGCAGCGGGACTGCTCATGATTGCCCGGACCCTAGGTCGGTTTTGAAAAATGACCAATCAATAGTCGAATCATCGGCCCGCCAGCGGTGCATTCCCGTCTCGTGCCGGGTCCGGTGCCGCCCCGGTGAAGTGGACCGCGAACGGGGCGCCGCCGCGCCACGACCACGCCCGCAGCCCGCACTAATCTTGCATACCGATACAGAAACGCCGCAGCGCAAGGACTGCACCCTGACGCGCGACGACGGAGCGCGGCAGCGCGGCGAGGGCGAGGCGAACGGGTGCCCGCGCAACGGGCCGTCAGCCGAGCAATTCAGGCGACGCTACCTGCAACACGTGCCGCCGCCCGGCCAGCACCGCGTGCGGTATTTTGGCTGGATGGACCCGTCGGCGAAGGCGCGTCGGCTAAACGTGGAGCCACTCCTCGCTGCGGTGATTGTGGTGAAAGAAAAAGCGCCGGAGCCGCCACCGTGGCATTTGCGCTGCCCGCACTGCGGCGAGTTCGCGTTGATCAAGACCGGCCACCTCGCGCGCGGGCCGCCGACGTGTGGGCCGAGCAAGCGCGCATGAAGCAGAAAACAAAGAAAGCGGCGCAGGGTGCCGACGACGGCCGGGGGCGAGTTTCCGCGAGGAGACCCGCCGGCGGGAGCGTTGCGTACATGCACCGAAGCGTGTCGGCGCCGCAGCAAGCGCGCGGTCCTGACCCGCACCGGGGCACGGCCGAATCACGGAGACGAGCGGTCGCGAGGTCGGCCCGCCGCGAAAAGACGCGAGCCGCGCCACGCGTCGCGTTCACCCGGCCAACACAAAACGCATAGGGCGAAACCGCGCGGAGGCCGGCACGCGTTGCGACCTGCCGCCGTCAGTCGTGGGCTTGTTCAACCGGGGTCGTGTGCCGGCTGCGCGGCACACAACCCTCCGGGTTGGCCGTTTTCAGCCCGCACCAAGTGACTTCAAGATCTTCCATGCAAGCGGCTCCTTGAGCTCAGTCTGACGCGGGGTTGCTTCCACTACACCCGTACGGGGATTTATCCAAAGTGAATGCGACCCGCCTTCCCGCTTGAGGTAGCAGCCTGCATGACGCAGGCGCTTCTCCTAATCGCGCCGTTTCATCAGACGGCAACCACGGTCTGAATGGCGTCTTCCGGGAGGCCGCGGCGCGCATCCTCAACACGATCTTCAAAGATGAGCCGAATCGCAGCGCTGAGACTGGTCTTCGCCTCGGCCACCGTCTCTCCCTGACCATTCGCACCCGGAACCTCCGGACAAATCGCCCAGTAACCACCTTCCGGGGCTTCTTCGATGATAGCGGTGAACTTGCCTTTCATGGCTGGGAGGATGGTCAGCGACCGCATACCGTCAACCGTCCCATGGATGAGTTTTGGCCAACGTCAGCGGTTAGCCACGCGCGGAGGACGGACCATGAGTAGCACCAAAAAGGGTTCGTCCGCGCGTTGTCCTGTGGTGCTCTGGGTTAGCCCTTCTTTGCGTTGGCCAGGCGCGCTTCGAGATCAATGATAAATCCATCCCGGTCTTTCGGGGAAATAGACCGCGACCCGTCTTCCAACGTGATCTTTATGCGTCGCAGCGAGAGCGCGGGCGCACTCCACATGCTGCTGGACTTCTCGGCGCCCCTGATCTTCCGCAGCGGCACCTCATCCTCCAGCATGCCCGACTTAATCTTCAAGCTCTCGTCGGTGAGGGTATAGACGCAGGGAATAGATAGCGCTGCGATCATGCCACCAACGATTAGTCCGGTGATAATCGTGACGATTCCTGCGCCAACCGAATTGGTCAGCGTGAAAACGCCGGCCGCTACGACAATCAGAGGCGCGCCTACAAGAACGATGGCGAGCCACGGATCTATACGCGATGGATACTCGGTTTTCATTTGGCTAACGTTTGAGATCAGCCACGGCCGCTTGGGGCCGTTGGCTGTAGCGACTGGTTGAACCAAGCCGCTGCGCGGCGGTGGGGTTCGGGAGCGGTGGGGCGAAGTGGGCGCATGGGGTATTCGGGAACGTGGGCCGCCGAGGGGTTTGCGGCAAGCATGGAGGGGATGTCCTCCCCTAAATCCACCCCAAAGGGCGGCGCGGCCAAGGTCGCGCCCGTCGCCGATTATCCGTCGCAGGTCCGCTATGCGGAACTGCTCAAACTGCGCGGTTTGTCCGCCTCCACGCAGGAAGATTACCCGCGGTATCTGCGCAAACTGGCCGCGCGTGTCGGCCGCGATCCGGCGGAGCTCGATGAGGCCGCCGTGCGCGGCCACATCCTGTATCTGAAAGACGAGCACCACTACTCGCCCTCGTCGATGCGGACGGCCGTCGCGGCGTTGCACAACTTCTACCGCCACCTCCTCGGCCACGAGTGGCGGTTGTTCGAACTGGTGAGTGCGCCGTCCCCGCGAAAACTGCCGGCGGTGCTCACCCGTGCGGAGGTCGCCCGGCTCTGGACGGTGCTGCGCAAAGATCGCTTCCGGGTCATCCTGCGTCTGATCTACGCCACTGGGCTGCGCATCGGCGAGACGGTCAACTTGGAGGTGCGCGATCTCTGCGGAGGTGAGCCGGGCTTTCCGCGGATCCACGTCCGCGCCGGCAAGGGCGGCAAAGACCGGTTCGTGCCGATCCCGCAGATCATGCTCGGCTGGTTGCGCGCGTGGTGGAAAACGCACCGCCATCCGCGCTGGCTGTTTCCTGGCGTGGGGCGCGGGTGGCGCGACGGGGCGGTCGGCGCGTCGCCCGCGCGGCTCGCGGCGGCGGTCGAGCCGATGGGCGTGGGCTCGATCCAGCATTGCATGCGCCTCGCCGTCGCGGCGGCGCAGCTGCCCGCCGGCACGTGCGTGCACACCCTGCGGCATTCTTATGCGACGCATCTGCTCGAAGAGGGCGTCTCGATCCGGCTCATCTCCGCGTATCTCGGGCACAGTTCGCTGGAGACCACGCTGATCTACACGCATCTGACGGCGGTCAACGAGGCGACGGCCCGTGCAGCTGTCGCGCGGCTGCTCGCGCCAACTCCGCCAATCACACCACCACCACCGCCGCCGTCACCCGTGCCACCCATTAATCCGTAGGGCTGCCAGCCTCACGCGACGATGTCGCTCATCGCCGGTTGGCTGGTGCGGCACGCGCCGGCGTGGCTGACGGGTCCGCCGACCCGCCCGCTCACGCCGGCGCAACGCCGCGCCCTGCACGCGATTTTGCGCTGCCGCACGCCCGCGCTGGGCGGGCACGTGTATCGCTGCGGCGCGTGCGCGGAAACCGACTACGCCTATCACAGTTGCCACCACCGGGCGTGTCCGCGCTGCGGCGGCGCGGGCACGGCCGCGTGGACCGCGCGGCAAATCGCGCGACTGTTGCCGGTGCCGTATTTTATGGCGACGTGCACGCTGCCGGAGGAGCTGCGGCCGGTCGTCGCCGCGCGGCCGGAGCTGCTGCATGCCTTGTTTTTCCGCGAGGCGGCGCGGGCGTTACAGGCCATCGCGGCGCACCCACGGCACCTCGGCGCAGAGTTGGGCATGGTCGGCGTGCTGCACACGTGGGGTCGGCAACTTCAGCTGCACCCGCATCTCCATTTTATCATCCCCGGCGGCGGGCTCGCGCCGGACGGCACGTGGCGCGCGGCGAAGCGTTCGGACTGGCTGCTGCCGGGTGACGCGGTCGCGGCGGCGGTGCGCGCGGGGATGGACGAGGCGCTGCGGCACGCCGCGCCGGACCTGCACGCGCAGGTGCCGGCGCGGTGTTGGCGCGAGGGTTGGTGGGTGCATTGGCTGCCGGCCGGTTCGGGGGAGAACGTCGTCAAATATCTCGCCCGCTACGTGCACCGCACGGCGATCTCCGACGAACGCATCCGCACGGCTGACGACGAACACGTCAGGTTTTGCTATACGGATACGGCGACCCAGCAGCGCAAGGAGTGCACGCTGAGCGCCGACGAGTTCATGCGGCGCTACCTGCAGCATGTGCCGCCGCCCGGCCAGCACCGCGTGCGGTATTTTGGCTGGATGCATCCGGCCGCGAAAGCGCGGCGCCTGAAGGTGGAGACGCTCCTCGCCGTCGTCATCATGGTGAAGGCGCCGGCGGCGGAGCCGCCGCCCTGGCACCTGCGCTGCCCACACTGCGGCGTGTTCGCGCTCGTCAAGACGGGCAATCTCGCCCGCGGACCGCCGACGTGCGCGCGGAAGACCGACGCATGAAGACCGCAAAGAAACCCGCGCAAAGTGCCGACGGCGGCGTGGGGCGAGTTTCCGCAGGAAGACCCGCCGGCGGGAGCTGTGTGCGCACGCGCGGAAACGGGCGCGCGCAGGCGGAAAAACGCGGGCACGGCACGCGGCGGACTACGCCGGAATCAACCGCGCGATCTGCGCCGAGGCCGGCGCGCCCGGCAAAGACGCGCGGCGCGCGCCGCGCCGCGAT
>JBIKOK010000388.1:0-3738 GCA_044358025.1 Opitutaceae bacterium
ATCACCTTCACCCAACGGGTGAATCACCTCCGTCGTCTTCGTCTGTGCCATAGCCTCCCAGTCGAGCACTTTCCTTCAGAATTTGAACCCTCAACTGCGGATTTTAGGATTATCCGCGCGGGCTCCCTCCGCCTGGGCCGGCGCTACGGCGTCGCCCTCGCGCTGGAATCGGCCGCGCTGCTGCTGGCCGTCTATTTCCTCCGTCGCGGCGCCAACCTCGGGGACTACCTCGCGGCCATGGCCTGCGGCCTCCAGAACGCGATGGTCACCACCTACAGCGGCTCGACGATGCGCACGACGCACATCACCGGCATGGTGACCGACCTCGGCATCGCCTGCGGCCACCTCCTGCGCGGCTCCGCGGTGGACTGGTTTCGCTTCCGCATCTACGGCGTCCTCTTCCTCGGCTTCTTCGCCGGCGGCCTGATCGGCACGCTCGGGTACCACCGTTTTGGCTACGACACGCTCCTCTTCCCCGCCGTGCTCAGCGGCATCACCGGCATCGGCTACACGGCCATGAAACACTTCGAACGCCGCCATCCCCACGCCACCGACCCGATCGCTTGAATTCCCGGCGGCGATCAGCCGCACCTTCGCGCCCACGTTCTCGCCCTTGGGCGAAATCCATGGGCGATCCCCCCCCTTTTTCCCCCGGCCTCGGTCATCGGCCCTTGGTCATTCCCGCTCCTCCCGCCACGTAAACGCGTGGCACAACGCCACGCCCGCCGCGTCCGACTCGTCCAGCGCCAGCGTCCGCCCGTGTCCCAGCAGCGCCATGACGGTCCGGGCCATCTGCTCCTTGCTCGCGCGTCCCGCTCCGACCACCGCCTGCTTCACGCGCAACGGCGCATACTCATACACCGGCTTGTCGCGCAACGCCGCCGCCGAAATCGCCGCGCCGCGCGCCGCTCCGAGAATCTGCGCCGTCTGAAAATTCTGCACGAAAATCGTCTGCTCCAGCGCCACGTGCCGCACCTCCTTCGCCGCATCCAAAAACGCCGCCACCGCGCGGTGAATCTCGCCGAGCGCCACCGCCATCGGCAGCTTTGCATGCACCTTCACCGTCTGACACCGCAGCAAGATCGGCTGCCGCCCCACCGTGAACTCCACCAGCGCCAGCCCCGTGCCGCGCAGGGACGGATCAACCCCTAGCACCACGCCACTGAACGGCGTCCGCGCCCGCACGCCGTACGACGTCTGTCCCGACGCCGCCCCGTTCGTCGGCACGTCCAACGCCGCGGGCACGGGTTTCCCCGCCAGTTTCGCCGCCCACATTTGCCTGACGTTCATCCGTGCCATGCTTGGTAGACGAGATTGAGCCCGGCGATCAGGCTGAGCGCGAGCGCGAGATTTTCAAACGCCCGCTGGTCGATCTTCAGGACCAGTTTCCGCCCGAACCACGCCCCCGCCAGCACCACGGGAGCCAGCCAGAGGTTGAACGCGACGCTCGTCGCGTGGATCAGCCCGAGATCGACCATGAACGGCACCTTGAAGAAATTGAGCAGCAGGAAAAACACCGCGCTCGTGCCGACCCAATCCAGTTTCGGCAGCCGCATGGCGAGCATGTAGACGACCATGAGCGGGCCCGCCGCATTCGCCACCAGCGTCGTGAATCCCGCGAGCACGCCGATGGTCGGCGCAAACCACGCCCCATGCTCCACCTCGTGCCCGCCCCACTTGCGCCGGACGAGCTGCAGCACGACCAGGCCAAGAATAATCGCCCCGATCAGCGCCTGCGCCTGCCGGTCGTTCACCCGGTCAAACGCCAGCCAACCCAGCACCACCCCGCCCGCGGTCCACGGAAACAGCCGCCACACATGCAGCCATTTCGCGTGCCGCCCGTAGGTCGCCGACGCCACGATATCGCCGAAGCACAACAACGGCAGCACCGTGCCCGTCGCCTGCTTTGCCGGCATCATCACCGTGAAAAGGACGACCGCGAGAATCCCCAGCCCACCGATGCCGGATTTGGAAATCCCCACGATCAGCGCCGCCAGCACGCCGAGCGCCCATTGCCATGGCTCCAGCGTCACGCGCCGGCCTCCGCGCCCGTCGTCTTTTCCGTAAACGCCCCGTCCGCCACCCCAAACACCTGCCACGTTCCCAGCTCCGCGTCGGGCAGGCTCGTCCCCGTTGCGATCACCTGCGACTCCGGGTCGATCGCCGACCAAAATCGCCGCCGGCGTGCCGGATCGAGTTCGCCGAGCACATCGTCGGCCAGCAGCACCGGCCGGATGCCGCTCTTCTCCTGAAACCACGCCGCCTGCGCGATCCGCAGCGCCAGCACCAGCGAACGCTGCTGCCCCTCCGACCCGTAATCCTTCGCCGCCGTATGGCGCACCGTAAAATGAAAATCGTCGCGGTGCGGCCCCACCAGCGTCGTGCGAAACTGCGCGTCCCGCGCCCGCCCCGCCTCCAACCGCGCGAGAATCACCTCCTCCGAGGCCTCGGCAAAATTCGGATCATACGCCAGCCCCGCCGGCTCCGCGTCCTCGCACAGCTGCGCATAATTTTTCGTCAACGTCGCACCCAACGCCTTCAGCCCCGCCGCCCGCAGCCGGATCAGCTCCGCCGCCGCCGGCGCCAGCGTCTGCTCAAACGCCGAGAGCTGCGCATCGCCCGTGACGCCCCGCTTCAACAATGCATTCCGCTCCGCCAACGCCCGCGTGAACGTCTGCAGCGCCCGCAAATATCCCGCGTCCATCGCCGCCAGCGTCAGGTCGAGCCAGCGCCGCCGCCCCGCCGGCGAGCCGCGCACCAACTGCAGATCCTGCGACGAAAAGACCACGGTCGGAAATTTTCCGAGATGGTCCGCCAGCCGCGTCACGCGGGCGTTGTCGCACCACAGCTCCTTGCCGTCGTGCCGCAGCTTGATCGTCACCTTCGTCTCCCCTTGCCGCTCGTGCTCCAGGTCGCACGCGATCGCCGCCGTGTGCTCCCCGTGGCCGACCAGCAGTTTGTTGTCCACCGCCCGAAACGAGCGCAACGCCGTCAAGAAACCCGCCGCCTCCAGCAGATTCGTTTTCCCCTGCCCGTTCGCCCCGATCAAAAACTGCTGCCGCCCCTTCAGCTCCAACGCGGCAAAGCCCACGTTGCGAAAGTGCCGGAGGGTGAGCTTGCGGAGGCGCATGGACGGCCCGGAGTAGTGAGTAGCGCGGTGCGCGTAGCGAGCCTGTTTCGGGAATTTCCCCCGCCCGTTTCCGGCCTTTTTCTCCTCGCTACCCGCTCCTCCCTACCCGCTACTTTCTCGCCGTCACCATGCGCTCCTTCGAAGCTTCCCTCGCCGACACCGTCCGCACTCTGCAGTCGCTCTCCGCCATCCGCCCCGAGATCGACCGCGCCGGCGAGCTGATCCTCGCCACGCTTCGGCGCGGCGGAAAACTCCTCATCTGCGGCAACGGCGGCAGCGCGGCCGAGGCGGCCCACTTCTCCACCGAACTCGTCGGCCGCTACGCCAAGGACCGCCGCGCTCTCCCCGCCATCGCCCTCTCCGCCGACGGCTCGCTCCTCACCTGTGTCGTCAACGACTACGGCTACGAGCACGCCTTCTCGCGCCAGGTCGCCGGCTTCGCCCGCTCCGAAGATCTCCTCGTCGTTCTCACCACGAGCGGCAACTCCGCCAACATTCTCGCCGCTCTCCATGAGGCCAAGAAGTTGAACCTCGAGTCCATCGCCTTCCTCGGCCGCGGCGGCGGCCACGCCCAGGGCCAGGGCACCTGCGGTCTCATCATACCGGGC
>JBIKOK010000026.1:0-49867 GCA_044358025.1 Opitutaceae bacterium
TGCGGCCCGGCGACGCAGGAAGCCCACCTGTTTTTGATTCACTATTTCTGCGAGCTGATCGACGACGCGTTCCTCTGAGCGATCGGCGTCCTGCGTCCCCCCCACGCCATGCCCCGCCTCCTCCTGCTCGTCTGCGCGCTGGCCCTCACGGCCCGCGCCACCACGGTGGCGCTGACCGACGCCACCGTCGGCCAACTTCAGGCGGCCATGACCGCGGGCGCGCTCACGTCCGAAAAGCTCACGACGCTCTTCCTCGCCCGCATCGACGCCTACGAAAAATCCGGCCCGAAACTGCGCGCGATCATCACGCTCAATCCCCGGGCGCGCGAGGACGCCCGTGCCCTCGACCTCGAGCGCAAAACCCGGGGCCCGCGCGGGCCACTCCACGGCCTTCCCATTCTGCTGAAGGACAACATCGACACCGTCGACCTCCCGACCACCGGCGGTTTCTACGCCCTGCGGGATTCCTACCCGACGCAAGACGCCGAGCAAACGCGCCGGCTCCGCGCCGCCGGTTGTGTGATCATCGCCAAAGCCAACCTCAGCGAGTTCGCAAGCGGGGCCTCCCTCAGCACCCTCGGCGGACAAATCCTCAATCCCCACGTCCTCGAGCGCTCGCCCAGCGGTTCGAGCGGCGGCACCGGGGCGGGCATCGCGGCGGGTTTCGCCGCCTTCGGACTCGGCACCGACACCGGCGGCTCCATCCGCGGCCCCTCTTCGGCCAACGGCATCGCCGGCCTCAAGCCCACCCTCGGGCTCAACGGCCGCGGCGGCATCATCCCGCTCTCGCTCGCGCTCGACACCGTCGGCCCGATGGCCCGCCACGTCGCCGACCTCGCCGCCGCCCTCAACGTCATGGCCGGGCCCGACCCCCGCGATCCCGCCACCGTCGCTGCGACCGGCCAGGTCACCGCCGACTACACCGCCGGCCTGAAACCCGACGCCTTGCGCGGCGCCCGGCTCGGACTGCTCCGCGACTTCATGAAGCAGGACGCCGGAGTTGACGCCGTCACGGAGACCGCCCTCGCCATCTTGCGGGCCAAAGGTGCCGTCATCGTCGACATCAAGCTCCCCGCTTTTGTCCTCGGCTTGAACAGCGGCCTCTACCTCGCGATTCGCGACCCCGAATTCAAAACCCAGGTCGAAGACTACCTCGCGACACTCCCGCGCAAAGATCTCCCGAAGACCCACGCGGACATCGTTGCGCTCTCGCAAAAAATCACCGGGCCCACCCCCGAGGGTTGGGTGCCCAACCAGCACCGCCTCTCCGCCTACGAACGCGAAAAGAAAGCCTTCACCGTCACCGATCAGCCCTACCTCAGCGCCCTCCACGACGGCCGCAAAATCATCCGTGACAGTCTCACCTGGTTTCTCGCCCGGGAGAAACTCGACGCCTTTGTTGTCCCCACCGCCTCCCGACCACCGCGCCTGATCAAAGACGAGGGCGTCACCCCGCCCCCCACGATCTACGGAAGCACCGCCATTCTGGCGAATGTCACCGGTTGGCCCGATCTGATCGTCCCGGCCGGCTTCACCTCCGACCCCACCCTGCCGGTCGGCCTGTCCTTCATCGGGCCCGCCTTCAGTGAAGCGCGTCTCCTCGCCCTCGGCTACGCCTTCGAACAAGCGCACCCCGCCCGCACCCTGCCCGTCACCACGCCCGCGCTGCCCGGCGAGATGATCGAGTATTGATCGGCGTTGCCGCGCGCCGTCCGTCCGTCACTTCTTCGGCATTGCTTTCTCGTAACGCGCCCAGTGCTGCACGAGTTCGCGCACCACCACGCTGCCGACCCGGTGGGCGGCTTCGAGCGACGGCAAATAGGCCGAGTAGCCGGGGCCCAGTTTCTCGCCGCTCAGGCTCTCCGCCGCATCGCCGCCCGGCGCCTGCATGTCAAAATTGCTCGCCGTGCGCAGCACGAGCACCCGCCGCACATCCACGCGCTTCGCCCGCGCGAGAAACGTCAGCGATTGCATCGTGCCGGTGTCCTCCATCGCCGTGGTCACGTAGTTGCCCGTGCCGTCGCTGAAATATTTCACCCAATCGTTCGCCCACTGGTTCAGCAGCTTCCCGTGCCAGTAGGTCATCGACGAAAGATTGTCGCCCTTCATGACGAGCGGCGGCCGCTGCGCCTGCGGAAACCCCGTGTAGAGCGCGCGCCGTTTCTGCATCGGCTCCGTATCCGCCAGCGGCGTGTCCTTCGTCAGCTGATAGGCCCACTCGACCAGACCGGGATCCAGGCGATAGGCCTCCCCTTCGCTCCGGTCCACGGGAAGTTCATACGGCTGCTTTTTCCGCAGCGGAATGTAGCCGGTCGTCCAGCCCGCGGGCATCTCGCGCGCGTCGATCTCGTGCCCGAGATCACCGTCGACCAACCACTCGGCCCATACGGCGGCACCGAGCGGTCCGTCGTGCGGATCGATGCCGGCGATGCCCGCCACGAGCCAGTAGGTTGTTGAAAAATCAAAACGCGGATCGAGCCCGAGCGCCATGATGGTCGCCGCGCTCTTCGCCGTGCCGACGCCGGTGACCACCCCGAGCACGCTGCCGTCCGCGTTCGACCGCAGATCGCGGTAGCCCTGGGGAAACGGATGCACCCGCGTAAGTTTTTCCCGTTCCACCCAAAACTGAAACTCGCCCGGCCGGTCCCCCGTATCCTGCCCGGCTTCAAACATCGTGACGACGACGACTTTCGGACGGATCACTTCGGCGGCCGTTGCGGCCGGGGCGGCCCAGACGAACACGCCGAAGAGGCAGAGCAACCGGAGAGCTAGGGGGAGTTTCATCGGCCGAGCTGAGCAGGCTCCGCGCCAGGGGCAAATTGGTTCTTGCGACCCCACGGCCCGGCCGGTTCGCTGCGCTTCCCATGAGCACTCCCGCACCCGCTGAACACGCCATCATCAAGACCTCCTACGGAGAGATGACCCTCGCCTTCTGGCCCGACGTCGCGCCAAAGCATGTCGAGAATTTCAAGAAGCTGGCGCGCGAAGGTTTTTACAACGGCACGGCGTTTCACCGCATCATCAAGGGCTTCATGATCCAAGGCGGCTGCCCCAACACGAAAAAGGGCGCCAAGGGCATGCCCGGCACCGGCGACCCCGGCTACAAGGTCAAGGCCGAGTTCAACAAGAAGGCCCACGTCCGCGGCGTCCTCTCCGCCGCCCGCTCTTCGCATCCCGACTCCGCTGGCTGCCAGTTCTTCATCTGCCACGGCAACGCCGGCTTCCTCGACGGCCAATACACCGCCTACGGCCAAGTTGTGAAGGGTGACGACGTCCTTGAGCGTATCGCCACCGTCCCCACCGGCGGCAGCGAGAAGAGCACGCCGATCGACCGCATCGAGGTCGAGAGCGTGACCATCGTGCCGGCCACCTGATCCGGCGCGCGCCGCCCTCACTCCGGGCCGGTCTGTCGACCGGCCTTTTTTGCGCCCGGTTCGCCGGTCAGACTCTGGATGTAGAGCACCACCGACTCCAGTTGCTGCTCGCTCAACACCCCCCGGTAACTGGGCATCTCGACCGGACCGGCCTTCATTTTCTTTTCCTGCGGATCGAGAATTTTCGCCCGCAGGTAGACTGCGTCCGCCACCTCGCTCGTGCCGTCCACGAACACCCGCTTGGCCCCGAACAGATTTTTCCAGGTCGGGCCAACCTTGCCCTCCGTCGTCCCATCGGCCGAGTGGCAGGCCGCACAACCGAGCCTTTCCGCGACCGCTTGGCCGGCCGCCGCGGACGCCGGCGCCTCTTGGGCGGGCAACGCGACGACCGGCTGCTTGGTCAGATCGACGCCGCCGAAGCCCGCCGACCCCAGATCGAGCGGGCGCGGCCGGTTGACCGTGAAATAGACAACACCCTGCGCGGCGGTCCCGCTCGCGAGCCGGAAATCGTGGCGCACCTCGAGCTGCGCCACGGCGGGCAGTCTCGGCAGATGCACGAAGACCGCTTTGCGGTCCGCCGACAGCACGGTCTGCGCGACTCCCCACGGCGTCAGGCCGGCCTCGCCGTCGAGCGCATAGCGCCCGCTGCCGTAGGCCGCGCTGCGGCGATAATTCCAGGCGCGGGCCGTGACCTTTTCCGGCCCGAGTGACGCCGGATCCAGCGGCGCGGCAAATTCCAACACCACGCCGTCCGCGCACGAGCGGGCGGCGAGCGCCGTCGTGATCTCCCCGCCGCCGGGGCGCAGCCGGCCGAGCGCCCAGTTCACTGTGGCGCGCGTCCCGTAGATTTGCAGGCCCGCGAAGGCCACGGCATCGCCGCGCAGATTCATCCGCGCGTGCAGCAGCGGGAGGTCGGTCGGAAAATCGAGCGGGATCACCGCCCCTTGCGCCACCGGCGCCCCCAGATCGGGCGAGATGAGCAACAGCCGCGACGTGCCATACGAGAGGTGCAACAGCCGGCCGTTCCACGCCCCCATCCCCTCGCCCACCATCCAGAGCTCCGACGCCGACGACGTATCCTGCTCGTGGGGAATCCAGACGAGCGGCGGCGTCAGTTTCTCGGGCTGCGCCCGCGGATAACCAAAGTCGTCCCCCGGGCGCACGACGTAGCACGCCGACGACGGAATGAAGTGCCCCTGTTGATCCGTCGCCGTGACGAGTCCGGTGCGGGGGTGGACCGTGACGAAGGGCTCGCGGGCTCCGGTGGCGACAGCCTGGGCCGTGCGTCCGTCGGGCGAGATCTTCACCACCGCGCCCGCGTGGGCAGTCCCCTCCCCGCCCGCCGGCATCCCGCTGCGCGTCACGATGCCCCCCTGCGTGACATAGGTCGAACCGTCGGGCCCCAGCGCCATATCGAGCGGGAAAGACCGGGTCGTCTGACTCTGCAGCATCTGGTCGCTGAAATTCTCCACCCAGTCTGCCTCCCCGTCACCGTCCCGGTCATACAGGCGCACGACGCCGTTTTTCGTCGCCACCTGGATCACGCCCTGCGGGGCGACCATCGCCAGCGGCTCGTGCAGGCCGGACGCAAAGCGCCGCCACGTGAGACGCGCGAGCTGCGGATCCGCCCAGCCGTCCACGAGCCACACATCCCCGTCATACGTCACCACGGCCGCACGGTCGTCGCTGAGAAAAGCCAGATCGGCCGCACGGACGAGCCGGTGCCAGGGGTTTTCGTCGGGCGTCGCAATCCGGTCGAGCACGAGTCCGTTCCGGGCCAGCGCGGCCAGCTGCACCCCGGCCGTCGCGGTGCCCGGCCAGCGGAGGCCCCCGGTCGGTTTCGGCCGCGGCGGCGTTGCGGCCAACGCGGCCGCCGCCGCGTGCGCGTCAAACGCGTAGGCCACGGAGACCCGCTGCAGGTCCGCCGACGGCGCGAGCGTGGCGCCATCGGCCCCGGCCGGTCCGCCGATCACCAGGGCCCCCGAATTGCTCGCGAGGGACACCGCCGGCTCGAGGCAACGGCCGACCGCCAACACGAGCGGCGCCGCGTGGGCCGCGACTTCGAAGTGCCGCCAGACCCGGATCCCCGGCCCGACCGCTTGCGCCTCGTGCCACTCGCGCACCTTGATCCCCCCGACCTCGTAACACAAAACCGCCGTGGCCCCCGCCAGCTCGATGCCCTCAAAACGGGCCAGCGCCGCCGGCAGTGCGCCCCGCCCCGCCTCGCCGGCGCGCGCCGGCGGACGCGGATCATGCCGCAACGCGGTCGGCTCGCCCGCCACCCCCGGATGGACGTCCGAGCTCACGAGCACCGGCCCGGTGGGCCGCGGATGCCCGGCACCCGCCTTCCGGCGCAGGCTCGCGTAGGAAATCTGGGCCATCGTCGTCGGCGTGACCGGCGTCCCGCCCGGCGGCATCCGCCAGATCGCCGCCACGCGCAACAATTCCTGGTCAAACAACACGCAGTGCCCCGACGGCAAGGGCAGGAGGATCCCCCGCACCACGAAATTTTCGCCAGTCAATTTCCCTTTTTCGGGCGCGAACACTTCCACCTGCGATTGGAAAAAGGGGTGGTTCGGCTCGAAAAAGGGCCCGATCTCCGGTCCGGCCGCGAAACCGCCGGTCACGAACACGCACAACAGGGAAACAAGTTTGCAGCTGGGAGAAATCATTCGGAAAAAATGCGCGGTCGCAGCCGGCCGGACGGCTCAACACGGCCATCGTTGCGCCGGCAAGGGCAGAATCAGGGCCCGCCCTCGAGCGCCCCCAGCGCCACCGCCAGCTGTCCGCCGACGCGCGCGTTGTTGATCAGCAGCGCGAGATTCGCCCGCCGCGACTCGCCGCCCGTCAACTCCGCCACGCGCCCGAGCAAGAACGGCGTGACCCGCTTGCCGGAAATTCCCTGCGCCGCCGCCTCGGCCGTCGCCTGCTGAATCACCGCTTCCACCCGTTCCGTCGGCAACTCGTCAGCCGCCGGCACCGGCACTGCCAGCAGCACCCCGTGTTGCGCGCCGAGCCGACGGGCGGCGGCAACGACCTTCGCGGCCTCGGCCGGCGTCGCCACCGACACATCCACCGGCAAACCGCTGCTCCGCGAGTAGAACGCGGGCAGCGTGTCGGTGCCCAGCCCGAGGATGGGCACCCCCTGGGTCTCGAGCACCTCGAGCGTGAGCGGCAAATCCAAAATCGACTTTGCCCCCGAGCACACGACGGCCACGGGCGTCCGGCCGAGTTCGAGCAAATCCGCCGAGACGTCGAACGGCGCCCCGCGATGCACGCCCCCGATCCCGCCCGTGGAGAAAACGCGGATACCCGCCAGGTGCGCGATGATCATCGTGCCCGCCACGGTCGTCGCCGCATCTTCGCCGAGGCCCACCGCAATCGGCAAATCGCGGCGCGAGCATTTCCGCACCGTCCCATAGGGCAGCGCCCCGAGACGCTCAATGTCGGCGCGGGTCAGGCCCACCGTGATTTTCCCCGCAAGCACTGCGATAGTCGCCGGCACCGCCCCGCTCTCGCGCACCGCGGCTTCCATCGCGAGCGCCGTCGCGACGTTGGCGGGATACGGCAGGCCGTGGGTGATGAGCGTGGATTCGAGCGCGACGACCGGACGCCCGGCGGAGAGGGCGGCGGCGACTTCGGTCGACAGGTGGAGCGGTTCGGTCATTTGCCGAACAGTGCGTCGCCGGCTTCCTTCGCGGCAAACATGAAAGCCGCCTCGTGCGCGATGCCGGGCGTCTCGACCTTGCGCCAGTTGAACGCCCACCCGCGCTCTTTCGCGAGTTTCTGCGCCGCCGCGAAACAGGCCCGACCGCGCGCGAGACGGTTCGGCCCCTGCCGCATGCCGTCCTCGCTGGCGTCGAAACTGTGCTCCGGGGTGATGTCGCCCGTGCCGAGATAAATGGTCAGCGGCGCGGCGAGATAGCGGCGCATCACGTCGTCGTTGTTCAACTCCGCCGGCAGGCCGCCAAAGCCGTAGCCGAATTTCTGCGCGCGGTCCGGGAAGAGATGCGAGCCCGGATTGGCGGCGACGATTCGCACCGGCTCGCCCGGCATGAAGGCCGCCAGCCGCACGAGAAATTGTCCGCCCGCCGAGTGGCCGATCAGGTAGAAGGGCAGCTTCGGCTTGCCCTCGCGTCCGCGGACCTGCGCCACAATTTTCGGGATGACGGCGTAGGTCCACGCGTCGGACGGTTGGATCTTGCCTTGGGAATCGAGCAGCCCGCCGCGCTGGTAGCGCAGGCTCGGAAAGCGATCCTTGTCGAAAAGCGGAGCAACCACGATCACGCCGAAACGCTCGGCGAGCGTGATGGCGTAGTTGCGGTAGTCCTCGGCGTTGCGCGCCACGCCGTGGCAGATGACGAGGAGCGGGCCGTCCTTGTAGGTCGGCGGTTTATAGGTGAAGACCGTGATGGGCTCGGCGCCGTTCGGGCACTCGAATTTTCCCGGACCCAGCGGGAGCGAGTCGGCGTGGAGCGCCCCGCAGACGACGGCGAACAGCAACGCAACGAGGCAACGGGGCAACATCATGGCGCGAGGTTTTGCGAGCCGTCCGTCACAGGCAAGCGCCCGATGGCTCACCTCAGCTGAAACCCAGCGCCTTCGCGACCGCTCCGTAGGTGATCTTGCCGCTTTCGGTGTTCACCCCGCGGGCGAGCCCCTGGTGCTCGGCGAGCGCCCGCTCGACGCCCTTGCTCACCAGCATCGCGACGTAGGGCTCCGTCGCCTGCGTCAGTCCGAGGGTCGACGTGCGTCCCACGAGGGCGGGCATATTGGGCACCGCATAGTGGATCACGCCGTGCTGTTCGTAGACGGGATTCTGGTGGGACGTGGGCCGGATGCTCTCGATGCAACCGCCCTGGTCGATCGCGATGTCGACGATCACGCTGCCGGGCCGCATGCGCGCCACGGTCTGGGCCGAAACGACGATGGGCGCCTTCGCCGCAGGAATGAGCACAGCGCCGATCAGCAGGTCCGCGTCGGCCACCTCGGACTCGATGTTCGCGGGGTTGGACATGAGCGTGACAACGCGGCCGCGATACTCGGTGTCGAGCGCCTCGAGTTTGCGGGTGTCGAGATCGAGCACCGTCACGCGGGCGCCCATACCGACGGCCATCTGCACCGCGTGCGCGCCGGAATTGCCCGCGCCGACGACGACGACGTGGCCGGGCATCGTACCGGGGATGCCGCCGAGGAGCACGCCGGAGCCGCCGTGTTGCGACTGGAGAAAATACGCGCCGATCTGGATCGAGAGCCGGCCCGCGATCTGCGACATCGGTTTCAGCAACGGAAACTGGCCGTCGGCGCCCTCGACCGTCTCATAGGCGATGCCGAGGATCCGTTTCTGGAGGAGCACCTTCGCCAGCGCGGGTCCGGCCGCGAGATGCAGATAGGTGAAGAGCGTCTGACCGTCCTGAAGCAGGTCGTATTCGGCCGGAAGCGGTTCCTTCACTTTCAGGATCAGGTCGGCCGCGCGCCAGAGTTTGGCGGCGTCGGTGACGAGGGTCGCCCCGGCGGCGCGATACTCCGCATCGGTGAAGCCGGCGGTCAGGCCGGCGGATTTCTGGATCAGCACCTTGGCGCCGAGCGAAACGCACCGGCGGCAGAGACTGGGGGTCATCGAGACGCGGGTCTCGCCAATTTTGATTTCTTGGGGAACTCCGATTGTCATGGCATGAGGAAACGCACCGCCTCCGCGGTGGCAACGCCGGAGGCGCCGCGTCGCACGCTCTTAGGCTCGCTTCTTGCCGCCGCGCTCCCGCTAATTCCGCCCGTGCCCAAACTGCTCCATCTCATCGTGGCGTGCGCCGAGAACCGGGTCATCGGCCGCGACGGGAAACTGCCGTGGCGAATCCCGGAGGATCTGCAGCATTTCCATAATGAAACCGCCGGACACACCGTCGTGCTCGGCCGCATCTGCTACGAAACCTGGCCGCGGGTCGCCCGCGACGGCCGCCAGCCCGTGGTCATCACGCGGAACACCGCGCTCGCGCGGGACGGCGTGCGGGTGGCGGCGACGCTCGCCGCGGCGCTCGCGATCGCGGAGACGCTGCCCGGGGAAATCATGATCTGCGGCGGTGAGCGGATTTACACGGAAACGCTCGCGCTCGCGGCGGCCACCGCGCGCCCGTTGCGGCTGCACCTCACGCTCGTGCACGCCGAGGTCGCGGGAGACACGTTCATGCCGGAGTGGCGCCACCTCGCGTGGCACGAACGCGCGCGGCGGGAGAGTGCGGACGAAAATTACCGCTACACGTTTTTCGAGTTGGAGCGGTAGCGCAGTCGGGCGGACACCGGCTCGCCGGGTTATAGCTTGGCCGCGTGCGCGGCCGCGACTTCGACGTATTTTTCCGCCCAACGCCGCAGGCCGGCCTGTTCGGCATCGGTGAGCGGGCGGACCACTTTCGCGGGGGCACCGAGAATCATCGATCCGGGCGGAGCGACAAAGCGCTGCGTCACGAGGGCGTTGGCACCGACGATGCACCGGTCGCCGATGCGCGCGCCGTCGAGGACCGTCGCGCCCATGCCGATGAGACACTCGTCGCCAATGTCACACGCGTGAATAATCGCGGCGTGGCCGATCGTCGTGTGCCGGCCCACGCGCACCCCGTAATCATCGGCGAGATGAACAATAGTGCCGTCCTGTACGTTCGACCCGTCGCCGATCACGATGGAATTGATGTCGCCGCGAAGCACGCAGCCATACCACACGCTCGCCCCGGCACCCAAGGTGACGTCGCCCACGACGGTGGCGTTGGCGGCGACGAACGCGGCCCGGGCGGTGTCGGGGGTTTTTCCGAGATGTTGGGCGAGGCGTTGCGACAGGGTCATCGGCCGACGTTGGACGCCGGGCCGGCGGGCGCCAATCCCATTACCGTCGGAATCGCGCGGGCCCCGGCGGTGTCCTCACGGGCGCCGCGCCCAATTCGAGCCGCCGAGCCAAACGAGAAAACCAAACGTCGCCGCCACCACCAGCGCCATCGCCGCCACCGCCACTCCCACCGCACTTAGGATAAAGATCAATTTTTGGACCGGCATGAGAACAGGCGTAAGGTCCGATCCCGCGCCGTCACGCCGGAGTTTTGCCTGGCGCCCGTTTTCCCGGGATTTTACACGACGCGGGGGGCATGGCCGACCGCGTCATTTCTCCTTCGAGTAGGGCACCCCGATGGCGGCGGGCGCGACCGCTTTGCCGACAAACCCGGCGAGGAGCAGCACGGTGAGAACGTAGGGCAACGCGAGAATCGCCTGCACGGGAATCACGCCGACCACGGGCAGGTCAACGCCCTGCAGCCGCGACGCGAGCGCGTCAGTGAACGCGAAAAGCAGGCAGGCCCCGAGGGTGGGATACGGTTTCCATTTGCCGAAGATGAGGGCAGCGAGCGCGAGGTAGCCCTTGCCGGCGGTCATGTCGCGCGTGAAGCCCGCACTCGCGGCGGTCGACAGGTAAGTACCCGCCACGCCGCACAACACCCCGGAGATCACAATCGCCTGGTAGCGCAGGCCCGTCACCGAGATGCCGGCCGTGTCGACGGCGTGCGGATTTTCGCCCACCGCGCGCAGGCGCAGGCCGAAGCGCGTGCGAAACAGCACCCAGGCACTGAGCGGCACGAGCGCGGCGGCGGCGTAGACGAGGAAATTGTGCCCGCTGAGCAGCTGCGCATAGAGCAGCCCGGGAAACGGCTGCTGGCCGGCGGCGTCGGCCCCCGGCCACACGAGCGCGGTGAAGCGTTGGCCCGGGCCGTCGAGCTGGGGCGTTTGACCGCCGAGATTAAACCACGCGAGCGCGAGCGTCGGGCCGAGCCCGGCCACCATGATATTGACGGCCATCGCGGCGACGACCTGGTTGCCGCGTTGGGTGACGGTGGCAAACGCGATCAACAGCGCGAGCAGCACGGAGACGCCGATGCCGGCGCCGAGACCGGCCCACGCCGATCCCGTGGCGGCGGACACGGCGGCGGCGGCGAAGGCGGCGCCGAGCATCTTGCCTTCGAGACCGAGGTCCACGACGCCGGAGCGTTCGGAAAACATACCGGCAATCGCCGCCAGCAGCAGCGGCGTGGCCACGCGAATCGTGGCGGCGAGGGTGAGGACGATGAGCGTGTAGAGTTCCATCGCGTCAGCCCGCGTCTTTCGCGTCCGCTGGGCCAAACCGGGCGAACAACCCGGCGAGCGGCGCCCGGAACACGTTTTCCAGCGCACCGCAGAAGAGAATCACCAGGCCCTGGATGACCACGACCATGTCGCGGTTGATTTTCGGCATGTCGAAGGAGAGTTGCGAACCGCCCTGCGCGAGGGCGCCGAACAGGACGGCCGAAGCGAAGATGCCGACGGGGTGGTTCCGGCCCATGAGCGCGACCGCGATGCCGACGAAACCCGCCCCGCCGGGGAAATCGATGAGGATCCGGTGTTGCGAGCCGAGAAGTTCGTTGAGGCCGAGGCAGCCGGCGAGCGCGCCCGAGAGCAGCATCGCCTGCACGATGATCCGGGGCGGCGAAATTCCCGCATAAACCGCCGCGGCCTGGTTTTGGCCCGCGACGCGCAACGCATAGCCCCAGCGCGTGCGCCACACCAACACCCAGACGAGCGCCGACGCGGCGAGCGCGAGAACGAAGGCGAGGTTGAGCGGCGACGCCGTGAAGGTCACGCCGACCCTCGCCAACAGTTCATGCGCGGCGGGCATGAACGCGTTGGCCCCAAATTCGCGCGACTCCGGCGACTGTTGGCCGGGCTTGATGAGGACGTTGACCAGCAGGTAGGTCATCAACGATGCGGCGATGAAGTTGAACATGATCGTCGTGATGACGATGTGGCTGCCGCGCCGCGCCTGAAGCCACGCGGGGATCAAAGCCCAGGCCGCGCCAAACGCCGCCCCCGCCAGAATGGCGAGCGGCAGCACGACGAGAAAGGGCGCGCGGTCGCCGAGCCAGAGGGCCACCAGCCCGCTGCCCAGTCCGCCGATGTAGGCCTGGCCCTCGCCACCGATGTTGAAGAGGCCGGCATGGTAGGCGACGGCAACCGCGAGGCCGGTGAACACGAAGTTCGTCGTATAGTAGAGGGTGTAGCCGATTCCTTCCTGGCTGCCGAGCGCCCCGCTGGCCAGGAGCTTGAACGCGGTCCACGGGCTCTCGCCAAGAATGCGCACCACGACGCCGGAAAGCAGCAGCGCCACGACGAGGTTGATGAGCGGGAGCAGCGCGAGTTCGGCCCAGCGGGGGAGTTTGCCAGCGGCGCTCATGCGGGAGGTGGGGCGGACTTCAGTCCGCCATCCGAGGGCGGGCTTAAGCCCGCCCTACTGTCGATGCCCGCCATCATCAGGCCGAGTGTCTCCTCGGTCGCGTCCTCACGGGCCACTTCGCCGACGATTTCCCCGCCGTTCATCACGAGGATCCGGTCGGCCAGGCCGAGAATTTCGTCGAGCTCGACCGAGACAATGAGCAGCGCTTTGCCGGCGTCGCGGAGCGCGATCAGTTTTTTGTGGATGAACTCGATCGCGCCGATGTCGACCCCGCGCGTCGGCTGGCCGATCAGGAGCACGCGCGGGTCGACGTCGATTTCGCGGGCGAGCACGAGCTTTTGCTGGTTGCCGCCCGAGAAAGCGGAAAGGCGCAGGCCCGGCAACGGCGGGCGCACGTCGTGCGCGGCCATCTTCCCCGCACAGGCGGTGCGGATGGCGACGCGATTGAGGAGACTGCCGCGATTGCAGTCGGCCCGGTCGTGGTAGCCGAGGATCGCGTTGTCTTCGGCGGAGAAACTCGCCACGACGCCCATGCGCAGGCGGTCCTCGGGCACGTGCGCGAGACCGAGTGCGCGGCGCTCACGCGGGCCGAGGTGCTCGCGCACGAGGTCGTGCTGTTGGAGCAGGATCGAACCGCGCGTGGGAAACCGGATACCGGCGAGGGCTTCGAGCAATTCGGACTGGCCGTTGCCGGACACGCCCGCGATGCCGACGATCTCGCCGGCGCGGACCGCGAAGCTCACGCCCTTCACGCGCGCAACACCGAGGCGGTCGCGGACTTCGAGGTCACAGACGGCGAGGAGCGTTTCCCCGGGCTGGGCGGGCGTTTTTTCGACGCGCAGGAGCACGGCGCGGCCGACCATTTTCTCGGCGAGTTCGCGCGGCGACGTCGTGGCGGTGGCGACTTCGCCGACCACGGCGCCCTGGCGCATGACGGTCACGCGGTCGGTGATGGCCATGATTTCGCGGAGCTTGTGGGTGACGAGGACCACGGACTTTCCTTCGTCGCGCAAGCGGCGCAGCATCAGGAACAGCGCGTCGGCTTCCTGGGGCGTTAGCACGGCCGTGGGCTCGTCGAGGATAAGGATTTCGGCGCGGCGGTAGAGGGCCTTGAGGATTTCCACGCGTTGCTGGAGGCCGACGGGCAGCTCGGAGACCACCGTGTCGAGCGGGACGTCGAGGGCGTAGTCGCGGGCGAGTTTTTCGAGTTCGGTGCGGGCGCGGGCGAGACCGCCGGCGAGGCGGCGTCCGCCCTCGACGCCGAGGACGACGTTTTCGAGCACCGTGAAATTCTCCACGAGCATGAAGTGCTGGTGCACCATGCCGATGCCGGCGGCGATGGCGGCCTGCGGCGAACCGAGGTCGGCGCGGCGGCCGTTCACCCAAATCTCGCCGGAGTCGGCGCGGTGAAAGCCGTAGACGATGTTCATCAGCGTCGACTTGCCGGCGCCGTTCTCGCCGACGAGGCCGTGGACGCTGCCGCGCGCGACGGAAAACGAAATCGCGCGGTTGGCGTGGACGGAGCCGAAGCGCTTGTCGATCGCGCGGAGTTCGAGCGCGGGCGCAGGGGCCGCCGAGGGCGTGGGGCTGGGGCGCTCGACGGACACGGGGGGGGTTACGGCGCCTTGAATTCCGCAACCTTCAGCTTGCCGGAGATGATGTCGGCCTTGGCCTGGTTGAGCTTCGCTTCCATCGCGGGCGTGATGAGCTTCCGGTTAAATTCGTCGAGCGCGTAGTCGACGCCCTGGTCGGCGAGCCCGAGCACAATCGGGCCGCCCTTCCAGGTCCCATTCTTCGCGTCCATGATCGTCTTGTAGACGGCGACATCGACGCGTTTCACGGCCGAGGTGAGGACGCTGCCGGGGTGGATGTAGTTCTGGTTGCTGTCGCAGCCGATGCTGAGCTTGCCGGCGTCCTTCGCGGCCTGCATGACGCCGCCACCGGTGTTACCGGAGGCGTGGAAGATAACATCCGCACCACGGCCGATCTGGCTCTTGGCGAGTTCGCTGCCCTTGGTGGGATCGTTCCACGCCGCGGCGGTGGTGCCAGTCATGTTTTGATACACCTCGACGGACGGATTCACGAACTTGGCGCCGTCCGCGTAACCGCGCGCAAATTTCCGGATGAGGGGGATGTCCATGCCGCCGACGAAGCCGACCTTGCCGGTCTTGGAGGCGAGCGCGGCGGCCATGCCGCAGAGAAAGGAGGACTCGTTCTCGCGAAAGTTGATCGATTGGACGTTCGGCAGGTTTACCGTGCCGTCGATGATCGCGAACTTGACGTGGGGAAATTTCTTGGCGGCGGCCTCGACCGCCGAGGCCTGCGAGAAACCAATGGCAACGATGATCGGGGCGCCGCGTTGGGCGAAGCGCGTCATGGCCTGCTCGCGCTGGGCGGCGTTGGTGACCTCGAACTCGCGCACCTCGATACCGGTGTCTTTCTTGAACTTCGTCGTGCCGTCGCTCGCGGACTGGTTGAACGACTTGTCGAATTTCCCGCCCATGTCGTAGATGATCGCGGGCGCAAAATCCGCGGCAAGGGCCGTGGCCGAGAGAAAGGCGGGCGCGAGGAGCGCGCGGACGAAGCGGGGCAGATTCATGGAAAAAAGGAAGGCAGCGGAAGCGCCGAATGCAAGCGCCGGGCCCAACGCGCGCGGCGGCATTCCGCAGCGGGCGGTGGACGGAAGTCCGCCCTACTTCTTGTGCCAGGCGCCGTCCTCTTTTTGCACCCACACCCCGGCGGCGCTGCCGGACGCGATTTGTTTCGCGCGGGCGCGGCCCACTTGGTCAGCCGAGGTGCCGGTCTGCTTCGCGAGGGCGGCGTAGACGGTTTCCCGGTCGGAATTTTCGGCCGAGATCACCGCGCCCGCGGCGGGGTCGCCGGCCCGCGCTTCGACCAAACCGCGGTTGTTTTCACCGACGGCGCCCTTGGCCTTGAGTTCATCCAGCTTGGAGAGGCGTTGCGCCATGCGGGCCTTGACGGCGCCGAGGTCCTGCGCGCGGAGAGCCGGAGCCGGCAGGGCGAGGGCGAAGAGGGCGACGAGCGCGAGCAGGCGAAGGAGAAGGGTCTTCATGGAAAATCAGGTTTTGGCGGCCGACGGGTTAATGGTGACGGACTTCTTGTCGAGGTCGCCGAAGAAGTCGTCGAGGGCCTTGTCGACCTTCACGTTCACATCGATGATCGCGTGGACTTGGATCGGCTCCATTTTGACGTGGATGCAGCCGCCGAGGAGGGCGGTGAGCGCGAGAAGCGGAAGGTGGCGAGGCATGCCGGGGATTCCATACACCGGACCGCAAAGGGCAACTCAGGTTTCATTTGCCTCCGTTGACGCGGATCTTGGCGCGGTCGTTGAGGCCGAGCCGCAGCACCTGGTCGAGCGGGCCGGAGACGTTCACCGTGAACGTGATTTTTTCGAGGACATCGCCGACGCCGGTCGGGCGGGCGACAACGTCCACCCGGGCCGAACGCGGGCCGCCGGCACCGTCAGGATAGAGCTGCACGCGCAGACTCTCGACGGCGAGCGGGGACTCGCCGAGTTCGATCCGCTGGAGCATGCGGTGGGCGGGGTTTTCAAAGGAAAACCAGCGCCCGACCGGGCCCAGGAAGGACGGTAAAAGTTCAATGCGGGGCGGAGAGCGGCCCGTGAGCAGACCGGGCGAGGCCGCGAGTCGAACCGTCGCCAGCTCGGCGGGGGAAACCGCGAGCGAGCCGTCGCCCGGACCGATCCCGGACTGGAGACTCCAATTGATTGAAACGCGGCCGGCGACCTGCCCCTGGGCTTCCCGGAGAGCCTGCGGCACGAGTGCCGCCAGCTCGCCCAGCGCGACCCGGGAAAACTCGGCCACACTGACCACCGTCGGCGCCGCCGGATCGAGCGTGAACGGCGCCAGCGTGACGCGTCCGCCCAACGCCGCGACTTCGGCGCGCGTGACGGCGAGACGACCAGCATCGGCCGCGGCGACGTCGAGGAGGAGGTTGCGCGCGGTGAGACCGGCGAACTCGATTGTGGCCACCTTCACCTGGGCGGTGCGGACGACGGCGCGGTTGGCCACGATCGCAAGGTCGGCGTCGACGCCCAGACCCGTTGCAGCCCATTTCTGCGCGAGACTGCCCGCGGTGCCCGCCGCCAGCGTCACGTGCATGGCACCCGACGCCTCCGCCCCGCGCCACTGGCCCGCGCCCGTCACGATGAGTTGTCCGGTAAACGCGAAGTCGTCGGGCAGCGCTTTGATGCCGGCCTGATCGATCGTCAGCCGCCACCACGACGCGGCATCGATCTTTGCCTCCACGAGGCGCCAGGTGCCGGGGGCGTCGCCCGCGGGAGGCGTGAGTTCGACGCGGAGCACCAGGCCCGGTCCGGTCGCCGTGGCACTGACCGCCAGCCCCACACCGGAGAGCGGCTGCGCCTCGATGCGCCACGCCAGCGCGGGGAACCCGGGTATCTGCGGCAAGGCGAGTTGGCCGGAGAGTTCGCCCCGGATCGGGGGCCAGGGCCGCACCGGCTCCGCGGCGATCACGCCGGCCGTCAGCGCGGCGAAGGCGAAAAGGCGGAGGGAGGGGCGACGCATGCGGAGTCAGATTCGTGAAACGCGCGGCGGTGGCCAGCCAACTCGCCGCGCGCCCCGCCGCGCGGGCGCATCTCGGTTGCTTGCAGCGCTCAGTTTCCCCGGGGTGGGCCGTGCGCTCCGCGCGCGGCTCAACGCGTCACGCCACGACCTGCGCTCCGCCGCCCGCGGAGCGGCCGGCCCACCTCGGGCGGGGTTTGCAGGAAAGTGAGATGCGCCCCCGCCGCGGCGTTTACGGCACGGGCACGGGGGTGAGATTCCAGATCTGCCGGGCGTATTCGCGGATGGTCCGGTCGCTGGAGAACTTGCCCACGCGGGCCGTGTTGAGGATCGCCATCTTCGCCCACTTGGATTGATCGCGATAGGCGGCATCGACGCGCGCCTGCGCCTCGCTGTAGGAGCGAAAGTCGGCGAGCAGCAGATACGGATCGCCGCCGTGCAACAGACTGCCGTGGACGTGCGAAAACGCGCCCTGTTCGCCCGGCGTGAAATAATCGCTGCCCAGCCAGTCGACCACGGCGCGGAGTTCCTCGTCGGCGTGGTAATAATCCCACGGCTTGTAGCCCTTGGCCCAGAGTGCCTCCACCTCGTCGACGGTCAGACCGAAGATGAAGATGTTGTCGTCGCCAACCTCCTCCCGGATTTCGACGTTGGCGCCGTCGAGCGTGCCGATCGTGAGCGACCCGTTGGCCATCAGCTTCATGTTGCCGGTGCCGGAGGCCTCCTTGCCGGCGGTGGAGATCTGCTCCGAAAGGTCCGCGGCGGGAATGATTTTTTCGGCGAGCGAGACGCGGTAGTTGGGCAAAAAGACGACCTTCAATTTGCCGCCGATGCGGGCGTCGGCGTTGATGTGGGCGCCGATGACATTGATCGCACGGATGATGTTCTTCGCGAGGTCGTAGCCCGGCGCGGCCTTGGCGCCGAAGACGAAGACGCGGGGCACGAGATCGAGCGTGGGGTTCTGCAGGAGACGGCGGTAGAGCGCGAGGATGTGCAGCAGGTTCAGATGCTGCCGCTTGTATTCGTGGAGCCGCTTGATCTGCACGTCGAAGAGGGCGTCGGGGGAAACCTCGACGCCGCACTGCTCCTGGATGATCGCCGCCAGTTCGACCTTGTTGGCGCGCTTGATCGACATGAACTCGCGCTGGAAGGCGGGATCGTCGGCGAACGCTTCGAGCCCGCGCAGCAGGTCGAGGTCGCGCACCCAGGCCTCGCCGCCGAGCTTTTGGGTGATGAGCGACGAGAGGCGGAGATTGCTCTTGAGGAGCCAGCGGCGCGGCGTGATGCCGTTGGTCTTGTTCTGGAATTTGCCGGGGTAAAGCGCGTCGAACTCGGGGAAGAGGTCTTTCTTCAGCAACGCGGTGTGGAGCGCGGCGACACCGTTGACGGCGTGGGAACCGGCGACGGCGAGGTTGGCCATGCGCACCATCTTGTGGCCGTTTTCCTCGATGAGGGAGCAGATGCGTTTCTTGTCATTGTCCCCGGGCCACTTCGCCTCGACGGCCACCATGAGGTGGGTGTTGATGTCGTAGATGAGTTGGAGGTGGCGCGGCAGCACGCGTTCGAAGAGACCGACACCCCATTTCTCCAATGCCTCGGGGAGCAGGGTGTGATTCGTGTAGGCGAACGTCTTGGACACGATGGCCCAGGCATCGTCCCAGACCAAGTGCTCCTCGTCGGTGAGGATGCGCATGAGCTCGACGACGGCGATGGCCGGGTGGGTGTCGTTGAGCTGGACGGCGACCTTGTCGGAGAAGTTGGCCCAACCGTTGCCCGGGGAGCGGAAGTGGCGGCGGATGAGATCGCGCAGCGAGCAGGCGACGAAGAAATACTGCTGCACGAGGCGCAGTTCCTTGCCGTTTTCGGTCTTGTCGTTCGGGTAGAGAACTTTTGAGACGGTCTCGCCGACGGCTTTTTCCCGCACGGCCTCGACGTAGCCGCCGCTGTTAAACGCGGCGAGGTCGAAGTCCTCGGTGGATTTCGAGGCCCAGAGGCGCAGCAGATTGACGGTCTTGGTGCCGAAGCCGGCGATCGGAATGTCATGCGGGACGCCGAGGATGGTCTTGGTGCCGACCCAGCGCGGGCGATAGTTGCCGCGGTCGTCGAACACGTTTTCCACGCGGCCGAAGATGCGGACTTCCTGGGTGTATTCGGGGCGGACGACCTCCCACGGGCTGCCGAAAATGATCCAGTTGTCGGGGGCCTCGACCTGGTTGCCATGCTGAAACGCCTGCTTGAAGAGGCCGAATTCGTAATAGATGCCGTAGCCAAGCGCCGGGTAGTCGAGGGTCGCGAGCGAATCGAGGAAGCACGCGGCGAGGCGGCCGAGGCCGCCGTTGCCGAGCCCCATGTCCACTTCGGATTCGCGGATGCGGTCGAAATCCTGGCCCAGGGACTCGAGGGCCACCTTGGCGGTGTCGAGGAGGCCGGTGGCGAGGAGGTTGTTGCCGAAGAGCCGGCCCATCAGATATTCGAGAGAGAAATAGTAAATGCGGCGGACGTTCTGGGCGTTGTGGACCGCCTGCGTCGCAATCATGCGCTCGTGAATCGTGTCGCGCACGGCGAGGGCGGTGGCGACCCACCAGTCGCGCGGCGTGGCGGAGCCCGGGTGGCGCGCGAGGGTCGAGACGAGATGGCGCTGGATCAGCGTGCGGAAAACGTCCGTGGGTGTGTCTTCGGAGGCGTGGGGATTGTGGATCGACTGGATCAGGCCGGCGGACGGAAACGGTGCGGTGCTGGAGAGTTCGTCGGGGGCGAAGTGCGGCAACGGGTAGGCGACGGGCGCGGGCCTCGGTGCGGCGGAGGCTGTCGCGTCGGGCGGGGGCGCCTTGGCCGCCGCGGCGGGTCGGGCGGGTTTGGCCTGCGCCTTAGGCTTGGTCTTGGGCGCCGGCTTGGTCGGGGGTGCGGACTTGGCCTTGGACGCGGATTTCTTCTTGGGAGCGGTCGGCATAGGAGAAGGAGTGGAACTCTAACAACACGATTCGTGCCAGCGCGAGCGCGGGTTGAGGCTTATTTTTGGAAGCGGCGGGCGAGTTCCCCGTGGTTGAGCTCGATGTAAGTCGGGCGGCCGGCGGGGTTGGTGAGCGGCGTGCGCGTGGCGAGCAACTGCGCCACGAGCGCGAGCAACTCCGTCTCGTTGGCGCGCTCGGGCAGCCGGACCGCCTTGGTGACCGCGAGCCGGGCGAGCTCTTCGTGGGCCAGCTCGGTGTCCTTGTCGGGCAGGCGGCCGTCGCGAAAGGCCCCGAGCAGGTCGCGCAGGAACGGCTCTGCATCGGCCGGTTCCATCCACGCGGGCACGGCCTCAACGCGGAAAAAATTGCGGCCAAACTCACCGACCTCGAAACCATGGGCGTGGAGAAACGTGAGCCGGTCGAGGAGGAGCGCGGCGGCGACAGGGTCGAGTTCGAGGGGCACCGGCAGAAGGAGATGCTGGCTCGGCACGGCGCCGGAGCGGAATTGGTCCCGCAGGCGCTCAAACCAGACGCGTTCGTGCGCGGCGCGCCGGTCGAGCAGCACGAGCCCGGCGGCGGTTTCAAACACCGCGTAGCTGCCATGCGCCAGGGCGAGGAAACGCCACGGGGGCGTGACCACCTCGGCCCGGCGGCTCTCGCTCGGCGCGGGCGTGGGCCCTGCCGGGCCCGGAGCGCGCGGGACGACCGCCGCCGAGGCGCCGGGCGGCCCGGCGGTGGCGCGGCCAACGACGGCCAGGGCGTGGTGGGCCGGCGCGGTGTTGGCCGGCTCCGGGACGTTTCGGCCAAAGCCGGGAGCCGGGACGGCGGCGATTGCGGGTGGCGCCGACGGCGCCGTGGAACCGCCCAGTTCGCGCAGGCGCTGCAGCACGGAGCGGATCACGAAGCCCCGCACGAGCGGCTCGCTGCGGAAGCGCACTTCGCGTTTGGCCGGGTGCACATTCACGTCGACCCAGGCGGGGTCACACTCGAAGAACACGAAGGCGAGCGGGTAGCGGCCTTTCGGGAGGGACTCGTGGTAGCTCTCGATCAGCGCGTAGTTGAGCGTGCGGCTATCGACCGGCCGCTGGTTGACGAACACGATCATCTCGTGGCGCGTCGACCGCCCCACCCCGGGTCGGCCGATGAGCCCGTGCAAACCCATCCCCTCTTCGGCGGTGTCGATGGGCACGAGCGCCTCCGCGGTCTGGCGACCGAAAATCTCGGCGACGCGCTCGGCGAGCGTCGCGCACTCGGGCGAGCGAAACACGACCCGGCCGTCCTCAATCAGCGTGAACGACGTGCGGGGGCACGCGAGGGCATAGAGCCGCACGCATTGCACAATGTGGGCCGCTTCGGTCTGGTCCGTCTTGAGAAACTTGCGACGCGCGGGCACGGAGTTGAACAGATGGGTGACCTCGATCCGCGTGCCGACGGGGCGCCCGCAGTCGCGCACGTGGACGAACTTCCCGCCGTTGACGAGAATCTCCGTGCCGACATCGCTCCCCTGCTCCCGCGTCTGCACCTCGAAGCGGGACACGCTCGCAATCGAGGGCAAGGCCTCGCCGCGGAAACCGTAGCTCGCGAGCCGGTCGAGGTCGGCCGCCTCGACGATCTTGCTCGTGGCGTGGCGCTCGAGCGACAGCAGCGCATCGTCCCGGGACATGCCGTGCCCGTTGTCCTCGATGCGCATGAGGGAGCGCCCGCCATGGCGAAACTCGACCTCGACCCGGGTGGCGCCGGCATCGAGCGCGTTTTCCACGAGTTCCTTCACCACGGCCGCCGGGCGCTCAATCACCTCGCCGGCGGCGATCTGGTTGGCGACCCGGTCGGGAAGGATGCGGACTTTGGCCATGCGCGATGGATGACAGGCTTTACGCCCGACACGTCAACCGTCCGCTGGGCGGACGTAAAGCCCGCTCCGTGCGGCGGGCCGCGCAACCCTACTTTTTCCCGTCGCGCGGGGGCGCGGCCGGGCGCGCGGGCGGGCGGACGTCGATGAGGTTCACGAGATACGATGCCGCACGAAACGGGTTGAGGAGGGCGTTGCCGATGATGAGGGGTTCGACCGACGTCGTGGTTTCCTCGTGCAATCGCGCCATCAGCACCGAGAGCACGCAGGCGCTCACGAGCACGCTCGCGAAGAACCACTGGAAAACGCCGGCATCGATCCCCGGCGCGCCGCCCGGACCGGTGCTCTTGAGCACGAGGCCCCACAGAATGGGCGCGCAGCCGCCGATGCAGGACGTGGCGGCGCCGTGGATGGAAATTACCAGTGCACGCTCACCGGCCGGGGCCACTTTCGGGAGGTAGTTGAGATTGGCGATAGTCCAACACACCGCCCCGAGTCCGACGGTAAAGTAGATCGCAAACATCGTGATCGGGCCGTCGACGAGGTGCCGCAGGTACAGCCACCAAACCACGGCCACGAGGGTGGTCAGGCCGAGGGTGACGAGGAAAAACGGTTTCGCCCCGGCCGCGTCGATCCGCGGCCGCAGCACCCAGGCCCCGAAAATCACGCCACAGTAGCGCACCACCTCGAACTGCATGATCTGCCCCGCGGAGAAATGCGCCCCGACCTTGAGAAAATAGGCCGCGAACGGCGGAATCGGGGTCGTGATGGCGGCATACCAAACGGCCAGCCAGAGATAGTGGCGAAACGGGGACGGCGAAAACAAATGGCGCGGCGTGTCGCGCCAGACCGACCCAAGGCTGATCGAAGCCGGACGCGGAATGTCGGGCAGCTGTTTGAGCGAGTAGTAGCTCAACGTGGAGCCGATGAGCGCGATCACGTATTGGGTCAACAAGGCCGTGTAAATCGGCAGGAGGGCAAACAGCGCCGAGCAAGCGACCAGCGTCCCCACCCCCGCGATACCCGAGAGAAACTGGTCGCTGGCAAAATACCGTCCGCGCACGGCGGGCGGGAGCAGGCCCATGAACCATGCCGTCATCGCCGAGGCCCCGAGCGAGCGAAACAGACAGAAGAAAAACACGCTCCAAATGAGGGTCGCGACCATCCATGGCCGGCCGGTCTCGGGCGCGAGGAGCGACAGCCAGAGGGGCACCGCCAGAAACAGGCTGCGGCCCCCCCAGCCCCCGAGCGACACGCGCTTGAACCCGTAGTGCGGCAGCAGCGCCGTGGCCACGACCTGAACGGGCGTGAGCAAAAAAACAAACGAGTAGGCCAACCCGACTTGAAACGACGACGCGCCGAGGCGTTCGGCGAAGAGCACCATCGGCGTGCCGATCCCGATCTGCCACGTCAGCGCATTGAAAAAACCGAAGAGGAGACCGGCGCGATAGGGCGCGAGCTCCGGGTCGGATTTGGCGGTGGGAAAAAGCGACACGGTGGCGCGAATCGCCCGAGCAGACCGGCGGCTGAAGCCGGCAGTCTGCCGGCGCTACTTCAACCGCTTTTTCCAGCGGGCGAACTGTTTCGCGACCTGCAACGGTCCGGGCATGCCGGTGCCGGTGCGCTTCGCGAGCGCGCGGTGGAGATCGAAGACCTCCACCCAGTCGGCTCCGAACGCGACGTGGATTTTCTGCACTTCCTCCGTCGGCAACTGGTCGAGTGCCACCGAGTTTTTCTCCGCCAGGCGGACCACCGCACCGACGGCGTGGTGCGCATCGCGGAAGGCCACGCCGCGGAGCACGAGGTAGTCGGCCAAGTCGGTTGCCAGCAGGGCGGGATCGGCCACGGCCGCCGCACAGCGCTCACGGTAAAAAGTCATGCCGGCCAGCGTGCCGCCGAGCACGTCGGCGCAAATCGCGGTCTGGTCGAAGCTGTCGAACACCGGCGGCTTGTCCTCCTGCAGGTCGCGATTGTAGGTCAGCGGCAGGCCCTTCGTGAGGGTGAGCAGCGTGTGCAGATTGCCCTGCAGTCGCGCCGATTTTCCGCGCAGCAGTTCGCAGGAGTCGGGATTTTTCTTCTGCGGCATCAACGACGAGCCGGTGCAAAACGCGTCGGGCAGTTCGATAAACTTGAACTCGGTGCTGCTCCACAGAATGAGGTCTTCCGCGATGCGCGAGGCATGGACGCCGAACGTGGCGCACGCGACGGCGAACTCGATGAAGAGATCGCGGTCGGCCACGGTGTCCATCGAGTTTTGCGTGACCTGCGGCCGGCCCTTGGCGTCGACGAACCCGAGGGCCTTCGCGGTGAATTCGCGGTCGATGGGCAACGTGGTGCCGGCGATCGCCCCGGACCCGAGCGGGCTCCAGTTGGCGTGCGCAGCGACGTCCGCGAGGCGGGCCCGGTCGCGGTCGAGCATTTCCATCCAGGCGAACAGATGATGCGAGAGGAAGACCGGCTGGGCGCGCTGCAGGTGGGTGTAACCGGGGATGAGCACGTCGCGGTGGGCCCCGGCGACAGCGAGGAGCGCGCGCTGGGCGCCGAGGATTTTCTCCCCGAGGGCGGCGCAGGCGTATTTGAACCACAGGCGCATGTCGGTTGCGACCTGGTCGTTCCGGCTGCGCGCGGTGTGGAGTTTGGCGGCGGCCGGCACGCGCTGCGTGAGGGCCTGCTCGATGTTCATGTGCACATCTTCGAGCTTGGTGTCCCACTTGAACTTGCCGGCATGTACCTCGGCCAAAATGGCGGCAAGGCCGGCGTGGATCGCGTCGCGCTCCTGCGGGGTGATGAGCCCGACGTGGGCCAGCATGGCCGAGTGGGCCTGGCTGCCCGCAATGTCGAACGGCGCGAGCCGGCGGTCGAACGAGACGGACTCGCTGAACTGCAACATCAACTCGGCGGGGCCCGCGGTAAAGCGTCCGCCCCAGGTCACGTGGGAGTTTTTCTTGGCCATACGGGGGACGACATGACGGCGCGCCGCGATGCGGTGCAACGCGAAAGAGGGTTGCCGGCGGATTCGTCACCCGCACATTCGCGCCATGTTGCGCTGTGCGTCTGCCTCCCTGCTTTGCGCCCTCGGGCTTGCGCTCGCGGTCGGTGCGGCCGAGGCGCCCCTCGGCACCTTTGACCGGGTGACGATCGCGCCGACGAACACCTCAATCTATATTGGCACGGTGGCGATGACGATGCCGGCCTTTGAGCGGAACAACGGCGTCTATCACTCGAGCTACGTGGCGAAGGTCTTCCCGTATTTCTTCTCGAATGAAAAAGGCGCCCTCGCGATCACGCTCTCCGACGAGAGTCTGCGCAAACTGGAGCGGGGCGAGACGGTGGAGTTTTCCGGCCGCGCCGTGAACACCGACGGCGAGGAACGCCGCGTCGAAGGCAAAGCCACGCCGGCCGATGCGCTGAGCGGAAAAATCAAAGTGCGGGTGTTCGTCTCGAAGCGCATCGAGCTCATTTTCAACACGAGCTACCGGTTCGGGAACCCCTAAAGAAAAACCGCCGGTCGCGGGACCGGCGGTTTGGGTCAAATCAGACTTAACGCGCGCCGTCAGAACTGGCCGCTGACGCCAAACTTCAGCGTCTGCGAAGCGACGAGCTTCAGGCGCGGACGCGACGGCGTGTAGGTGTAGATGTCAGTGCCCTCTTCGCCGATATTCGTGACGTAGAGGAACGCCGTGGTGTTGGGACGGACCCGGTAGGTCAGACTCGCATTCATGCGCGTGATGTCATTGCGGTAGAAGTTGCTGCCGCCCGGCGTGGTCAGGCTGAAGTTCGTCGGATAGCTCCCGGTGAAGTTGACGTCGAACGAGGCCCCGAACTTTCCGTAGGCGTATTGCAGCCCCAGATTGGCGGCGCGAGGGACGAATCCGGCCACCTGACCGTTCTTCAGGTCCGTCGTGCCGCCAAAGCGGCCGTAGGTCTGCAGGTAGGTGTAGTTGCCCCGCACCGTGAGGCCCTTGAGCAGGCCCGGCAGAAACGTCAGGCGCTGGCGGAAATCAAACTCAAGGCCGCGGAGGGTCGCGGTGCCGAGGTTGGTCGCCCGCACAATTTCGTAGCCGATGTAGTTGCCCTCAAACCCATTTTCCGGACCGTCCTCGATCACCTCGCCCGAACGACCCGCCGGCCCGATGTAGTCAGAGATCGTTTTGCGGTAACCGCTGACGGAGATCATGCCCGAGTTGCTGAAGTAATACTCGAGCTTGAGGTCGTAGTTCTTCGCCAGTTGCGGTTTCAATTCGGGATTACCCATCGTGACCGTGCGCGCCGTGTCGTTCGGGGCGGCACCCGCGATGAGCTGACCGAGGAAGGGGCGGCCGTAGCTAGTGGAGTAACTGCCCCGCGCTTTGAAATTCGGGGTCACGTCGTAGCTGGCATGAATGCTCGGGAAATATTTGTTGTAGCTCCCATCCCGCGTGACGGCGATGACATCCCGGGCGGCCCGTTTGAAGTGGTCCGGCTCGGCCGCGATCGGCGTGCGGATGGAACGGAAGGCAAACGTGAACGTATCGGTCTCCACCCATTCGCCGCGCACGCCGCCCAGCACGGTCAGGCCCCCGAGCTTCGTCTGGCCCTGCAGGTAGGCGGAATCGACGCCTTCCTCCAGAATGCGGCGGTTGGTGTAGAGCGAGGTCGCGGTCACGTTGAGATCCTGATACCAGAGCGCCGCGTTCCCCAACTGGGTGGAGACCACCGTGGGATCATAGACCGGCAGGCGACGCCCCCCGTGTTCGCGCTCGAATTCCGTGAGCTCCATCAGCGGCGTGCCGGCCAGGGTCGTGCCGACCACGCCATACCAGCGTTGGTTGTAGGGCTGGCGGTTGTTCACGCGACGATTGATGCTATCGAGACCGCCCTTGAGCGTGAGCGGCAGCGTCGTGGCGAACGTATAGGTCCCGTTCACGGTCGCGGTGACCTCATTCGTGTCGGTGATCGTGTCGCGCTTGTTGAAGACCACCGATGTGGTGGGCACGGGCTGGGTCGTGGTGTTGGCGGCGCCCGTCTGGAACGCCGCATAGCTGGCGGGATTGTAAACATCCGGTCCGCTCGTCTGCGTGAAGACGGAGCCAAAGCGTTTCGCGTTGTCGAGGATGAAGCCGATTTGCCCATCGGGGGTGCGGAGTTGGAGCGTGCCGTTTTCGCGATCGCGACCGGCGCCGGAGTTCCAATGCGTATTGGACCAGCGGTAAGCGTGGTCCAGTTTGAAGGCGCCCCAATTGTGCTCAAAGACCAAGGTGCCCGTGGGATTCTTGCTGGTGAACGAATAGCGCTGGGGATTCAGGAACATCGAGGCGTTGCCGGCGGCGCGGATCTCGGTGCGGTTGGCCGTGTAGCCGGGCATGATCGCCCCCGTGGAGGTCGGGAGATTCGGGTTGAACACCGTCAAGTTGGTCGTCACCCGCGGGTTCACGTCGGTGTAATTGAAGAACGGCTCGTCGCCGGCGTTATAGAGGAAACGCAGGGAAACGGTCGTGGCCCGCGAGAGCCGGTAATCGGCCCGGCCATTGAAGGCCTTGATCATACGGTTGTTGTAGCCGCTCTTGCGCAGATAGTTGTTGAAGTAGGCGGTATCGTTGACCGTGTTCTCATATTGGAGGAGGTCGGAATCGAACGGGCTGAGCACCTCTTGGTAGGAGCCGCTGACCGAGATCGCCAAATTCTTGCTGCCACCGCCGACATCAAAAACCTCGGTGTAGGTGCCGCTCACGTCGGGCCGGATCGGACGCTTCGCGGTCACGTCGTTCACGTTCGACCAGCTCGGAAAATAGCGCGCGCTGACCGAGTAGGTCACGCGACGGCGCTCCGCCATCGCCAAGGGCGAGCGGGTCTTGAGGTTGAGCTGGCCGCCGAGGGAATCCGCCCGCTTGTCGGGGGTCTGGCCGGCGATAATCTCGATCTGCTCATACATCGATCCGGAGAAGGAATGCAGCGTGGCCGTACGTCCGTCGCCACCGACGCCTGTCGAGGACATCCCATCCACGTTGAGGCGGGTGAAGGCAAACGGCTGACCGCGAATACTGACGTTCATGATGAGATCATCCTCGTCGGTCTGCCAACCGGTGATGCCGGGCAACCGGGACACCAGCTCGCCCACGTTTTGGGTCGGCAGAACACCCCATTCATCGAGCGCGGTCACGTTCTTCATGTTGGTCGCGTTTCGCTGCTCGGTGAGGGCCAGGGCCCCGCCCTCCTTGATCGCCTCGACCGTGAAGGCCTGCATGGTGACGACATCGGCCGACTTCAACTGGATATCCGCCTGATCCGCGCCGCCGGCGCTGACCGTGACTTTCTGGCGGCCCTCGGTAAAGCCCGAGTAGGAAACAACGAGGTCAACCACCCCGGCCGGCACCCCCTTCATCACGAAGCGACCCGCATTGTCGGTGAACTCGACGAGGTTCAGCGAGGGGATCGACACCGTGGCGCCCTGGAGGGCGTTGCGGGTGCTCGCGCTCGTCACCGTGCCCGCGATCGAGCCGGTGGCGGTGGATTGGGCCTGCGCGGCCGAAGCGGCCAGCGCGGCCAGGAGGACAAACAGGCTCGTGGGCAGACGCCACAGCCGGGGAATTACACTGACAACACGGGAGTAGTTCATGGTTCTGACGGGTTCGCCGAAGGATGAGCGGTCTCCTTCCGCAGCTTTGGTAGTGCCGAGATTAAGGGAAGTGTCATATGGCCCCGGCCCGCTGCGAGTCCATGATTTTCGGGCCCGCCCCGTTCCCGCAAAAGGAGCCAAAGGATATGCTGGCGTGCCCCCCCGTGGGTCGCCAAATGTTTCCGTCCGATGCAAGCTCACCCCTGCCGTCTGTCCGCGTCGCCCCGGTTTTTCGCGCTGCGGCGCGCCGCCCGCCTCGGTCTGTTCCTCGCCGCCACGTCCCTCGGACTGTCGCTCGCCCCGGCCGGAGCAGCGCCGTTCAAGCCGGAAAAACTCGCCGCCATGGACGCCGCGGTCGCCGACGCCATCGCCGCGAAAAAAATCCCCGGCGGCGTCCTCTGGTTCGAACGCGCCGGCGAAATTTACCGCAAAGCCTACGGCCAGCGCGCCCTCGCCCCGGCGGCCGAGCCCATCAGCGAGGACACGATCTACGACGCCGCGTCGTTGACCAAGGTCATCGCGACCACGACCGCGGTCCTGCAGCTCGTCGAGCGGGGCCAACTCGCCCTCGACGCGCCCGTCGTGCGTTACCTGCCGGCCTTCGCGCAACACGACAAGAGCGCCGTCACTGTGCGCCAGCTTCTCCTGCACCATTCCGGCCTGCGCCCGGACGTCGACACCAAGCCGGTCTGGGCCGGCTACGCAACCGGCGTCGATCTCGCCTGCCAAGAAAAACTCCGCAGCCCGCCCGGCAGCACGTTTGTCTACAGCGACATCAACTTCATCATCCTCGGCGAACTCGTCCGCATCGTGACCGGCCTCCGCCTTGAGGCCTACACCGCCAAAGAAATCTTCCGGCCGCTCAAGATGGTCGATTCTGGTTTCCTTCCGCCCGCCGCCAAATTTCCGCGCGTAGCCCCGACCGAACTCACCGACGGCAAGATGCTCCGGGGCGTCGTCCACGACCCCACGACCCGGTTCATGGACGGCGTCGCCGGCCACGCCGGGCTCTTCACCACGACGAGCGATCTCGCGCGCTTTTGCCGCATGCTCCTCGGCGGCGGTGAGCTCGACGGCGTCCGCATCCTCAGCGCGGCGTCCGTGGCCGAAATGACGCGCGTGCAAAACGACGGCTCGGACCGCCGCGGTCTCGGCTGGGACATCGACTCGCGTTTTTCGGGTCCGCGCGGACGCTGGTTTCCGGCCGGCGCCTCGTTCGGTCATACGGGCTTCACCGGCACGAGCGTGTGGATCGATCCGGGTGCGCGGGCGTTTGTGATTTTCTTCAGCAACCGCGTGCATCCCGACGGCAAGGGGGACACCGCCCCGCTGCGCCGCACCCTGGGCACGCTCGCCGCGGAGGCCATCGGCCGCGACACCGGCGCGGTGCTGAACGGCATCGACGTGCTCGTGCGCGAAGAGTTCGCCCGCCTGCGCGGCCTGCGCATCGGCCTCATCACCAATCAAACCGGCCGCGACCGCGAAGGCCGCGCCACCATCGACCTGCTCCACACCGCGAAGGACGTAAAACTCGTCGCGCTCTTCAGCCCCGAACACGGCATCCGCGGCGTCGCCGACGACCAAGTGGGCGACTCCATCGACGAAAAAACCAAGCTGCCCGTCTACAGCCTCTACGGCGAATCTCCCCCGCGCACGGGCTTCGCCAGCGCGGCCGACTACGACATGGCCGTCATCCGCGCCCGCGCCCCGAAAGCGGACCAGCTGCGCGATCTCGACGCCCTCGTCTTCGACATCCAGGACATCGGCGCACGGTTTTACACTTACTCGGCCACCCTCGGCGCAGCGCTGGAAGCTGCCGCCCTCGCGAAGAAGAGATTCTTTGTGCTCGACCGCATCAACCCCATCCGCGGCGTGAGTGCCGAAGGCCCGGTGATGACACGCGCCCCGAGTTTCATCGGATTCCACCCGATGCCCGTGCGCCACGGCCTGACGCTCGGCGAACTGGCCCGGCTGTATAACGCCGAGCGCGCCTTTGGCGCCGACCTGACCGTCGTCGCCTGCGAAAACTGGTCGCGCGACCAATGGCTCGATCAAACGGGCCTGCCGTGGACGAATCCTTCGCCTTCGATGCGCAGCCTGACGGCCGCGACGCTTTATCCCGGGCTCTGCCTGTTGGAGAGCACCGTGGTCTCGATGGGCCGCGGCACGACCAGGCCGTTTGAGCAAGTCGGCGCGCCCTTTGTCGACGGTGAACGGCTCGCCGCCGAGCTCAACCGCGCCGGTATCGTCGGCGTGCGGTTCGAACCGGTCGCGTTCACCCCGCTCCCGGCCCTGTATCCCGGCCCGGCGACCCAACTCAAATACCGCGACCAAGTCTGCGGCGGCGTGCGCGTGGTCCTCACCGACCGCGACCGTTGTCCCGTGGTGGACATCGGCATCGAGTTGGCGCTCGCGATGCAGCGGCTCTACCCGGAAAAATTCAACACCGACGCCATGGCCCGCCTGCTCGGCGACGACGCCACGCTCGCCGCGATCAAAACCGGCCTGTCGACCGCCGCGATCAAAGCCGGCTGGGCGAAGCGTTTGGCGGGCTTTGAGGAGCGTCGGCAACCGTTCCTGCTCTACGGGGTGACGCCCGGCCGCTGACCCGGCCGCGCGCGTGCCCCGGCCCACGCTCCCACAAAAAAAAGGCCCGGTTCCTTGCGGAACCGGGCCTTTTCGAGATTGGCGGGATGGACGGGACTCGAACCCGCGACCTTCTGCGTGACAGGCAGACGCTCTAACCAGCTGAGCTACCACCCCGTGAAATACGAAAGAGTGCGGGAACGTAGAATCCGATGAGAACGAGTCAAGCGCGGTTTTGCCCTTGTCGACAGAACAGGCCACCGATACCCGTCCCTGAACGAAAATGCGGTGGTAGCTCAGCTGGATAGAGCAGCGGTTTTCTAAACCGCCGGTCGGGTGTTCGAGTCACCTCCACCGCACCACTTCTCCTCCGGGAGGGTGGCGCCTCGGGTCGCCGGCGGGCCAAACCGATCCGACAGGGGCTTGAACTCGGTCTTTCGGGCGCCGAAATCGTCCGCGGTAATTACGCGCCCACCACCGCCAACCAGATTTCAGTTTCTCCCGACAACCCGTGCACGCGCAGGGCGGCGGCAATTTCGTCTCGCGTCGGCTCCACGACGAGGTGCCGGGGGTCGGCCGGAAATTCAGGCCGCGCCGCGCGCACCAAGGCCCAACACGCCCAGGCCCGCCAGCGGCGCTGATCCCGCCGCGGTTCGTTCATCCGGTCGGCAAAATGCTGAAAATGCACGCGCGGATTCCCCACAAACACGTCCAGTGGCGTCTGCGCGATCAACCAGCGCATCGCCGCATAGGGCACCGGCCATTGGTTCAACACGGCTTCGTCGCCTCGTAACTCGGCGCCCATCGCACGATCCAGACAAAGAATCGCGCGGGCCGCGAACCCGCGTTGCCACAGGGCATGGCCATATTCGAGGCAATCCACGTAAAATTCGGCCCCGCGATCAGTCGCCCGGTGCACGTGCAACGTCCGCCAGTCGAGCCCGGCGCGGGGCACGGGAAGGTGCGGACAGGAAGGAAGGACGGACATGGCCGCTTGGTGCCGAACCCCGCGCCCGGCGTCAATGTCCGCGCGATGCGCGACTCCGCGCTTGGCGCGCACGCAAGTTTCGGCGACAACCCCCCGACTGAATCCGCCGCCCCCACCCTCTCCGAGCGACCCGGCTCCCGCCAGCGGAGTCCCCACTGCCGTCGACGCCCACCCGGGCGCCTCGCCGCCGCCCGTCACCGCCCCGGCGGTGCACGAAATCTCCGGCTGGCGCCGCCTGCTGTTGTGGCCCTTTGGCCTGTTGCTCAAACTCTGGGGCCGCTCCCTGCGCTTCGACGCTTCCCCGGACGATGTGCGCGCCTATACGAAAAAGGATGTCCCGGTCGCCATCGTCCTCTGGCACAACCGGCTGTTTCTCGCCGCCGAAATCGTCCGCCGCTACCGCCAGGGCCGCCCGGCGTATGCGCTCGTAAGTGCAAGCCAGGATGGCGCCTGGTTGACGGCCTTTTTTTCCCTCGCCGGCATGCGCACCGTGCGCGGATCGAGCAGCCGACTCGGCCGCGAAGCCGCCACCGCCCTCGTGGAGGTGCTCAAGGCGGGCTACGACGTCGGCATCACGCCCGACGGACCGCGCGGACCGGTCTACGTCCTCAAACCGGGCAGTATCATCGTCGCCCGCCGCACGAAGGCCCCGCTGCTGCTCGTGGGCGCGGAATTCGAGTCCACCTGGCAATTGCGCAGTTGGGACCGCTTTTGCATTCCTCGGCCGTTTTCACGCGTGCGGATGCGCTGCGAGGTCATCATGAGCGACCAACTCACCGACCGCGACGCCGCCGCCGCGTTGATTCAGGAACGACTGCTCGCCCTGAATCCCGATCGGAAAAGCCCGGAGCAGGCTCCCGCCGCCCGGTAGCGCGCCACCCTTCGGATTTTAGAACGTGGGCACCAGCGTCACGCTGCTGCCCGCCCCGACCGAGTAATCTTCCCCGGCGCTCCAGCTCAGGTCGTTGACGAGAAATTTGAACACGATGGGCCGGGCGGACTCGCCGAGTACCACCGACCACTGGTGGTCGTTCACGCAGGTCATCAACAGGCCCTTGTCCCAGCTTAGGCCGGCGCCTTCGCCGCGGAGGAACAGCGCGTTGCCGAAACCGATGTCAATCTGCGCCGTGACGGTCGTGACGACCGGCTTGGTGGGCACGGGCTTCACCGCGGGCGCGACAGCAGCGACCCGGGCCGCCGTTTTCGTTTTCACCGCAGGTTTTGCAGTCTTCACCGCAGACGCCGCCTTTTTGACCGGGACGGGCGCTTTGGCGGTGGGAGCTTTGACGGTGGGAGCGGCTTTGGTCGCAGGGGCGGACGACTTGGCGGCAGGTTTGGACGTGGTCTTTTTCATGGCAGTCATGGTTATTTCAGGAGGTCAGGCTAACCCCGATTCGACCGTAACGTAGCAAATGCAGGGCCAATGCGCTAGTCGTGGTTTTTCGAATTTACACGACCGTCACATCCTCCCGGAACCTCACACCCGCAAAGAGGTTGCGCCACAATCGGCGTCCAAAAATCGCGGCGCGCCTCGGGAGAGGGCCCATTTTCCTCGGCCAGCGCCGAGTGGTGGAGCGGCGATCGACTACCATGCCGGCTGAATGCGACGCCGCGGCACAAAACGCAAATCTGGTGGACCGGAGCGGGATCAAACCGCTGACCTCGTCGTTGCGAACGACGCGCTCTATCAACTGAGCTACCGGCCCGAACAGAGGCTGTGGTATTGGGAAATCGTTGCTCGCAAGTAAACACCAATTTTCACCCGTTTTTCCGGGGCCGGTCCCTCGCCAGCGAATTCGCCGCCCAAACCCGTGGCCACACCGACCGCGAACCGTCGCCGATTGAGGGCGGAAGTCCGCCTCCTGCCCCATCCTCGCGGGCCGCGCCGGATCACGAGTCCACCTGGGCCACCAAGCGCGCGAAGATCATCTTCCCTCCCGCCGTCGGCAAAACACTGATGATTTCCGCCTGCACGTGCTGGCCGATGTGCGGCCGCCCGCCGCTGACGACCACCATCGAGCCATCCTCGATAAAACCGACCGCCTGCCCCTCTTCCTTGCCCGGCTTCACCAGATCGACTTCGAGCCGCTCGCCCAACATCAATTCCGGCCGCAGCGATTTCGCGAGCGCGTTGAGATTGAGCCACGACACGCCGTGAAACTCGGCCATCTTCGCGAGATTGTAGTCCGTCGTCAGCAGTTTCGCGCGCATTGAGTGCGCCAGAAACACGAGTTTCGCATCCACATCCTCCCGCTTCGTCACTTCGCTCTCAATAATCCGGATATCCAGATTCTTGATCTTGCGCAGCTCGTTGAGGACGTCGATCCCGCGCCGACCCCGCGCCTGCTTGTGCGGATCGGTCGAATCCGCCACCGTGCGCAATTCATTCAGCACAAAACGCGGAATCACCAGCGCGGCGCTCAGAAACCCGCTCTCGCAAACCCGCGCGATGCGTCCGTCGATCAACACACTCGTGTCCACCACGACGAGCGGCACATCCACCTCGTGCGGCACAAACCGCACATAGGGAATCACGAGGTTGAATTCGTCTTTGCCCCGCAAGGCGATCACCGCCGCGAGATACGGACAGATGACGAACAGCCCGAGCCGCACCAGATAGATCGTCGCGGGATCGCCCGTCTCCAAGATCGGCGACGCGCCCACCATGTGCGCGATGACCAGGCCGACCCCGATCCCAAAGGTCAGCGCCGACAGCCCCCGCAGCGAAAACCCCTTCAGCAACACATCCACGAGCACGACCAGCAGACCGATTCCGAGTCCCACCCCGATTGCGATCCCACGGTTGTGTTCTCCCGCGAGAATGGTGAGTGAAACGAGCCAGCCCGCCGCCGCACAGAGCGCGACGAAGACGAGCCGGATCGGCAGAAGAGTATGGTTCATGCGCAGGTTTCAGCGAAAGGCGTTCAGAAGTGACGCACGACAAAGATAATCAGCGGGACGCCGATCATCACGATCATCAGCCCGTAAAGCAGCCGCTGCACCCGGCGGGCGTTGGCTTTTTCGGCATCGGTGGCGTCCATTTTTATCAGCGCACCAAAGGCGCCTTCCCATGACAACGCAATATTGCCCCTGGCATCGACCGGCGTTTGTCCCTTCCGTCGGCTGGCGCATGCGCCCGTGGACCGCGGCTTGCGCTGGCCGCCCCCCCGTTTTCTCCCACCCCCGCACTATCGCCCTCCGACTCCGGCTTGCCCATCGCCGGGCGCCCGCGATAACAGCTCCACTCCATGAAAGAAAAACAACCGTCCGCTCCCCGCCACTGGCTCGTGAAATCAGAACCCGAAGCCTATGCGTGGGCCGACCTCGTCCGCGACGGCCGCACGGCCTGGACCGGCGTGCGCAACTACCAGGCGCGTATCCACCTTAACACCATGCAGCCCGGCGACCGTGTGCTGTTTTACGAGAGCGTCACCACTAAAGCCGTCGTCGGCCTCACCGAGGTCACCCGGGCCGCCTTCCCGGATACCACGGCCGACGAACCCGGCTGGGTCGCCGTCGAACTGAAGAGCGTCAGCTCCTTCGCGCACCCGGTGGCCCTCGCGCAAATCAAAGCCGAGCCCGCCCTCGCCACCATTGCGCTGCTGCGCCAAAGCCGCCTTTCCGTTCTCCCGCTCACCCGCGAGGAATTCGGCTGCATCGTGCAACTCGGGGCCTGATTGGCGTCCCCGGACCATCCGATCGGCGTGGGCCCGGCGCCGGTCCCGCGGTCAGTTGGCCCCCGGCTCCACCACGACGCGGAAACCGATGTGCCGCGCCCGTTCCCGCTTTTCTTCCGCCGCCAGCTTCAGCGTCTTTAAAGCCGCCGCGGCATCGAGGTAACTGCCGCCCGCGACCGGCGCGGTCTCGCCCGCCGCCGCCGAGGGCTGCAACCACTCGGCCAGGTTGCCCGCCAAATCAAAGAACCCCGCGTCCGACGGCGGTGACTTTCCGGTTTCCCGGCTGCGCCCGCCGCTGTTGTCCGCCGACCAGGCTCCCTCGGCGTCCGCTTTCCATCCGCTGCGGAACTCCGCCTCACGCGGCAACCGGACCCGTCGTCCGAGCAACCACGTGAGCCGCTCGCAGAATTCCTGGGCCTCCGGCCAACTCACCGAATCCACCGGCAGCCCACGTCCCGCATGGCGGCTTGGATTGGTGTTCATCACCCGCTGATAAATTTCCTGCGGCACCTCGGTGCGGAACATCAGCAGGCCTCCCGCCTCCGGGAGCGGCGCCAGCCGGGCGAAAACCTGCTCCTGAATCGCATCCAAGTCGCCCGCCCGCAACACGAGGTAAGCGAGCTTGCGTTGCAACGCCGGATCAAGCGACCGGCTGCGCGGGAACTCCGCCCCCACTTTTTCGAAAATCTTCGACGCCACCGCGAGTTTCTCCGCCGCCGCGCCGCTTTGGCGCCGCCGCAACGCCGCGGCAATCTCCCGGTCGATCTCCGCCGCCCGCGCCAGCAACGCCGCCGACAGCACGGTTTGCCGCCGCACTTCAAATTCCTCGACGCGCGCCTCCGACGCGAAACGGCTGCGCGAAAACTTCTCGTTCACTTCGCGCAAAGCCGCCGCCGCCGCCGCGTAGGACGCCGCCGCTTCCTGCGTCCGCCCGCCCTTCGCCGCCGCGTCGCCCTCGCGCTCCCGCGCCGCCGCCACCGCCGCCAGGCCCGCCGCGCGCAGCGTCGCGATTTCCCCGTCGATCTTGTCGAGCGCCGGCAGGTCCGCGTAGCGCGTCGCCGCAAAGCGCTGGTTCAGTTCCGCCTGCGCGTTCCGCGCTTCCCTGAAAGCCTTGAGCGCCTCGTCCCAGTGTTCCTGCGCCACCGCCGACCGCGCCAATGTCAGATAATTTCCGACCGCCGCATGCAACGGCACCGCGTCGCCCGCGTCGATTTCCTGCGCGAGCCGCGACTCGCGCGGCACGTCTTTCAGTTCCTCCGCCGTGGCATGCGCGTTGGCCTCGCGTTGCAGCTGCAGCGCCTCGCGCAGCTTCTCGCGCGCCTCCGCGCCCTGCCCCGCCCGTTCGGCCGCCAACGCCTCCTTTTCCAACGCCAGACTCCGGGCCAGGGCCGCGCGCGACCGCTGCGAACCCCGCGCCCCTTCCAGCCGCGCCAACTTCTCCGTCTGCTCCGTGGTCGCCGCCGGTTGGAGGCGCAGCAGCTCGCGCTGTTTTTCGATCACCCGGTTCAGCATCGCCCCGGCCGCCTCCGCCGAGGCGCCGGACTCCAACGCCCGTTGGTAGGTTTTTTCGAGCAGATCGACTTCTCCCGCCACGCGCTGAACCGCCGCCAGGCGCGCCGCCGCCTCCTTGGGCGGTGCGGCGAGTGGCTTCGTCGCCTTTGCCGGACCGAGCAAAAACCACCCCAACCAACCGGCCAGCGCCAAGACGACCGCCGCGGCGACCGCCGGCCCGACCAACGGTTTCACCTCTTCGAGGCGCTCGTCCCATGTCGGTTTGTAAGCCATGCGGACCCGAGGAAAAGTCGGCCCGCGGAAAATGCAATGCGATCCCAACCCGCCGCGCGGTTGCGGCCCGCGCACCCCGTCGCCGCCGCCGGGCTCGACACCGCCGGCCGTTTTTGCGTTTTTTCGCCCGTGCCTGCCCTTGCCCAACTCACGATCCTCGCCCCCGGTCTCCTCGGCGGGTCGGTCGCCCGCGCCGCGCGCGTCCACGGTGTCGCCTCCCGGATCGTTCTCTGGGCCCGCCGCCCGGAATCGCGTCTCACCCTCCGCGAACAACCGTGGTGCGACGCCGTCGCCGACTCGCCCAACGCAGCCGTGCAGGGGGCTGACCTGGTCGTGCTCGCCGCCCCGGTCGACCAGATCGTCCCCCTCTGCCGCCAAATCGCCCCCGATCTCGCTCCCGGCACCCTCGTCACCGATGTCGGCAGTGTGAAAGGCGAGATCTCCCGCCTCGGCCACGCCGCCCTCGCCCCCCGCGCCCACTTCGTCGGCGCGCACCCCATGGCCGGTTCCGAAAAAACCGGCTGGGAACACAGCACCGCCGGCCTCTTTCAACACCGCACCTGCTTCGTCACTCCGCTCGCCGACACGCCGCCCGCCGCCACCGCCGCCGTCGTCGCGTTCTGGCATGCCCTCGGCTCCGAGGTGGTCACCGTGGCGCCCGACCAGCACGACGAAATTGTCGCCCATATCAGCCACCTCCCGCAGGTGATCGCCTCCAGTCTCTGCGGTTTCCTCGCGAAAAAAAATCCCGCGTGGCGCAATTACGCCGGCGGCGGCCTGCGCGACACCACCCGCATCGCCGCGAGCGATCCGCAGATCTGGCGCGCCATTCTCGAACAAAATCGCGATGAAGTTCTCCGCGCCCTGAGCGGCTTCGAAGACGAACTCCACGGTCTCCGCACCGCCCTCGCCAACCGCGACTACCTCGAAGTCGCCGCCCGCATCGAACGTGCGAAAGCCTATCGCGACCAGTTCCGCCCGTCGGCGTAAGCCCGGAAACACGCCCCGCCGCCTCCCGAAAATCGCCCGCCGCGCAGCGCGCCGCGCCCAACCGGATCGAGGGCGGCCTGCCCTGCCGCGGAAAGAACTTCCGCCCGGCCGATTTCCCCCGTGGGTCTGTTTTGCCCCTTTCCCTCGGCTCGCGTTATCCTGATCGCCACCGCGGGGATGGTTCCGCCAGCGCATCGCCACCCGTCGTCCCCGGCGGCGCACCCTTTGCCGGAGGGGCCGCGCTGGGCTCCAGGGGTCTGCGTCTGCGGCCGCGGCCGCTCCGCCGCTCCCATCCCACCTCGCGACGCATGCCCTGCGGGCCGGCCCACGGAGGGTTGAGGCGATTGTGCGGGGACTAAAGCGCCTGTAATTCCTCCTTGGCGCGCGCCGTCCGGTCCGCGACGCTCTCGCCTTTCTTCATGCCGTTGCCCGACCTCCTGCCTATCCGTCCCTTCATCCGACCCGCCTGCGGCGAAGTCACGCTGCCCGGCTCGAAGAGCCTCACCAATCGCGCGCTCCTGCTCGCCGCGCTCTGCGACCAACCCGTCACGCTCACCGGCGCCCTCTTCAGCGAAGACACTCACCTCATGGCCGAGGCCCTCCGCCACCTCGGCTTCACCGTCACCGCCGACGAATCCGCCCACACCTTACACGTCTCCGCCCAAGCGAACGGCTTCCCCGCCAACGCCGGGCCCATCGATCTCTTCGTCGGTCTCGCCGGCACCGCCGCCCGTTTTCTCACGGCCCTCTGCGCCGCCGCCCCGCGCGGCATCTACCGCCTCGACGGCGTGCCGCAGATGCGCAAACGCCCGATGAAACCCCTCATCGACGCTCTCCGCACGCTCGGCGCCGATATCCGCTGCCCCGGCGCCGAGGGCTTTTTCCCGCTGGAAATCCACGCCCACGGCCTCCGCGGCGGTCCGGTCAGCATCGACGCCAGTGAAAGCAGCCAGCTCCTGTCGGCGCTCCTCATGGTCGCCCCACTCGCGGGCGCAGCCATCGAACTCACGTTGTCCGGTCAGGTCCGCCGGCCGTTTGTCCAAATGACCGCGCGGCTCATGGAGATCTTCGGGCAGCCTCCGCTGGCGGTTGCCGCCGAGAACTGCTTCCGCCTCCCCGTCGGCTCGCGTTATGTGGTCGCCAACGCGGCCTACGCCATCGAACCCGACGCCACCGCGGCCAGCTACTTCGCCGCCCTCCCGCTCGTCACCGGCGGCCGGCTCACCCTGCGACACCTGCAATCGGGCCTCCAGGGCGATACGGCCTTCCTCGCCGTGCTCCAGCAGGTCGGCCTGACCGCCGCAGAAAACCCCGCTGGAGTCACCGTGTCGTCCTCCCCCGCCCTTTTCCCCCGTGGCGTCACCCAGAATTTTTCCGCGTTCTCGGACACCTTTCTCACCCTCGCCGCCCTCGCCCCGCTGCTCGACGGCCCCACCACGATCACGGGCATCGCCCACTCGCGCAAACAGGAGACCGACCGCGTCGCCGGCATGGTCGCCGAACTCCGCAAACTCGGCCAGGACGTCCACGAACACGCGGACCAGGACGGCCTCACCCTCACGCCGCGCCCGCTCGTGTCCGGCGTCGAGATCGAGACCTACGGCGACCACCGCTTCGCCATGAGCTTCGGGATCCTCGGCTGCCACAATCTCCACGGCGACGGCCGCCCCTGGCTGTCGATCCGCCATCCCGCCTGCTGCGCCAAAACATTTCCCCACTTTTTTGAGTTGCTGGAATCGCTGCGGAAAAACTCCCTCGCTTCGTGACCGCCGCCCCCTCTCCCTTCCTCATCGTGGCCATCGACGGCGGCGCCGCGTCCGGCAAGTCCTCCTCGTCGCGCATCATCAGCGAACGCTTCAACCTGCTCCACGTCGACACCGGCTCTTTTTATCGCGCCCTCACCGCCGGCATGTTGCGCGCCGGCGCCTCGCCCACCGATCTCCCGACCGTGCAGGCCGCTCTCGCCGCCCTCCGCCTCGGCACCCGCGTCACCGGGCGCTCCGCCGAGATGGAAATCGACGGCCGCCCCGTGGGCGACGATATCCGCAGCCGCGCCGTCAACGATCACGTCTCCCACTTCGCCGCGATTCCGGAACTGCGCGCCGCCCTCCTCGCGTATCAGCGCGGCCAGGCCGACGTCGCCCGCGCCCACGGCTTCCGCGGCCTCGTCATGGAGGGCCGCGACATCGGCTCCGTGATTTTTCCCGACGCCGATTTCCGTTTCTTCCTCCACGCCGATCCCATCGAACGCGCCCGCCGCCGCGCCAACGAGGGCCAGCACGACTCCATCGTCGAACGCGACCGCCTCGATTCCTCCCGCAAGACCGCCCCGCTTGCCTGCCCGGTCGGCGCGATCTCGATCGACACCACCCACGTCACGCTCCCCCAGGTCGTCGAACAGATGGCCGCCGCCATCGCAACGAAACTCGCCGCCCCATGAGCCGCGCCTTCCCCCAGGACGGCATGCAGCCGATCTACGGCGTCTGTCACTATCTCATCGGCGTGCTCTACGGCATGTTCTTCCGTGGCGATGTCGTGGGCCTCGAACACCTCCCGGCCACCGGCGGATTTCTCGTCGCGGCCAACCACACCAGTTTTCTCGACCCGCCCTTCATCGGCTGCCAAGTCCCCCGGCAAATCGCCTACTTCGCCCGCAAGACCCTCTGGAAAGGCGGCTTCGCCTCTTGGTGGCTCGATTCCGTCGGCACCATCCCCGTCGACCGTGACGGCGGCCAGGATGTGAGCGCCATCAAACGCGTGCTCAAAGCGATCAGGGACGAACGCGGCCTCATCCTTTTCCCCGAAGGCACGCGCTCCCCCGACGGCCAACTCCAAGCGGCCAAAGCCGGCGTCGGCCTGATCGCGTGCCGCACCCAAGTGCCCGTGGTCCCCGTCCGGATTTTTGGCTCGTTCGAAGCCTACGGCAAAGGCGCGAAACTCCCCCGCCTCGGCACGCGCGTGACCATTGTCTTCGGCCGGCCCGTCCTGCCTGCGGCCTACGACGAACCCACGGCGGGCAAAGAGCGCTACCAGATCGCCAGCGAACGCATTATGGGACACATCGCCGCGCTCCGTCTGCCCGCGCCGGCCGTGGTCTGATCGGGCCGGCGGCACCGCGCCCGCGGCCCGCACTCACTTCTCCGCGAGGCCTTCGCGCCCCGCGGCCTCGCCTGCCTCCTCCAACCGATCCAGCGCGCCGGGCTCGCTGGCGCCCTCGCCAGGTACCGCGACCTCGCCCGCCGCTTCGCCGCGAACCTCTCCGCCCTCGCGGCTTCGCTGTCCGTGCCGCCCCCACCCCCGGGTCGTTCTCCGCGCCAACGCGGCCTCGCCCACCGCGGCGCAACCTTCCGACCCGTCGTGATCGCCGACGTCACCGGCTTCGGCCCCGAAAACAAACCCGCCTTCCTCGTCACCCGCACCGGCGAACGCTGCCTCGTCAACGAGCCCGTCGCGCCCCTCGCCGACAAACTCGTCTCCCCCCGCAATCCTTCCGCCTCCATCGCACTCTTCTCACGCCCCTCCCCGCCGTGAACCATTTCACCTCCGTCGGCAAGGGCCGCCTTTCCGTCCAGTTCGTGCCGCGCTCCGCCGACGACGTCCTCGTCCGCCGGGAAACCGCCGCAGCCTTCCGCACCCGGGCCGGCCGATCGCCGCGGGCTTGGCGCTCAGCGCAACCCGCTCGCCTTGCGCGCCCGACCGATCACCTGCTCCGCCACGGCGCGCGCCCGCTGCGCCCCGTCGCGCAGCACGGCGTCGACGTGATCCAGGTTCGCCGCCAGTTCCGCGCGCCGCGCCCGCGCCGCCGCGAAGTAATTCCAGTAGTGCTCGAACAGCGCCTTTTTCAGATCGCCGTAGCCGAGCCCGCCCGCCCGCAGGCTGTTTTCATAATCCGTCGCGACCGCCGGTGTCGCAAAAAACTTCAGCAGCTGGATCGCGAGATTCTTGTCCGCGTCCGGCTTCGGCTCCGCCGGCGTGCGCGAGTCCATCACGATGCCCATGATTTTTTTCCGCAGCGCCTTCTCGTCGCCAAAAATCTCGATCGTGTTGCCGTAACTCTTCGACATCTTCTGCCCGTCGAGCCCGGGAATGACCGCCACCTCGTCGCGTATCTCCGATTCCGGGACGACGAGCGTTTCGCCGTAGGCCTCGTTGAACTTGATCGCCATGTCGCGCGTCATCTCGACGTGCTGTTTCTGGTCGCGTCCCACCGGCACCCGGTGCGTGTCATAGAGCAGGATATCCGCCGCCATCAGGACCGGATAGGCAAACAGCCCGAAGTTCGGCGAAATGCCTTTGGCCGTCTTGTCCTTGTAGCTGTGCGCCCGCTCCATGAGCCCCATCGGCGCGAGCGTGCCGAGCATCCACATGAGTTCGCACACTTCCGGCACATCGCTCTGCCGCCAAAATACGCTCGTCTGCGGATCGAGGCCGCAGGCCAGCCAGTCCAGCGCGATGCCCTGCGTGTTCTTCCGCCGCTCGGCCGCATCGGTGACCGTCGTCATCGAATGGTAGTCCGCGATAAAATAAAAACAGTCGCCCCGCGTCTGCGCGTCGATGGCCGGACGCATCGCGCCAAAATAATTGCCGATGTGGAGCGTGCCGGAGGGCGTGATGCCGGTGAGAGTGCGCATAAATGGGGGAGCTTCGGCGACGGAACGAACGCGCGTCAATCCCGGCGCGGGATGAGTTTGATCGTCGGCCGCACATGCGCGATGGTCGCCGGCGGGAGATAGCCGCTGAAGGCCATCGCCGGCATCACCAGCGCGCGCGGCCCGAGCAGGGCGCCCGGATTCAGCACGGCATTGCAGCCGACTTCCGCCCGGTCGCCGACGATCGCGCCGAATTTCCGCAAACCCGTCTCGTAAATGACCCCGCCCACCCGCACGACGATCGGTTGCTGGTCCAGCCGCAGATTGGAACAAATCACCCCGGCACCGAAGTGCGCGCCGTTGCCCAAGATCGAATCGCCCACATAGCTGAAATGCGGCACCTGCACGCCGTCCATGAGCAGGCAGTTCTTGAACTCGCAGGAGTTCCCGAGGACGCAGCCCTCGCCCACAATCACGTTGCCCCGGACAAACGCCCCGGGGCGAATTTCCGTCTTAGGTCCGATCCACACCGGGCCGATGATCGTCGCGTGGGACGGCAACTTGACGCTCGGATGAATGAACACCAAGCCCTCGGTGTGCACCCCCGCCGCGCGTGGCGGCAGCGGCGCCTCAAAACGCTGGGTGGCGAGCGCAGGGCCAATCCGCTTCAACCACTCCCACGGGGGCACGTCGGCCGGAAAATGCGCCGCAAAAGGGGCCAGCGACGCCGGCCATGCGAAAAAATCAGAGGCTTTCACGGGGCGACCGTGCACAAAAATCCCCCGCGAGGGAAGCGGGACTTCCATCGCTTGCCCCGACTCGCCCCGCCGCCGACTGAGCCGCTCCGCCTTCCTCCCCTGAAACCGCCGCACTCCGGCGGCCGGCCCCTGAGCCCCACGGCCCCCTCCGTTCGCGCGCCAGAAACCACGTAGTTTCTGCGCATTATTTGCGTAATCTTTTGCTTATCAACGAGGCCGTCGCTACGTAAGATCCCTAGGTATAATCCCCTAGAATGTAGTTGGCTCCCGCGCAATTTTGTCGATAGTTCCGAGCATAATCCCATGACACCTTCGCGCACCCCCCGTCGCACGTCGTTCGTCGCCGCTCCTGCTCTTGGCTGGCTCCTGGTGTTTTGCGTCGTCGTGACCGCGGCCCGCGCGCAATTTTCTTATTCGGAAGATTTCAAGAATTCCACCGCCCCCGGCTGGGTGCTGAATCCGGCGGGCAACTCGACGCCCGGTCCCGTCCTCACCTCCGGCGCCAGCGTCCGCGCGGGCGATCCGGAGTCGGGCACCATCGATCCGGCCGGCTCCGGCTGGCTGCGCTTGACCAACAACACCCTGAACCAGGCCAACGCCGTCTATTTTGACACGCCCATCCCCTCGGCCGGCAACTCGGTCACCATCGCGTTCGGTGCGAATTTCTGGGGCGGCAATAATTTCGTCGGCACCGGAGCCGACGGCGTCACCTTTTTCCTCTACGACGCCAGCAAGACCTTCAGCGTCGGTTCGTCCGGCGGCGCCATCGGTTACGCGCAAGGCCTCGGGCTCAACCCCAACGGTTTGAGCGGCGGCTACGTCGGCGTCGCCTTCGACCCCTACGGCAATTTCTCCACGACCAACGAAGGCCGGCAGGGCGGCCCGGGAACCGCCCTCGTCCCCAACACCGTCGCCGTGCGCGGCCCCGGCCAAGGTATCACCGGCTACAACTATCTCGCCGGCACCGGCTATCGCGACCTGACCGACACCGGCGTCGCCACGACCCTGGACCCCACCGACGGCACCGTCCCCGCCGTCCCCTACACCATGGCCTTTCCCACCGCGACCGCCCGCCCCAATCAAAGCACCCAATACCGCAATATTTCGGTGACCATCAACGAAAGCAGCCAGCTTTCCGTCAGCATGCAGTTCGGCGAAGACGGCCTCTGGTATCAGCTCCTCAACGTCGACCTCAGCTCCTTCGTGCGGCCCGAACAGCTGAAGATGGGCTTCGCCGCCGGCACCGGCGACGGCACCCTGATCACCGAAGTCGGCGGCCTCCTCACCATCCAGGCCACCGCCGGCACCGGCAACTTCATCTGGGACAAACGCAACGGCCCCGGCGACGCCGGCCTCGGCGGCGGCAGCATCTGGGGCACCGGCACCGACGACCCGCTCAACTGGGCCGGTCAGACCAACCCGACGCTCAAGTCCAATGTCATCTTCAACAGCACCTATCTCGCCGCGGTCGACCCGCAGGCCATCAGCGTAAACGGCAGCGACAAGGTGATCACGAACATGTACCTGAGCGGGAAGAACAGCTACACCCTCACCACCGGCGAGGCCCGCAAACTGATCTTCGACTCCAACACCCCCGGCGGCCTCACCGCGATCAGCCTCACCAACGATGTCGGCGGCAACGCCGCCCATACCATCGGGCTCGATGTCCAGATGAACCAAAATCTCGACATCAACAACTCCATCACCCCGACCTTTACCATCAGCGGCAATATCGACACCGGCGGCAACGTCCTCGGCCTCAAAGGCACCGGCACCACCGTCCTCGCCGGCGCCCTCAGCGGCACCGGTTCCCTTGCCAAATCCGATGCAGGCACGACCCGCCTCACGGGCGCCGGCAACAACACCTACTCCGGCGCCACCACAGTGACCGGCGGCACGCTCCAAATTGAAAAGGCCACCGCCCTCGGGTCCACCGCCGCCGGCACGACCGTCGCCGCCGGCGGCACCCTCGCCCTCGCCGGCACCGGCACCACCTTCGCCGCCGAGGGCCTGACGATCAACGGCGACGGCGTCAGCAATGCCGGCGCCCTCCGCAATGTCGCCGGCGTCAACACCTGGACCGGCACCGTCGCCCTCGGTACCACCGGCAGCAACTCGGTCGGCGTCGATGCGGGCAGCCTCAACCTCTCCGGCGTCGTCTCCGGCGCCGCAGGCAACACCCTCACCAAAGTCGGCAACGGCACCCTCTCCCTCTCCGGCACCAACACCTACAGCGGCGCCACCACCCTCAACGCCGGCACCGTCGCTCTCGCCAGCGACGGCAACCTCGGCACCGCGCCCGGCGCCGCCACCGCCGGCCAGCTCACCCTCAACGGCGGCACGCTCCAAAACACCGCGGTCATGACCCTCAACGCCAACCGCGGCATCGCGCTCGGCACCTCCGGCGGCACCTTCCAGACCGACGCCAACCTCACGTACAACGGCATCGCCGCCGGCACCGGCGCCCTCACCAAGACCGGCTCCGCCACCCTCGTCCTCGGCGGCGCCAACACCTACACCGGCGCCACCCACATCAATCAGGGCACCCTCCAACTCGGGGCCAACAACGTCCTCGCCAATTCCACCGCCGTCACCGTCGCCTCCGGCGCCACCTTCGATGTCGCCACCCGCACCGATACGATCGGCTCTCTCGCCGGCGCCGGCGCCGTCACCCTCGGCGCCGCCGGGGCGCTCACCGCCGGAGCGGACAACACCTCCACGACCTACACCGGCAACCTCTCCGGCACTGGCGCCAACAGTTTCACCAAATCCGGCACCGGCACCATGACCCTCGGCGGCACGGCTGGCTCCAACGCCTTTGCCCCCGCGACCCTCAATCTCACCGGCGGCACCGTGCAACTCGCCGCCAGCAATCTCCTCGCCGGCGCCGTCGTCTTCGGCGGCGGCACGCTCTCGCTCAACGGTCAGGTCGAATCCGTCACCAGCGGTTCCCTCACCGCCGCGACCGCCTCGGCCATCGACTTCAACAGCCTCGCCGGCAGCCTCAGCCTTTCCACCGCCGTCCAGGCCAACAACGTCTTCGGCGCCGGCGCCACCTTGGTGATCAACAACTGGGCCGGCAGCACCGCCGGCGGCGGCGCCAGCCAGTTCCTCGTCGGTGCCGCCGACGCCCTCAGCACAAGCTACCTCGCCGGCATCTCCTTCACCGGCTACGTCAGCGGCGCCAAAATTATCCCCCTCTCCGGCGGCCTCTTCGAAGTCGTCCCCAACACCGGCACCGCCTCCACCTGGAACATCGATAGCAACGGCAATTGGAACACCGCCGCCAACTGGGCCCCCAGCGGCGTCCCCAACGGCACCGGTGCCACCGCCAACTTCGACAGCGCCATCTCCGCTCCGCGCACCGTCACCCAAAATCTGGCCGGCGCCACCGTGGGCTACATGAATTTCGAAAACGCCAGCGCCTACACGCTCTCCGGCGCCAATCGCATCGTCATGAATGTCAGCGCCGGCAGCGCCCAGATCAACGTCGCCGGCACCGGCGCCCACACCATCAACACCGGCCTCACCCTCAACGACGCCCTCGTCATCAACCAAAATTCCACGGGCACGCTCACCGTCGGGGCCGCCAACTCGATCACCGGCACCAACCAGAACCTCACGGTCAACGGCGCCGGCAACACCACGATCACCGGCACCGTCACCACCGGCACCGGCACCCTCACCAAAAACAATGCCGGCACCCTCACCCTCTCCGGCGTCAACACCTTCACCGGGGCCACCACCATCAACGGCGGCACCGTCGCCATTTCCGCCGAGTCCGGTCTCGGCAGCAATCCCGGCACCTTAAACGCCGGCCAGTTGACCCTCAACGGCGGCACCCTGCGCACCGTAACCTCCGCCGTCCTCATCGATGACACCCGCCGCGGCATCACCATCGGCACCAACGGCGGCACCATCGAGACGGTCAGCAACCTCACCATCGGCCGAGTCAACGATGCCCGCAACGTCCTCACGATGACCGGCACCTTCACCAAGACCGGCGCCGGCACCCTCACCCTCCTCGGCGACAGCGTCAACACCGGCAACGGCGCCGTGACCATCACCGGCGGCGCGCTAACCCTCAGCAAATCGTCCCTCGTCAGCGCGATCGGCGACACCGCCGCCGTCACGGTCGGTTCCGGTGCGGTCCTGAATCTGAACGCGCCCAGTGCCACCTACAACGCCGAGACCGTCGGCTCCCTTGCCGGCGCCGGCACGATCGACAACGTCGGGACCTTCGGGGCGTTCACGCTGACCACCGGCGGCGACAACACCTCCACCACCTTTAGCGGCATCATCAAAGACACCGGCTCCAACCTCACCGTGGTAAAAGCCGGCACCGGCACCCTCACCCTCTCCGGCGTCAACGACTACAGCGGCGCCACCACCATCAGCGCCGGCGCCATCAATATCCAGAGCAACACCGCCCTCGGCACCACCACCGGCGCCACCTCCGTCACCACCGGCGCCGCCCTCGAAGTCCAAAACAATCTCACCGTCACCGGCGAAGCCCTCACCCTCAACGGCACCGGCGTCACCGCCGCCCCCGCCGGCGCCCTCCGCAACGTGTCCGGCGCCAACACCCTCACTGGCGCCCTCACCCTCGGTTCCGCCAGCACGATCCAAAGCGACGCCGGCACCCTCACCCTCTCCGGCGGCATCACCGGGGCGACCTTCGGCCTCACCCTCGCGGGCGCCGGCAACGTCACCCTGACCGGCGTGATCGGCACCACCACCGGCACCCTCACCAAGTCCGGCACCGGCTACGCCACCCTCGTCGGCAACAACACCTACACCGGCGCCTCCGCCCTCAACGCCGGCACCCTCGAGATCCAAAACAACGGCGGCCTCGGCACCTCCGCCGGCGCCACCACCATCGCCACCGGCGCCACCCTCGCCCTCTCCGGCGGCATCACCACCGCCGAACCGATCACGCTGAACAGCACCGGCGTCGGCGGCGGCGGCGCCCTCCGCAATCTCTCCGGCGCCAACACCCTCTCCGGCGCCCTCACCCTCGCCAGCGCCAGTTCCCTCGGCGTCGACGGCTCCTCCACCCTCACCGCCTCCGGCATCATCTCCGGCACGACCAAGGATCTCACCAAAGTCGGCACCGGCACCCTGATCCTCTCCGGCGCCAACACCTACACCGGCACCACCGCCGTCAGCGCCGGCACCTTGGAGATCAATAACGCCGTAGCCCTCGGCGGCGTCGTCACCACCGTCGCCGACGGCGCCTCCCTGCGCGTGACCGGCACCGCCCTCACCGTCAGCGAGGGCGTCACCCTCAACGGCGCCGGCGTCGGCGGCGCCGGCGCCCTCCAGAGCAGCGGCGGCAGCAACACCTGGTCCGGTAATCTCACGATGACCGCCCACTCCGCCATCGGCGTCGACGGCGCCACCAACACCCTCGCGGCCACCGGCACCCTCGCCAGCAGCGGCGGCGACTTCAACCTCACCAAAGTCGGCAACGGCACCCTCGCCCTCTCCGGCGCCAACAGCTACACGGGCAGCACCACCGTCCGCGACGGCACCCTCTCGCTCAACGCCAACGCCCCCATCGGCGGCAACGGCGCCCTCGGCAGTTCCGGCACCACCGTCCAGCTCGGCGACGCCAGCACGGCCGCCGGCAACAACCTCGGCCTCGTCATCGGCACCGCCACCGGCGGCGTCTCCGTCGACCGCGCGATCAGCGTCAACCCCTTCAATACCGCCGGCACCACCACCCTCGGCGGCACCAACACCTCCGGCACCACCACCTTCACCGGCAACATCGGTCTCGGCAAAGACACCCTCCTCACCTCCGCCACCGGCGGCACCGTGGCGCTCACCGGCGATCTCTCCGGCACCGGCGCCCTCACCGCCAACGGCACCGGCACCGTCATCCTCTCCGGCAACAATACCCTCTCCGGCGCCGCCACC
>JBIKOK010000143.1:0-16371 GCA_044358025.1 Opitutaceae bacterium
GCCGCTGCGGGGGTCGGGGGGGCCGCCGGGGAGGGGGGCCCGAAAGGAGACGCCGAGGGTCTGGGGGCCGGCGATCGGCGGGGAGTAGTCCCACAGGCAGACGGCGGTGAGCAGCAGGAACGTGGCGAGGCCGGCGCACCAGGGGTGGGAGCGGTTCATGGCAGGACGGGCGGGGGCGGAGGGGGAGCCGCGCGCGGAGCGCACAGCCCACCCCGGCGGGCGGCGGGGGGCGGGGCGGACTCCATGCGGCGGCTAGCGGCGGAAGCCTTCGGCGCGGTCGACGATGAACTTCGGGCGGGCGCGGACCTCCTCATAGATGCGGCCGATGTATTCGCCCAAAATGCCGACGCTGATCAGTTGGATGCCGCCGAGGAAGCAGATGAGGATGACGAGGGTCGGGTTGCCCCAGAGGATTTCCCAGCCCATGAGTTTGTAGAAGAGGTAGACGGCCATCAGGAGGAAGGAGCCGCCGGCGATGATGAAGCCGAACAGGGTGCTGAGGGTGAGCGCGTAGGTGGAGAAGCAGAAGATGCCGTTGAACCCGATGCGCAGGGAGCCGAAAAAGCGGTTGTAGTTGGTCTCGCCGGAAAAACGGGCGGGGCGGTCGAAGGGGATGATGGCCTGGCGGAAGCCGACGACGGCGACCATGCCGCGGAGGAAGCCGTGGCTCTCCTTGAGTTTCACGACCTCGGTGACGACGCGGCGGGCCATGAGGCGGAAATCGCCGGTGTTGGGCGGGATTTTTACGTCGGCGATTTTGTTGATCACCTTGTAGCCGGTGGCGGCGACGAGGGTTTTGATCCACGGTTCGCCGGTGCGGGCGCGGCGCTGGGGCAGGACGACGTCGAAGCCCTCGCGCCATTTCGCGACCATGGCGTGGATGAGTTCGGGCGGGTCCTGGAGATCGACGTCCATGGCGACGACGGCTTCGCCGGTGGAGTATTCGAGGCCGGCGAGCGTGGCCATGGGTTGGCCGAAGCGGCGGGAGAAACGCAGGAGCTTGATGCGCGGATCGGCGACGCGGGCCTCGAGAATGACGTCCTCGGTGCGGTCGGGGGAGGGGTCGAGGGAAAAGATGATTTCGTAGTCCTCCGTGACGCCGGAGAGGATCGGGCGGAGGCGGCGGAGGAATTCCGGGATGTTTTTTTCCTCCTTGTAGACGGGAACGACGATGCTGAGGAGCATGTGCTAAAACGGCAGAAAGCAGATAGGGCGGAAAGAAGAAACGGGGCGCGCGGGGCGCGGCGGTCGGGGGAATGACCAGCGAGGGCGGCGGAACCGCCAGCGGGAGGAGGCGGCCGCGGGGGGCGGTGAAGGGGTGGAGCGGTGGCGGCCTGGGGACGGGGGGAGCGCCAGCGAGCGGGCGGCCTACGACGGGCCGCGGGGGGCCTCGAAAGGGCGGGTCGGCGACCCGGCCCTACTCACCAGCGGAGGCCGAGGGCGAGGAGGCGGGCGACGAGGGCGCCGCGGAAACGGGTGCGGCGGGCGTAGCGGTCGATGGTGGCCCAGTCGTCCTGGCGTTCGCCGTGGAAGCGGGTGCGGATGCGTTTCATTTCGTCGGCGCCGGTGGTGTGGATGGCCTGCGAGGTCTTTTGCTCGGAGTGGACGCGGAAGGCGCCGAGGCAATAGGGCACGCGGACCATGCGGCAGCCGGCCTGTTGGAAGCGGGCGAGGAGATCCCAGTCGAGGGCGAACTGGAAGCTGGGGTCGATGCCGCCGGCGAGGTCCCAGGCGCGTTTGCGCCAGAAGAGGGTTTCCTGCGGGACGTAGTCGATCCACTCGAGGACGCGGGGGTCGTGGCGCGGCATGATCCAGCGGCCGACGTCGCCGTCGTTTTCGTCGATGATGATGCGGTGGCCGTAGATCACATCGACGTCGGGATGGGCGGCGAAATACTCGGCGACGTAGCGCAGGACACCGGGGCCGAGGAGGTCGTCGGAGTTGAGCCACGCCATGAGATCGGTGGGGGCGAGGGCGGGGGTGAGGTGGGCGAAGCCGCGGCGGATGGCGTCGGCCTGGCCCTTGTCGCGGACGGATTCCCAGTGGCGGAGGCGGGCGGCGTGGCGGGCGATGAGGGCGGGGCTGCCGTCCTTGGAGCCGCCGTCCTGGACGGCGTAGAGGAGGCGCGGGTAGTTTTGGTCGAGGATGCTGAGGAGGGTGCGCTCAACGAATTTTTCCTGGCCGTAGCTCGGGGTGACGAGGGCGATCTGCGGGAGGGCGGAGGCGGGGGCGGCGGACGGGGCGGGCAGGCGGTCCCAGACGAGGGGCTTGGGGTCGTGATGGCGGAGGACGCCGATCTGCATCCCGTATTTCTCGACAACGCGGGTGAAGAGCCAGGCGTCGAAGGGGCGCCAGAGTTTTTCGCGGACGTAGGCGGAGGCGGCGAGGCTGAGGCGGTGGAGGAGGGAGGTGGAGTCGGTGCTCTCGGCGGCGAGGCGGGTGATGACCGCTTCGCGTGCGGTGCAGGCGCGGCTGAGCGTCTGGATGACCGCTTCTTTTTCGGCGAGGAGGCGGCCGTAGCGTTTGGCCTGTTCGAGGGCGGCGTGGGTGGCGGCGTGGGGGGACGAGAAGTGGGCGAGGGACTGGTCGCGTTCCGCGACGGCGGTGCGGAGCGAGGCGATTTCCTGGTCGCGGAGAAAAACGAGGGCCTCGATGTTGCGGATGTGAACGGATTGGTTGGCGAGGGTCTCGGCGGCTTTCGCGGTGTCGGGGGGGAGTTGGGCGAGCGCGTGCTGAAAGCGGGCTTTGTCGTCGTGGGCGGCGGTGAGGCGGGCTTCGGTGTCGGCGAGGGTGCGCTGAAACTGTTTGATGTGGCCGTCCTGCTGGAGAATGAGGCGCTCGCGTTCGTCGCAGACGGCCTTGAGGGCGCTGATCTCGGCGTCCTTGGCGTTGATCTCGTGTTCCTTTTCGGCGATGGCGGTTTCCTTTTCGAGGATGGCCTCGTCCTTTTCGCGGTCGAGGGCGGTGAGCTCCTCGAGCTTGTGCTGGCGGGCGAGATGTTCGCTGCGGAGGGCGCGGTAGCGGGTGGCGGCGCCGGCGAGGACGGCGGGCAGGAGGGACGGCGCGACGGCGAGAGACTGGACGGCGAACGGCGTGTCGGGGGCGGCGAGGTGGGTGTCGAGTGCGGCGATGACGTCGGCGACGGCGAGGCCGGCGAGGCAGGGGGCGGCGATCGCGGGGGTGGCGGGGCCGGTGAAGGCGCAGTCCCAGCCGCAACCGAAGCAGGGGAGCGGTTGGACGAGGGCGAGGCCGCGGCGGGCGGTGGGCACGAAGCGCGGCCAGGTGCCGCCGCCGAAGACGGCGACGACGGGGACGTCGAGGGCGGCGGCGAGGTGCATCGCGCCGGTGTCGTTGCCCAGGTAAAGGCGGGCGTCGGCGAGGAGGGCGGCGAAGGTGGGGAGGGAGGCGTCGGCGCCGAGCCAGAGGACGGCGGGAGCCGGAGCGGACGAGGACGAAACCGGGAGACGCGGGGACGGAGTGACGGCGGCGAGGAGGGCCTCGAGGTGGGCGCGCTCGGAGTCGTGGCCGACGAGGAGGGTGCGGAGGCCGTGGCGGGCGTGCAGGTGGCGGACGGCGGCGGCGAAGCGCTCGGCGGGCCAGGTCTTGAGGCGGACGTTGGCAAAGCCGGCGGCGGCGCAGACGACGTAGGTGGCCGGGACGAGTCCGTGGGCGGCGAGGACGGTGCGCGCGGCGGCGACGGCGGCGGGGGGGAGGGGCGGAGGCGGCGGGACGGAGAGCGGCGCGGCCGGACGGCCGAGCAGGGCGGACGCGAGGCGGAGGTTGCGGCGGGAGTCGGGTTCGTCGGCGGGGACGGCGATTTTTTCGGGGAAGAGGCCGGCGGCGTCGAGGCCGAGGGCGACGCGGAGCTGGGTGGAGAAGTGTTCGTCGTGGGCGTCGGTGCCGAGGGCGACGCGGCGGGCGGCGGGGGGGGCGGCGGCGGCGAGGGCGACTTCGAGCCAGGTGCGGCGGGAGGTGGCGGCGACAACGAGGTCGGGCGCGAGGGTGGTCACGAGTTCGCGGAGACGGGCGAGTTCGGCGGGGTCGGCGTCGGGGCCGTGGGCGAAGGGATCGAGCGCGGTGGGGAGGAATTCGAGGCCGGGCGCGAGGAGCGGCGCGAGGCCGAGGTAGGCGCGGCGGAGGAGCACGCAGAGGCGCGTATCCGGCCAGGCGGCACGGAGGGCGCGGAGCGCGGGCGCCGCGAGAACGAGGTCGCCGAGGGTGTCGAGTTTGAGCAGCAGCGCGGTGCGCGGGGCCGCGGAGGGGACGGGCACGGTCATGGCGCGGGCGCGGGGGCGAAGTCGACCTGGAGGAGGCGGCCGGTGCGGCGGCGGGTGTCGGGCGCGGGGAGCGGGAAGTCGGCGGGGGCGGCGAGCCGCAGGGTCTGCGCGGTGGCGGACGCGGGGACGCGGACGCGAAGGGTGGCGTAGGCGCCGGCGGTCAGGGTGTGGCTGGTGACGGGGGCGTCGGCGAGTTGGGTGGTGAGCGCGGTGGTGCGGGCGCCGGCCCAGTCGGGGATTTCGAGGCGGAGCGTGAGCTCGGAGGCGACGGGGCTGGCGGGGAGATGGAGCGTGGCGAGGCGGGACATCCAGCCGTCCTGGTCGAGGCCGGCGGCGGCGAGACGGAGGGCGCCGGGAGTGGCGAAGTCGAAGGTGCGGCCGGGGAGGGCGGGGAGCACTTCGAGGAGTTCGAGTTTCGCGCCGACGGGGCGGTCGTCTCCGTTGGGCAACGGGGCCGAGGCGGACGGGAGGATCGTGATGCGCGTGGTGGGGGCGGCGGCGGAGACGGGGATGAGCCAGTCGAAGGTGCCGGTGGCGGCGGGGAGTTCGAACTCGCGGCCGTTGACGGAGAGCTTGAAGGTGCCGCGGCCGAGGGGCAGGCCGGGCAGTTCGGGGACATAGCCGCGGAGGCGGACGGCGGCGCCGGCGGGGGCGGCGCCGAGGACGAATTCGCTGTGGGGGGAGAGCCAGCCGTCCTCGAAGATGCCGGAGAATTCGAGGCCGCGGGCGAGAACGATGTCGGCGGGGAAGTTCGCGAGGCGGGTGGGGCGGGGGAGGGCGGCGACCTCGGCGGGGGAGAGGGCGGAAATGTCGCGGCCGTAGGCGACGAGGAGGCGCGAATCGAGGGGGACGCGGGTGTTGTAGAGGGATTGAAGGCCGCGGCGTTTGTAGGGGAACTGGACGGGGGTCTCGGCGAGATCGAGGGCGACGTAGGCGGCGCCGTCCTGCCAGACGGGGCGGAGGGGGCCGATGATGCGGTTGACGGCGCCGTGGCCGACGAAGCCGAGCGGGACGTTCTTTTCGGCGAGGATGCGCGGGGCCTCCTCGGCGGTGAAGACGCGGTTGCGCGGGGGCGTCCACGACGTGTGGTTGGCGCCCATGAAGGTTTTTGAGAGGGAGATGCGGAGGTAGATTTCCGCGGTGGGCTGTTCGACGCGGAGCAGGAGGAAGCGGCCGAGCCCGGTGATGTCGTGGTCGGGGGTGTGCGGGTCCGCCTCTTGCTGATACATGCCGATGCGGTGGCGGTCGCCGAGGTAGTAGTGATTGCCGCGGCCGGAGTGGACGAAGACGAGGTGGTTGGCGGCGGCGGGGGAGGCGGCGGGGAGCTCTTTGAAGTAAGTGGTGGGCTTGGCGGAGGCGTCGGGGAGGCGGAGCTTGTTGAAGAGGCCGAGTTGTTCGGTGAGGAACAGGTAGGCGTCGGCGGAATCGTTTTGGGCGAAGGCGAGGTTGGGGGCGCGGAAGCCGGTGCCGAAGAGGGTGGGGGTGAGGATGGAATCGGTGTCGCGTTGGGCGAGCATGGCGCGGGTGCGCGCGAGGTCGTCGAAGTGGGGATGGAGGCTGACGAGTTCGTTGCCGAGGCGTTCGAACTCGATGGGGGCGATCTGCTGGTAGTAATCGCGGGAGAGGAAGCGGAGGTCGGTGCCGCGGAATTCGAGGGAGGCGAGTTTGGCGGCGACGAGGTTGGAGATGTCGCAGAGGAGGCGCGTGTGGGCGGGCGTGGCGGGCGGCTGGGTGCCGAGGATGGAGGCGAGTTTGGCCTCGGTGATGCCGCCGGCTTTTTCGCCCTGGGAGACGCGGGTGTAATAGAGTGCCGACGGGGCGCAGCAGATCGCGAGGAAGAGGACGGCCGCGGGGGCGGACCAGCGGGCGCGGGGGAGGGTGAGGAGGGCGCAGGCGAGGGCAGCGGTGAGCGCGGGCTGCATGAACATCGCGGCCTTGTAGAGGCCGAAGTCGTTGCCGCCGGTGTAGAGTTTGACGGAGATGGCGAGGAGAACGAGGAGGAGGGCGGCGATCGGCGCGGGCGAGGTGCGGAGGAAGGTTTCCCGGAGGGCGAAGCCGAGGACGGCGAGGAGACCGAGGAAACCGCCGATGATGCCGAGGGACGTGAACGGTTCGGCGTAGGTGACGGCGAGCGGCATGAACCCGAAGAGGTTCGCGAGGCCGGTCGGGATGAGAAAATAGGGGAAGAGCGAGAGGGAGAGATCGACGGTGCGGAAGCCGGAGCCGAACTGGTAGAGGATGGTGAAGAGGTAGGAGAGGATGTTGTGGCGGAGGAGGACGATGACCCCGACGATGCCATACATGACGAGACCGAGGCGGGCGGTGGGAAAGGCGCGGTGGCGGATGAATTCGACGGCGCCGACGAGGAGGACGGTGAGGACGGCGAAGGCGGTGACCTCGGGATAGAAGATCGCGAGGGCGGCGCCGACGAGGGAGAGCGCCGCGATGTGGGGGATCAGGCGGCGGCGGGTGGCGGGGAGGCGGGCGGTGAGGAAGGCGGTGGCGGCGAGGAGGAGGGCGATGCCGCCGACCTGGGCAATGAGCTGATAGAGCATGCCCAGCATGAACAACGGGCTGACGGCGAGGAGCGCAGCGCCGAGGAGCGCGCGACGACGCCAGCGACCGTGATGCAAGGTGAGCCCGGCAGCGGCGAAGAGTTGGACGAGGCCGAAACCGATGATCACCGGCATGAAGACACCGAGGGATTTGACGCCGGTGAGCGCGCTGATCCACGCGAGGACGTGTTCGCTGCCGAAGCGCATGAGGCCGGGCACGTGCATGAACCAATAGTATTGGGACCAGTCGCGCCCGGCGAGTTCCTCGGGGGTGGGGACGCGCCAGAAGCCGAAGTCCTTGAAGCGCTCGGCGGCGAAGCAGTAGTTGACGAAGTCGTCGTTGACGTAGCTCAGCCAGCCGAAGCCGAAACGGAGGGCGGGCCAGCCGGTCCAGAGGAGGGCGAAGACGGCGACGGCGAGAAACGGGGCGAGGGCGCGGGCCGGCAGGGCGGGGCGGCGCCAGAGGAGAACCCCGGCGGCGCCGACGGCCAGCGCGAGGGTCATGGGCCAGGCGAAGGCGCGGACGGGCAGACCGGCCTGGTTGAGCACCATGAGGGTGAGGACGGCGGTGGCGAGGCCGGCCGCGGGCGCGAGCAGCCACGCGCGGAGGACGCCGCCGCGCCAGTTGCACAAGGCGAGCGTCGCCCGCCCGAGGAAGGTCAGGAACAGAAAGAAGCCGAGCGAGAGAGCGAGGGCGGACATGAGCCGGACGAGCTACGGAGTTCGGTGGCCGGGTGCAACAGCGGACCGCGCGGCCCGGACGAAGGCGGCGCAGGCGGCGGTGGCGCGGTCGGCCGCGAGGATGAGCCGGTCGCGCGAAACCGGGGTGGAGTGAGCCAGGGTGGTGAGGGCGTGAGACAGGCTGCCGGCGTCAGCGGCGGGGGCGAGGACGGGGCAAGCCAAGTCGCGGGCGGCGGCGCGGAGTTTTTCGTTGGTCGACAAAATCAGGATTTTCGAACCGGCCCAAGCGCCGGCGAGGGCGGCATGGAAGCGGGCGGTGACCAGCCATTGGCCGCTGGGCCAGCGGGAAAACGCGGTCGCGAGGGAGAGCGCAGGAACGGAGTCGCCCGGCTGGGGCGCATCGGGGAGAGCGAGGCGCCAGGGCGCACGATCGCTGGGCGGGAGGGCGGCGTAGAGGGCGCGCTCGGCCCCGGGGAGGTCGCGGGATTCCTGGGCCAGCCAAATGCGCTCAATCACGGGCCAGGCGAGGGAGGGGGCCCGGGTGGCGCGAAGGAAGTCGGCCTGGCCGGGCCAAGCGCCGTAGTCGAAGTTGGCCACGAGGACGAGGCGGCCGGGGACCGCCGGAGGCGGGGGTGTGGCGCGGAAAAAAATGTGCGCGAGGTCCGTGGCGCTTTCGATCGGTGGAGGTGAGGGGAGGGCGGCGAGGCGCTCGGCGGACGCGGGGTCGCGCGTCCAGATGGCGGAGGCCTGGGCACAGATGCGGAGGACGGCGGCATCGGCGAGTTCGGCGGCCGATTGGACGCCGACGCCGAGAAAGAACATGGGTTTCTGCGCGGCTCGGCAGAGGTTCGATTCGGAGAGAAGGTGGTCGACAAACCAGCGGGAGAGGGCGCTCTGAAAAGGGGAGCCGCCCAGGCCGAGCCAGACATCGCACTCGGCGATGCAGCGGGTGCGAGCCGGTTCGTCGCACGGGAACCACGCGATGCCGGGAAAGCGGAGGCGGAGGGGTTCGAGCGGGAACGGGACGCAGCAGGTGAAGGTGGCGTCCGGCGCGAGCGAGCGCATTGCCGAGAGAAACCCGGCGAGCATGAAATCGTCGCCGAGGTTGCCCGCGCCGTAAAAATGGTGCCCGAGATGGATGCGCACGGGCAGGCGTGTGCCGGGAGGAAAACTAAAATGCGAGCACGACTTTCACGTGCCCGCGGGAATGCGTGGGGGCCGCGTAGGAAAGATGCGTGATCTGCCAGCCGTAGTCGGCGCTCAGCGTGAAATTGACGGGGAGGGTCAGGCGCACGCCGATGCCCGTGCTGGCGAGCGGGGTGAGAATGGCGTCGCTGCGGTCGCGGACTTTATAGAAAACCTGGGCGGCGTCGTAGAACGCGATGAAGCGGGTCTCGAGGGGCGCGCGGTTCTTGCCCAAGAAGGGCAGGGCCTTCCGCAAGGCGGGCCCCTGGAGGTCGTTGCTGAAGACGAAGCCCTGGTCGCCGGAGTAAATGCGTTCGTTAAAACCGCGAACGGTGGAGGAACCGCCGATGGAGAGTTGTTCGCTGCCGGGGATGTTGGCGGTGGCGACCTTCGCGGCGGCGCGGGAAAACAGGCTCCAGTCCTTCTCCAGAGTGAGCAGGCGCTGAACGGAAACCGTGCCGGTGAGGTAGGTCGCCTTGGTGTTGAGCCGGGCGTTCGAAAAGGCCTCGTCGGTGTTGCGGGAATTGATGTTGCCGGGGCTGGCGTCGACGTTGACACCGAAGAGCCAGGCGCCGCGCTGGTCGCGTTGGATCATCGAAATCCCCATCGACACTTGGAAGGTGTCGGTGGTGTTGCGGATGATCGTGGTTCCGCCGTAAGCGAGGTTGTTATTGCCCTGTTTAAAATCGAGGCCGGCGGTGAACTCGATGGGGGTGTCGCCGCCGCGGACAGGTGCCGAGTAGCGCAGACCGGCGAGGATGTTTTTCCCATTTTGCGTGAAGGCCCCGTCGGCACCGAAGGTCGGCTTTACCGTGAGGTAGCCTCCGCTGAACTGGAGGTTGTGGCGCCAAGGGAGCGGCACGCGGTAGTCAATCGAATGGCTTTGGAAAACGTCTGGGTGATCCGTGGTCGTGTATTGGTAAGTCCCTTGGTGGTCGCGACCCCAGAGGTTGCCGAAATGTAGGGAACCGGTGTAGTGGCGGTTGCCGAGGATCTCCGTTCCGGTGTCGTCATAGGACGCGGTGAAGCGGAGGGGGATGCGTTCCTCGACGCCGACGATGAGATCGGCCTTGCCCGGTTGATTCGCGAGGTCGTTTACCAGCACTTTGATTTGGCGGAACGGATTGGCGTTGGCCCATTTGACCGCCTCCTCCAAGGTCGACAGGCGGACTTCGTCCCCGACTTTGATGCCGAGCTTCTCTTGCAACAGCTTGCTGCTGAACCAGCGATTACCCTTAAATTGGAGCTCGTTGTAGCGGCCGACCACGACCGCCAGACGAAAGATGCCGGCCGAGATGTCCTGGTTGGGCGGCAAAACCTTGACGATGAGGCGGTCATTCTGACGGGCGAACTGGGCGATCGCGTTCGCCAAGCCGTTTAACAAATCATTGGTGATCGGTTTGCCGAGGAACGACTCGACGCTGGCGGCAAACCCGGGCTCGGACAGAACGGAGACGTCTTGCACAAAGACCCTGGCGTCTCCGCCGCTCGTGGCCGGCAAGGCCGCCGCTTTGGCCTCGGTATCCGCGATGATCAGCTTTTTCAGTTGGAAGGTTTGGGCGACGGGTTCGGCCGCCGTCAGAAAACGAGCAGCGCCCGATGCGCACAAGAGGAGGAGGAGTTTAAACCACATGTTGACTGAAGTCAGAGAAGTCGGGAACCGGAAGAGTTCCCCGAATGTTTCGACCCTTCATCGCAAAGGGCACCACAATGGCAAGCGGAGTGTGCACGCCGACGCGACTTTCCGCCGACCCGCAAAACGACCCGCGCCGCCGCCCCCGTCGATCCTCTCGCCCCGGTCGACCCGCCCGATCCGGAACAACGCGAAGGCGGCTCGGCGCAAAAACGGTGGAATTTACCCAATGGCGGGCGACGATTGCGGATTCAGGCGCATTCCGCCGGGCCGAGCCGACCAGGGATTTCGTGACTTAACTGATGGTTGAGAGGGAGTAACAGAGGCCCGTGATCCTTGGCACGGCGCCTGCAGAATGGACGGTTCGTGAAGGAAGTGATGTCCCAAGGTCGACGTGACCACAATTCGCCTGCTTGCGAGGATGCCCCTGGCCCCATTGGTCAAGGGTCTCCTCCAGTGGACTTTGTGCTTGCCAACACCCCAAGGCTTTTACTTCCTGACTCTGGAATGGCGTAATCTCGTATTCGTTCAACAACACTAGTCTTAACCCATGAATAATAAACTGAACAACAACTTCTCTCTGCGGAAGTTGCTCTTGACCGCCCTCGTAGCGGGACCGCTGGCCACGTTGCCCGCGCCCCTCTGGGCGTTGCCCGACGTCACGTCGGCTAACCTGACCACCTCTTCCGGGGTGACCACCCAAATCGTTGGTTCTACGTTGAACGTAACGTCGCCCGACAAGGCGATCCTCACCTGGCAAGCCTTCGGCTCTGGCGCCAGCGGAATTGCTGCCGCCGAAGTCATCAATTATTTCCTGCCGAGCGCGACCTCGTCGGTGCTAAACACCGTCTCGGGCCCGGTTGCGACGACGATCGACGGCAGCATTATCTCCAATGGTAATGTCTACGTCCTGAACAAGTCCGGCATTATCCTCTCGCAGACGGCGCAGATCAACACCGGTGGTTTCTACGCCAGTACGGTCGATGAGCCCAGCGGCTTCTTCAGCATCAACGGTTCCCTCAGCTTCGCCGGCACGTCCACCAGCGGCGTGCAAGTTCAAGGCTCGGGCACGACCTCCGGGACCAACGCCGCGACGATCCAAGCGGTTGGACCGGGTAACAACATCTACCTCGCCGGTAACACGGTGAGCGTCGACGGTGGTAAGTTCTTCGGTAACCTCTTCGTCCGCGCTTCTGGGGCTGGCAACAACGCCACCCTCGGCGCGACCGGTCCGGTCAGCGTGAATCTTGTCGGTACCCCCCTCGTTGGTGGCGGCTTGGATGTTCGCACCAATGGCGGTAACGCCGTCCTCTCCGGCGGGGCCGGCAATACGTTGACCATCGCTCCGGCGGTTGCGTCCACGACTGGGGCCGTTTCGATCAACACGACCGGCACCGCGACCAATGGCACGATCACCCAGGGCGCTGGCGCCGTGATCGCGAACACCACGGGTTCCGTGGTGACGCTCAATGCCGGCACCGGCACCGGTGCGGCGGCGATCACCCTCGGCGCGGTTGATTTCATCACCGTCGGGTCGACCGGTAGCAACATCGCCCTCACCGATACCGCTGGCGGTATCACGTTGAACGGGAGCACTGCGACTGGCACGCTGAACGTCACCAGCGCTGCTGGGATCACCCAGGGCGCGGGCGCCCACTCGGTTGTCGGCACGGTCACGCTGGCCCAAGCTGCCGCCAACGCCGTCAGCTTCACCGGTACGGGTAACATCACCCTCGCCGCCTTCGCGAACAATCCCGCGACGACGACGCTCCTCACGAGCGGCGACCTGACCCTTGGCAACGTCTCAGCCTCGAACGCACTCTCCATCACCAGCTCTGGTGGTCAGATCTCCGCGGGCAACGTGTCGACGAGCAGCACGCTGACGATCAGCGCCCCGAGCGCTCTGGGCAATATTACGTCTTCCGGCATTATCCAATCCGGCGGCGTCTCCTCCATTTCGACGCTTGGGAATATCTCGGTCACGACTCGCCTGCAAGTCGGTGGCGGCACCTCGAACATCACCGCATCCGGTGGTATCATCACGGTCGGTGCGCTCTCGACCTCCTCGACGGTCAACCTCTCGGCCCCGGCTGGTTCCATCACGGTGACCAACGCGGTCACCAACAGTGGTAACCCGCTCAGCCTCTCGGCTCCGACGGGCACGGTCACGATCGGCAGCGTCGCTGGCACGCACAGCCTGACTGTTACCGCTGGCACGATTTCCACGGGCGCCATTTCGACCTCGTCCAACACGACGTTGACCGCCTCGACCGGCACGATCACGACTGGCGCGATTTCGACCAGCTCGACCCTCACGCTGTCCGCTCCGTCCACTGCTGGTGCGATCACCGCGGGTGCCCTGACCTCGACCACCACGCGCACGGTTACGCTCTCGAGCGGTGGCAGCATCGCGCTGAACACCACGACGGCGCCGGTTCTGAGTGTCACCTCTACGGCTGGTTCCATCACCCAAACTGGTATCGTCACCTCCACGAGCTCGGCTACGTTCGCGGCTCCTCTCGGCGATATTACCCTGACCAACGTCGGTAACGACTTCAACACGGTCGTCCTGACCGGTGGCGCTGGTAGCACGGGCATCCAAGTAACGGACAAGAACGACATCGTCCTTGGTACCGGAACCTCTACGCTCGGCGCGACCACGGTGGTCGCCGGAGCGGGGATTGCGGCTTACACCGGTGGTGTTCCGACCGTGACCATTGCGAACAACGTTATCACCGCTACCGCCACGGTGACTCGCAACACGACTTCGCAGACCATCACCAGCTTGGCCGTTGGTGGTGCCGGCCTCGGCGGTGCCGGCTATTTGGTGGCTCCCACTGTCAGCTTCGCTGGCGGCGGCGGAACCGGTGCTGCTGCGACTGCGATTCTCAGCACTTCGGGCACGGGCGTAGTCACGGGCTTTACGGTGACCAATTCCGGATCTGGCTACACCAGCAATCCGACTGTCACCCTGACCGGCCCGACGGGCACCGCTTCGACCGCAGTTGCGACCTTGAATCTGGCTGGTGTTGTCGATACCGTCACCGTCACTCCGGGAACGGCTCCGTTCGCCTCCGCTCCCGTGATCACGTTCGCGCCTGCTGGCGGTGGCGCCGGCTCCGGTGCAATCGCGACCGCCTCGCTCACGAGCAATCTGTTGACCCCGACGAGCATCGTTCCGCTCCAATCCGGTTCCATCACGCTCGGAAACAACGCGATTGATACCCTCACCTTCGGTGGCACCCTCTCGGTCTCCACGACGGGTATCGCTGGCACCAACGGCGTAACCAATTACAGCCAAATCACGACGGCCGCCAACAATGTGCGGGTGTTTGGTAACGTTACGTTGAACACCAACAATACCAACGCCAGCCTCGGTAACAACACCTTTGGCAATGCGGCGAACTACTCGTTCGGTCAGATCAACGCTAACGTTGGAACGGGCACGCTGAGCTTGATCGAAAGCCAGACCGTCAACCTCGGTGCGATCACTGCGGCGACCCTCGACGCTCGCAGCTTGGCCGGAAACATTGTGAACACCGGCAAGTTGACGGTGGGTGGCAACGCGATCTTCGCGGCGAACTCCATCTTCAGCCCTGGCGACGTTACGCTGACCAATTCGACCAACGCCATGAGTGGCGCGATCCTGATCGGTAACGCCAAGGATTTCACGCTCGTTAACACCGGCGTCACGAACGTCACCGCGGGAACCGCCCTGGTGAATGGTAAGGCCGCGACCGGCAATGTGAATGTCACCGTCACCGGTGGTAACCTCACACTGAACACGGGCGTTGGTGGCGACTATTCCACGGTCGGTTTTAGCGCGACTGGAAATGTGGTGGTTAACGACCCGAATGGTCTGACCCTCCAGAACGCGACGAACTCCGGTATCGGCAGCACCGTCTCGGTGACTACGGCTGGTCCGATCGTGCTCGGTTCCGGTATTGTGCTCGGTGGCACCGGCGCTACGACCCTCACCTCGACGGGTGCGACGGCGGCGATCACGGACTCCGCCCCGGCCATCCGTATCAACGGTGCGGTGAACCTCACGTCTGACAACAGCATCGCGATCACGAATGCCAGCCACAGCTTTGGTCCGGTCAGTCTCACGACCACGGGCGCCAATGGTGCCACGGGCACGGCCAACATCACCTACACGGAAGGTGGCACGGCCAATCTGAACGCTGTTCAGGTCAACTCAACCGCCAATGCGTTGGTTCCGGCGGGCAGCCTCACGGTGGTCAGCACCGGTGGTGATATCATCCAGACGGCCTTGACCGGTTCGATCTCGGTCCCAGCCACGGGCACGGGCACCAACGCGGTGTCGTTCTCTTCCAGCAAGGGTGCGGTTGCGCTCCTCAATCCGGCCGGCACGAATGCGATCGCCCCGGTGATCGCCGTCTCCGCGGTCGGTAATTCGACCGTCGCCCAGTCGGCCAACATCTCCCTCGGCAATGTCGCTGTTTCTGGCGGCACGCTGACGGTGGACGGCTCGACGGGTGTGAACACGACGATTGCGCAGGCTACGGGCGCGACCATCAAGGCGTTCGGCAACGCGACGTTTAAGACGCAGGCCGGCAAGATCACCCTCAGCAACTCCGGTAACAACTTCGGCGGGCTCACGCTCACCTCGAATGTTGGCGCCGCGGCGGGCGCGGATGTGGCGATCACTGAGGCCGGCACGCTGAACCTCGTCTCGGTTAACACCGGCACGTTGGGCAAGCTCACCGCGACCTCCGAGAAGGCTGCGATCATCCAGTCCGGCACCCTCCCAATCGCCGTGGGCGGTACCACCAGCCTCACGGCGGCGGACGCGGGCATTACGCTCGGGACCACCACCAACACGTTCGGCGGTGCCAATGGCATCACGATCACGACGGTCGGTAATGTAACGGTCAAGGACTCGAGCGCGATCACGACGCTCGCTGGCGGTTCCACCATCGGCGGGAGTCTGAGCCTTTATAATACGCTCGGTACCGGTCAGATTAAGGACAGCCCCGGCACCCTCACGGTGTCCGGTAACGTCCTCTTCGATACCACGACGGCGCTCGCCTCTTCGGTCAGCATCGGCAGCTCCACGGCGACCCTCGGTGCGGTGCAGTTCCGTTCGGGCACGGTGACGATCGTCGAGAATGCGACGTTGAACCTCCTGGCCGGGAGTGTGGCCTCCGGTGCGGTCTCGCTCACCAGCTCGGGTAACATCCTTACCTCCGGCTCCGGTGGTGGCACCTTCCAGAACAAGCTCGACCTGAACGCCAGCGGTTCGATCACCGTCACGAATCCGATCTTCGTGAATGGTGCCGCGGGTGTTGGCCTGACCTTCCGCGCTCTCGGTGCGGTTGACCTCAGCGCCCTGAGCCTCGCGGGCAATCTGAACAGCATTGCTCCCACGAATTTGGGTGCGGCGAGCTACAAAGCTCCTTCGCCCTAATTAGTTGTTGATTAGCATTACGCCTCAAAGGGGCGATCGGCTTCGGCCGGTCGCCCCTTTTTTGTGCCCGCATCGCGGCGGTCGATCGCCGGAGCGGCCGGGAGGCCCCATTCGGAGATAAGCGACCGGGCAAGATCCGCCTGAAGGGGTTGGGCGAGGGAGCGTAGGTGGGGTAGGCAGTGGCTGGTTTAATCCCAACGTCCCGTGTATTTCAGACTTTGCCTTGGTCGGCCCGCCCGGTGGGCGGGCAACCCGGCCACCGGCCGGGCCTACGGTCTAAAAACCACCGGACGTGGGTATCACGGCACAATCGTCGATCCGCCCCGGGGTGAGCCGGGCGCTCCGCGCGCGGCTCAACGCGTTACGCGACGACCGCCGATTCGCCGCCCGCGGAGCGGCCGGCCCACCTCGGATTTTGGGGCGCGAGGGCGACCGCTTGGTTCGTCAGGGCGAGGAGCGCAGCGACGGGGCCCTCGATCTGACCTTTCAGTGGGATCGCCGCGTTCGGTCTGCCCGGGGTGGGCCGGGCGCTCCGCGCGCGGCTCAACGCGTTACGCGACGACCGCCGAGCCGCCGCCCGCGGAGCGGTCGGCCCACCTCGGATTTTGG